>DATEHX010000089.1:0-19335 GCA_035279345.1 Pyrinomonadaceae bacterium | reverse complement strand
GCTCGCCGAAGTTCCTTACGGCGACGTGCTCTCACCACAACAGGAAGGCTCTTACAAACTGATTGCCGACTGGTATCGCGAGTTGAATGAACTTTTTCCGAGCCAGTTCTTTCACATCGGCGCGGACGAAACGTTTGAACTCGGCCAGGGACAAAGCCGCGAACAGGCGCGCACGCGCGGCGTCGGCGCCATTTATTTCGAACATCTGAACCGCGTGCGCGAGTTGCTCAAGCCTTACAATCGCAAGCTGATTTTCTGGGGCGACATCGCGCTCAATCATCCCGATCTGATCGGCAACATTCCGAAAGATCTGATCGTTGCGAATTGGGACTACACGCCGCGCGAGAGCTTCGCCACGCGCATCGATCCGTTCAAGAATGCCGGACTACAGCAAATGGTTTGTCCGGGTGTTTGGGGTTGGAACCAGATCTTTCCCAACGTCGACGTGTCGTCGAAGAACATCATCAACTTCGTGCGCGACGGTCAGGCCGCGGGCGCGATCGGTATGCTGAACACTACGTGGGACGACGACGGCGAAACGCTCTTTGAGATGAGCTGGTATGGGATCGTGTTGGGTGCGGCCGCTTCATGGCAGGCTGGGACCGTGGATCAAGGCAGATTTGATCAGGACTTTGATTGGGCGTTTTTCCGGAACGGAGACGGCGATCAGTTTGTGAAGGCGATCCACGCGCTTGGGAGTGTGAACACGATTCTGGGTGTTCGCACGACCAATGATCTTTTCTGGCGCGATCCATTCACATCGCAGTTTCAAAACGACGCGCGCGCGAATACGGAGAAGATTCGGCAGATGCGTTTGCAGGTGGAAACGGCTTTGGAGAGTCTGTTGCGCAATCGTCAACTCGCGCGCCGCAACGCGTCGATGGTTCCCGCGATGATCCTTGCTGCGCAACGGCTGGACCATCTCGGACGACGTGCGCAGACGGTTGAGAAGCTGAGCCGTGAGTATTGGGAAGCGTATCTGAACCTCGGCGACCGCGTGCGCGTGCGGCGGCTGCGCCGTTACTACAGTCCGATATATAACCAACTGCGCGAAATGACTGAAGAGTTGTCGGAGTTGCGAGAGGGTTACCGGAAACAGTGGCTGGCTGAGAATCGTGGCTTTTGGCTCGACAGTGTCCTCGCACGTTATGACAATGCGATGTCGCTGTGGTTGAGCAAGAGCCGTGCGTTGGACGAAGCGGTGCGAAACTATGAAACGACTTCGATCCTGCCAAACCCGGAGGAGTTTGGGCTTGGCCGAAAACCTTTGACAGGATTACAGGAGTGACAAGATGTCCTCTAGTGACAGGCTAGTCTCGCTCGATGTTTTTCGTGGCATCACGATCGCGGGCATGGTGCTCGTGAACAATCCCGGCACATGGTCCAGCATTTACTGGCCGCTGCAACACGCGCAATGGCACGGCTGGACGCCGACGGATCTCGTGTTTCCGTTTTTCCTTTTCATCGTGGGTGTTTCGATCACGCTTGCGTTTGCGCGACGCGTCGAGCAGGGATCAGTGCAGCGGGCGCTGTATCTGAAAGTGCTCAAGCGGTCCGCAATCATCTTTGGGCTCGGATTCCTTCTTAATCTGATCCCAAACTTTGATTTTGCGAATGTGCGGATTCCGGGTGTGCTGCAACGGATCGCGGTCTGTTACCTGATCGCGTCGCTGATCTTTCTCAAGACGAAAGTGCGAACGCAGTTTGTGATCGCGCTGGTGTTGCTCGTTGGGTATTGGTTATTGATGACGCGCGTCGCCGCGCCAGGATTTGCCGCGGGCGATCTGAGTAAGGAAGGGAGTCTTGCGTCGTACATCGATCGAGTTGTGTTCGGAGCGCACGTGTGGCGACAGGCGAAGGTCTACGATCCGGAGGGTTTGCTCAGCACGATTCCCGCCGTCGCGACGACGCTCTTTGGCGTGTTGACCGGTCACTGGTTGCGCAGCGAACGCACGCGTTGGGACAAGGTCGCGGCAATGTTTGTGGCCGGCGCCGCGGGTGTCGCGTTGGGTTGGGCGTGGAATTCGTTCTTCCCGATCAACAAAGCGTTATGGACCAGTTCGTACGTGCTGTTCACGGCCGGATTAGCGTTGCAACTACTGGCGCTCTGTTACTGGGTGATCGATATCAACGGATTTCGACGTTGGGCGTGGCCGTTCGAAGTGTTCGGCGTCAACGCGCTCGCGCTGTTTGTGGGCAGTGGATTGATGGTGAAGTTGATGGCGCTGATCCGTATCCCACAGAGCGACGGCACGCGAATCTCTTCACAACCCTGGATCTTCCGCAAATTTTTCCTTACCTGGGCCACACCGATCAACGCGTCGCTGTTCTATGCAATCGCGTTCATTCTGCTGTGGCTGTTTTTAATGTGGCTGCTTTACCGGAAGCGGATTATTATCAAGGTCTAAAGCCATCCACAGATTACACAGAGTCTGCGTAATCTGTGGATGGTTTTAGTTTGCGTAACCAGGGCCGCGCAGGACACGGCCGGCGAGCGTCTTGGTGTGCTGTCCTTTTTCAACGCTTAACTTTCCATTTACCAGCACGTATTCAATTCCCACGGGATACTGATTTGGACTCTCGAACGTTGCGCGATCGATTACCGTGCGCGGATCAAAGATCGTGATGTCGGCAAACATTCCTTCGCGCAGCAAACCGCGATCGCGCAGGCTGACACGCGCCGCGGGCGCGCCGGTCATTTTGTGAATTGCGGTTTCCAGTGAGAGCAAGCGCTCGTCGCGCACGTAGCGGCCGAGTATTCGCGGATACGTTCCCCAGCCACGAGGGTGTGACTTCGAACCCGCGAGTGGCCCATCCGCGGCTCGTGCGCCACTGTCGGTACAGAAACTGACCAACGGCGACTGCATCGCGGCGCGCATGTCGGCCTCGGTCATCATGAAATAAATCGCGCTGGTCTGACCCTGATCGGCGAGCAGCAGATCGAACACCGTGTCGAGCGGATCCTTTTTCTGCTGCTGCGCGATCTCGGAAATGCGTTTGCCCTGCAACGATTCCAACTCACGATTCACAACCGCGCCGATCAGGACGCCCTGTGGTCCACCACTGCCGAGATAGATGTTTTCCCAGTCCATCGACTCTTCGGAGATCTCTTTCTTCAAACGTTTGCGCGTCGCTGGATCGCGCAAGCGTTCGAGCATTTTCTCGGTTCCACCTTCGAGTGCCCACGGTGGCAGACACGCGGCGAGCGAAGTACTGCCGGCGATGTAAGGATAAATGTCGGCGGTGACATCCATACCATAATCGCGTGCCTGCTGAATACGCTCCAGCACATGGGCCATGCGTCCCCAGTTCTTTTTGTACGCAGTTTTCAGGTGCCAAATCTCGACGGGGATTTGCGCTTTGAGCGCGATCTCGAAGACTTCGTTTAGCGATGCGTCAATCGTGTTTGCTTCGCTGCGTTGATGCGTGATGTAGATGCCGCCGTATTTCTTCGCGACTTTCGCGAGCTCGACGAGTTCGGCAGTTTCGGCAAAACGCGCGGGCACGTACTGCAAAGAAGTTGAGAGTCCGAGAGCGCCGTCGCGCATTGCTTGCGCAACGAGTTCTTTCATTCGTTCGAGTTCGATCTCGGTTGGTTTGCGATCGTCGTAACCGATCACGTATTCACGAACCTGAGTCGCACCGACAAACGTGCCGAGGTTCACGCCCGTTCCCTGTTTTTCGAGCCGTTTGAAATACTCGTCGAGCGTGCGCCAGTCGATTGTCAGATTGTAACGGCGCAAAAAACCTTCCTGCTCTTTGATCTGCCGTTCGTTGATTGGCGCGACCGACTCGCCTTCGCCGGTGATCTCAGTGGTCACACCCATCATCACTTTGCTCATCGCGCGCGGATCGATCAGCACGTAGGTTTCCGACTGGCCCAACATGTCGATGAAACCCGGCGCGATTACGAGACCGCGCGCGTCGATAGTTCGCGCGGCTGTTTCTTTCGAGAGATCGCCGATGCGCACGATGCGATCGTCTTTGATCGCGACGTCCGCGTTGTAAGCTGGCTTGCCTGAACCGTCGACGACGCTTCCGTTTCTAATAAGAAGGTCGAAGTTGTTTGCCCCGGTCGTGCCGTTACCCTTCAACTGGTTCCAATCTCCCATAAGTTTTGTGAGAACTTTCTGTAGCTCCGCCGCGGCCTCGATCATCGGCTGTGTCGGAGGTAAGTCTGCATTTTGCAAATGTTCCAGGAGGGATGAAAACCCGTTGTTGAGGCGCGTGAGATTGGGGTCGCGCACGTCGATCGTGCCGCCCGGCAGTCCGGGTGAACTGGCGTCGCCGCGGCCTTCGCCCGCGATTGCCGCCGCTTTCTTTTCGAGTTCAGCGTTTGCTTTGTTCTGTTCGCGGAATTTCCTGATCTCTTCGATCGTGTCGAAGGTCTGCTGCATGCCGCGATAGGCTTCCAGCGAGAGATCGAATTGCTGTTGCAGACCAGCGGCGTCTGTCTTCACACGCGGATCCATCTTCACGGTCAACGTTTGCGTTTGTGATTTGCCGTTGGCCGTCAGTTTTACAGTGAACGTTCCTGGTAGCACTGATGGACCAAGCGGATAAAGCGGCGTGTCTTTATAGATCGCCGAGATCGGAAAGCCACGCGAGAACACGGGCGGCGGTGCGTACTTCAAGTCCCAAACAAAACGCTGCACACCGGTCTTCGTCGCTAAGACTTGCGGCGGCTGAAACCAGTAAGTCGGAACCGCGTAATCGTTTGGATTAATCGCCGGTGGTTTGTCGTCACTCGAATAACGGCGCACGAGTTGATTGCGGCTGTCGAAAATTTCGAGCGTCACTGGTGACTTCGCATCTTCTTTTAACCAGTAGTTGATGATTGCGCCGTCAGGCGGATTCTGACCCGCGGGTTCTTCCGGCGGCAGCGGCGTGTCGGTGTTCACATTTCGCTTCACGCGATACGCGACCTGCGGCGCAAAGAGATGCATCGGCGACTTCGGTACTGCTTCGGTCACTTGTCGCAGCGGTGTGATGTCGTCGAGGATCCAGAACGAACGCCCGTGCGTGCCGACGACGATATCGTCGTTGTGAATCACTAAATCGCGAATCGACGTCGCCGGCATATTCAGTCGCAGCGGATGCCACGACTCACCGTCAGTCATCGAACAGAAAACCGCCAACTCCGTACCCGCAAAAAGCAATCCCTGCCGCTGCGGATCTTCTTTCACCGTGTTGACTGGACCATCCGGTAATCCCTGGACGATTTCTTTCCACGTGGCGCCGCCATCAGTTGTTCTGAAGATGTGCGGCTTCTGATCGTCGAGCCGGATGCGATTCACGGCGACGTAAGCCGTGTTCACATTGAAATGGCTCGCGTCGATCTGCGAGATCTTGCTCCAGGAATCAATAGCCGGTGGCGTTACGTTTTTCCACGACTTACCACCATCGCGCGTGACGTGGATCAAACCATCGTCAGTTCCCGCCCAGATCGTGTTGATGTCTTTCGGCGATGGCGCGACCGCGTAGATCACACCGCGACGTGCCTGCGTAGCCATCTCCGGACGCCGAAACACACCGATACTCGCCGGCACTTCCGGTTTCTCGCGAGACAGATCGGGACTGATGATCTCCCAACTCACGCCGCCATTCGTCGTCTTGAACAGAACATTGCCCGCGAGATAAAGCACGCGCGGATCGACTGGCGAGAAGAGAATCGGCGCCGTGCGTAAAAAGCGATACTTGCCGGTGCGCAAAATCTCAGGCGCGACGTTCTGCACCTGGCCCGTGTTCATGTCGAAACGCGTAGCCTTGCCGCCGTAAATCAGATTCGGGTGCAACGGATCGGGCGCGACGTAGCCGTATTCTTCAACGCCAACGGTGCGCCAATCGCGAAACGTGATCGCGCCGTTGTCGCCGCGGCTCTTCACGCCGGCCGAGCCGCTTTCCTGTTGTCCACCATAGACCCAGTAAGGAAATTGATTGTCAGTTATGACGTGATAGAACTGCGCGGTTGGTTGGTTGTACCAGGAACTCCACGTCTCTCCGCCGTTAACGCTGACGACCGCGCCCTGATCGGCAGCGAACAACATGATCTGCGGGTTATCGGGATTGATCCAGAGTGTGTGATAGTCGTCACCACCAGGCGCGCCTTTGAAAGTAGTGAACGTCTTGCCGCCGTCGGTCGATTTGTAAGCCGCGATCGCGGAGGTGTAAACGATCTCTTTGTTCTTCGGGTCGACGTCGATCTCGGCGAAGTCGCTGCCGCGTGCCCACGCGCGTCGATCGCTGGCGGTGCGTTGCCACGTTTCGCCCGCATCGTCGGAGCGATAGATGCCGCCGAGTTGTGGCGCGTCGACTGTAGCGTAAACAGTTTTCGGATCGCTTGGCGCGACCGCGATGCCGATGCGACCGAGACCTTGGGCAATGGTCGGCAGGCCGGTAGTGAGTTGACGCCAGGTGTCGCCGCCGTCGGTTGATTTGAAGAGACCACTGCCGGGACCTTGCCACGCGCCGTTTTCCCATGGTCCTTGCCGCGCCGCCCACAAGACCGCGTAGATCGTTTTCGAATTTGAGGGATCGAAAGCGAGCGCTGTCGCGCCGGTGTTCTCGTCTTTGTAAAGAATCTTCTTCCAGGTTTCGCCGCCGTTTGTCGAACGAAACACGCCACGTTCTTCGTTCGCGCCGTACGGATGTCCCAACGCGGCGACGTAAACCACGTACGGATCGCCCGGATCGACGAGAATCGCGGTGATTTGCTGTGCGTCTCGCAGTCCGAAGTGACGCCACGTTTTACCGCCGTCGGTTGAACGATAAATGCCGTTGCCGACTGAGAGATCCGGACGTTGCAGACCCTCGCCGCTGCCGACGTAGATTGTTTCCGGACGGGAAGGCGCGACGGCGAGCGCGCCTATCGAGCCGGTCGGTTGATCGTCGAAAATCGGCTTCCATGTGAGGCCGTAATCGGTAGTTTTCCAGACGCCACCGTTATTCACTCCTATATAGAAGACATTCGGCTGGCCCGGCACGCCCGTGGCGCCGACCGTTCGACCGCCGCGAAACGGCCCGATCATGCGCCACTTCATGCCCTGGAAAACCTCGCTGCCGGTGCCTGGCGTCTGTGCGTTAACGGCGGCGCTATTAATAAAGGAGCAGAATAGTAGACAGAGAAGTGCAAAGATCGGACGACGATTCATGGAGCGTGCTGTTTCCTTTGCCGAGCAGGTTTGATGAACGTGACGGGATTATACCGGCACTTCGACCTGTTTGCGCCGTTTTCTGAGAATCAGGGCGGAAATGAGAGTCATGACGAGGCCGACGGGAAGCGGTTCGGCAATAAAAATGACAGCGGACGCGAGCAACGGGTTATCCAGCAGCGCTTTCATCTGTTTGACTTCCTCGAGCTGTTGCGCGAGCTGTTCGGCGGTCGCGCCGGATGCGCGCGCTTTTTCCATCACGTAGTTCCCGTATTTTTCGGGGAAGTCGTGCAGGACCGTGTAATAAAGGACTTCCCAAATCGCGACGTAGAAGACACACGTGATCAGTGTGATGAGAATGCCGACTATGAACGCGCGGCCAAAAGTGATCTCGCCGTTGCCGACGTTGTCGCGATAGGACTTGATGCCAAAGAAGACGAGCAGGAACGCCACCAGCATCGCCGCGTAGCCGGCAAATATTGCACGGTCGAAACCGATCCGGTCGGCGAAGATAGTATTTATGCCCATCAGGACCGCTACGATCACTCCGGAAATTATTCCGAACGTCAAAACTGTTTTTTTCACGAAAAGAACCTCCTCTTTCTGAACATTCTTCTCTGAGTCTCTGTGTCTCGGTGGTTAATTTTCCCAAGCATCATTGAACCACGGAGGCACAGAGACACAGAGAAGAGAACCCTTCGGACAAGCTGAAGCTTGAACTCAAAACGCGACTTTCAGAACTCGCGGCGTAACGTAGCTTCAGAGGCCTGAGTTGTCGTCATACTTTCGAATGATTTCAGCGTAAATCGGTGAAAGCCTACTTTCGTATTAGGGAATCAGCCCGTTCTCCTTGGCGATCTGTACGGCTTGCGTGCGGCGTTTCGCACTGAGCTTGTCAAAGAGCCGGCTCGAGTGAGTCTTGACCGTGTTTTCACTGACAAACAGTTTTTCCGCAATCTCGCGATTGCTCATGCCCTGCGCGATGAGTTCGAGGATTTCGAGTTCGCGTTTCGTGATGCCGAGCTGTTTGAGTTGCGCTTCGTTTATCGCGAACGGTTCCGCGGGCACCGGAACTTCCTTCACGACTTCCTTGAGCAGCACGACCTCTTCTTTCTTCGTCAGTTTCAAGCCGAGCCAGATGCCGAGACCCGCGAATAGCAGCGCGATCAGTCCACCGTAGATCTCCAGCGAATGCTCCACGACCAGGAAGCGAAACTCGATCAGTTTAAGGACAATGATCAGCACGCCGCCGGTGACGCCGTAGATCAACGCATGTAATAGTGTCTGGCGCTTCATTGACTCCTAATAAATTAGTTGACAGTAATCGCTCCTCAGCCTATACTCCTAAAAATTTAGGAGACAAGAGAGTCGTTTATGGCGCGTCCAAAGACCGAGCACCTGACCCCGCTGGAACTGGAGATTATGCACGTTCTCTGGGAAACCGGACCCGCAAACGTTCAGACCGTTCAGCAAAAACTAAAACGCGAACTCGCTTACACCACCGTTCAGACGATGCTCAATATCCTCGAACGCAAAGGAAAAGCAAAACGGACGCTGAAAAACCGCGCCTATTTTTATAAACCCGCGGTCAGCCGCAAACAGGTGGTCGGCAAACACGTCAGCGACGTTGTCGATCGGCTTTTTGGCGGTTCGGTCGAGAGCCTGGTGATGAGTCTCGTGGAAACCAAACATCTGACACCGGAAAAACTCGCGCGCTTGCAAAAACTGGTCGAGCAACATCAGGAGAAATCCGATGAAAACAAGTAGCCAACTCCTGCTGACGTTTTTGTTGAATGCCGTGTGGCAGATCGCGTTGATTGCGGCGCTCGCGAGTTTGGGCGCGTGGTTGTTGCGGCGATCGTCGATGCGGTTTCAGCACTGGCTTTGGGTCGCGGCGTTGTTCTTGAGCTTGCTGGTGCCGGTTTTTACTGTCGTTCGCGCTCTTCCTGAAAGTTCCGCAGCAACCAATGAAGTCACTTACGAACGCGATTTAGGAAATCCGGTTTCAGTTGATCAAATTCCCGGTTCCTTTGCACGCACGCCAGCGAACTTCTTCACTTCAGCGTTTCAGTTCAACAGCAATCTCGCGCTGCTTCTGTTTACAGCGTTTGGGATCGTCGTTTCGTATCGCATCCTTCGGCTGGCGCAAGCGTGGTTCACTACGCGAAAAGTGCGTCGATCGGCGGTCGCCCTGGAGCAGGATGAAGTGGTTGAGGCGATTGTTCGCGAGTGCGCACAGCGATTGAATCAGGATCAGAAACGCGTGACGGTTTGCAGTTCCGCGACGGTAGCAGTGCCGATCACGATCGGCTCGTTTCGGCCAGTGATCATTCTTCCGGAGGCGCTGATTCGCGAAGGCGACACCGATCTGCTCACATCCGCGATTGGTCACGAATTCATTCATGTAGCACGCGACGACTACGCGCTCAATCTTTTTTACGAACTCATCTTTTTGCCGGTCTCATTTCATCCCGCGGCGGCGTTGTTCCGCAGCCGGATCAAACAGACGCGCGAACTCTGTTGTGATGAGCTGGTGGCGGAGCGAATTCTAAACGCGGAAGTATACGCCCGCTCTCTCGTCGCCCTCGCCAGCTCAGCACCACCTCTGCGTAGGCTCTCAGTTAGTACAACCGTAGGCATCGCCGATGCTGACATTCTGGAGGCCCGTATCATGTCATTGTTGAGTAAACCCACACTGAACCGACGTTGGAAGCAGTTACTGCTCTTTGCCGTATCGTTGTTGCTGTTGATCCCATCGCTCGCGGCGGCGGCTTTCGCCATGCGATTTGAGCTGGCGGCGGCCGCGCAGGAGCCGACGCAGCAAGAGAGGGAGTTGAAAGAGAAAGCGAAAGCTGATTCGGAGATGCGTCGCGAAGCGTTCACGGTCAACGAGCAGCTTAAAGAACGAATGGCGCGCGATCCGCGTTTCCGTGAGGAAGTGGAACGCAAACGCGAAGTCGAGATAGAGATGCGCGCTTTAAAGCAAGCGGCGCTGGTCCGACTCTCGCGGATCACGATGGACCAGGCAATTCAGATTGCCACGAGCCAGTTTCCGGGTAAGGTTCTCAACTGCAATCTGGACGGTGACCGTTGGGAAGAACCGGGCAAGTTGGCTAAGGACGGCATTGTTTTCTACGAAGTTGTGATAGCAGATGAGGTTGTTGCCGGAGGCGTCACGCGCGTCGCCGTGAACGCCGTCGACGGCACGATCATCAAGAGCGGCAAAGAACTCCCGCGCAGACGCAGCCAGGAAAACAATTAGTCCAAATCCTGCTTTGCATCCGCGTTCATCGTGTGGGTCTCTGTGGCAAGCCACAGAGACCCTCACGGTTTCTCCTCTGTTTACACGCTCCAGCCCCTTTCGGTAGACTGCTCGCCAGTTCGAATCCTCAGCGTCCGTAGGAGAAATTGACAATGTTTTCCCCCCGCAGTGCCCAGATCATTGCAATACTTTTAGTTCTTTCTTTCGTCATCGCCACGCCATCGTTAACCCGAGCGCAAGCTCCGGCTAAAGCTCCCGACACGGGTAAAGGAAAGCCCGCCGACGACAAGCAAAAGCGTGATTATTCGCAGGAAGCCGTCGTTGTCGAACAGTTGAGCATGGGTTATCGCTTCGAACGCGACGGCACGGGGCAGCGCGAGTTGAGTCTGCGCGTCAAGGTGCAGAGCGATGCGGGTGTCGAGAGATTTGGTCAACTCATCTTCGGCTACAGCTCGGCCAACGAAAAGCTCGACATGGATTTCGTGCGCGTGCGTAAGGCTGACGGCACTGTCGTAAACGCCGCCGCGACCGACATTCAGGATCTGACCGCGCCGATCGCGCGTGAGGCGCCGATCTACACCGACTCGCGGCAAAAGCACATCACAGTTCCCGGTCTGCGCCCAGGCGACGTGCTCGAATATCGCATCGTTTGGACCATCCACACCGCACTCGCAAAGGATCATTTCTGGGTCGAACACGATTTCGTCAAGAAGAGCCTGATCGTTCTCGACGATCAATTGACCGTCAATATCCCCGCAACGAGCAAAGTCAAACTCAAGATTGAGCCGGGATTCGATCCGGCGATCAAGGAACAGGACGGCCGGCGCATCTATTCGTGGAAGCACGCGAACCTCAAGACCGCCAGCGAGGAAGAGGAAGAGCGAAAGAAAAAAGAGGAAGCTGAAGACGAACAGGAGCCGGAGGAAGAGAGTGAAGATGCGGACGAGGTTCGTCCCGACGTGCAGCTAACGACTTTCCAAAGCTGGGACGAAGTCGGGAAGTGGTACGCCGACTTGCAAAAGGATCGTGTCGTTCCCGACGACAAGATCAAAGTCAAAGCCGAAGAGATCATTAAAGGACGGACGACTGAAAAAGACAAAGCGCAGGCGTTGTATGAATACGTCGCGAAAAACTTTCGCTACGTCAGTCTTTCGCTGGGCCAGGGCCGGTATCAACCACACGCCGCAACCGACGTGATGGTCAATCAGTATGGCGACTGCAAAGACAAACACACACTGCTCGCTTCGATGCTCGCGGCGACGGGACTGCGCGCGTATCCCGTGTTGATGAACTCGTCACGCAAGATCGACGTCGACATGCCTTCGCCGGGACAGTTTGACCACGTCATCAGTGCCATTCCTTTGGGCAACGAGACACTTTGGGCCGACACGACTTCGGAGATCGCGCCGGTTGGATTGTTGTCGCCGCGGTTGCGTAACAAGAAGGCGTTGATGATTCCGACGAGTGGTCCGGCGCGTTTGGAAACGACACCGGCGGAGCCTCCGTTTCTCTCGTCTGAGCTAGTCAGTGTGGAAGGAACCGTAGACGAACTCGGCAAGATCACCGCGAAAGCGAAACTCGTTTTGCACGGCGACGCGGAGATGTTCATGCGTTACATGTTTCGCCGCACGCCGAAGAGCAACTGGAAGGCGCTCGGTTTTTATCTCGGCATGGCGGCGGGAGTTCACGGCGAAGTTACCGACATCAACATCAGCGATTCGTCAGATCTGACAAAGCCGTTTGAGATCGAATTCAACGTTACGAAGAACGATTTTCTCGACTGGTCCAGCAAGAAGCTCAAGGTCGAGCTGCCGTTTCCTCCGTTTCGTTTGCCGCAGTTTGGCGCGAAAAGAGCATCGAGCAAGAAACCACTCGAACTCGGACCGCCGATCGATATTTCCTACTCGATAAAAATCACGTTGCCCAGCAAGTACCAGGCGCGACTGCCACTGCCTTTGAAAGTCGCCAGGGACTACGGTGAGTATGCGGGGACTTACAAACTCGAAGGACAAACGCTGACCGGCACGCGAACGCTTCGTTTGCGGCAGCGCGAAATTCCCGCGGAGCGTTTGCAGGATTATCAAGCATTCGCCGCCGCGGCGCGTTCCGATGCGGCGCAGACGCTCGCACTCGAGACTAACGTTGCCGGTACGCCTGCGATACCTGATTCAGCCAAGACCGAAGACCTGATCCAGGCGGCGCACGCGGCGATGAGTAACCAAAACTATGTCGTGGCCGAACAACTGATGCGGCGTGTGCTGGAAAAGGAACCAAAACATAAAACCATTCGCCGCGATCTCGGTTTTGTGCTCGCGGAGCAGCGCAAGTACAAAGACGCGGTCGACGTTCTGCAAGAGCAGGTGAAGATCAATCCGTACGAAGACTACGCTTACAACCTGCTCGGCCGTGTTTACTGGCGGCAGCAGGATTACGCAAACGCCGAGCAGTCGTTTCGGAAACAGATTGAAGTGACGCCGTTGGACCAGTATGCACACGCAAACCTGGGCCAGATGCTGGTTGAGTGGCGCAAGTACAAAGAAGCGGTGCCGGAACTCGAGCAGGCCATCTCGCTCACGCCGGAAGAAGAGTTGCTGCATGTGAGTCTGGGCCGTGCTTATTTGAACCTCGGAGAAAACGAGAAGTCGATCAAGGCTTTCGAGGAAGCGCTCAAACTCGATCGCAGTCCGCTGGTGTTGAACGACATTGCTTACTATCTGGCAGTGGAAGGCGTGCAACTCGACAAGGCGGTGCAGTATGCGGAGTCGGCGGTGGCGTCGATGGCGAACGAATTGCGCAATGTCGAGGTCGGCAACCTGACGATGGACGATCTGCATAACGTTTCGTCGTTGGCCGCGTATTGGGACACGCTGGGTTGGGTTTACTTTCGCAAAGGCGATCTCGACGCGGCGGAGAAATACCTCAAGGCGGCGTGGATGCTTCAGCAGCACAGTGAAGTTGGTCATCACATCGGCGCGGTTGCCGAGAAACGCGGCAACAAGCAGGAAGCGATTCGTTTGTACGCGCAAGGGGCCGTGGCGGATTATGTCAGGCCCGAGGCCCGTGAGAGTCTGTTGAAGTTAACGACGCCGGATACGATGGAGAAGTTGTTGGAGACGGCGCGAAAAGAATTGCCGTTCTATAACAAGTTCGATTTGGGCCAACTTGTGCCGAACCTGAAAGAGCCGGCTGAGGCGGAGTTTTTCATCGTGATCGCGCCGGACGCCTCGCGCAACGCGCAGGTGGTGGACGTGAAGTTTATAAAAGGTGCGGATAGTTTGAAGCCGCTGGCGTCGCAGTTGAAGTCGGTGAAGTATTCGTTGATCTTTCCCGACGCGTCGCCGACAAAGATCGTCCGCCGCGGCGCACTGCTCTGCTTACCCAAACCCGGGCCGTGTACCTTTACGTTGGTCAGCCCCGACTTGATTCAATCGGTCGACTAGAGTCGCAAAGAGGCACAAGTCAGTTGTCGAACTCGTGCAGCTCTTGTGCCTTTTGTGGCTAGGCGGCGGCGACGTCGACCAGGGACTCTTTGCCGAGTTCCTGCATTAGGCTCGCGAAGCCGTCGAGATCGAGGGACTGTGGGCCGTCCGAAAGTGCGCGCTCGGGGCAGGGATGGACTTCGATCAGTAATCCGTCCGCACCCGCCGCGGCCGCCGCTTTCGACATCGGCGCGATCAAACTCCTCATGCCCGTGCCGTGCGACGGATCCGCGAGCACCGGTAAGTGCGACAACTCCTTCACCAGCGCCACAGCCGCAAGGTCCAACGTGTTTCGCGTTGCGGTCTCAAACGTCTTGATGCCACGCTCGCACAGAATCACGTCCGCATTTCCACCCGACAACAAATACTCCGCCGCCAATAACCATTCTTTCACCGTTGCCGACGGCCCACGCTTCAACAGGATCGGCTTCGACACCGGGGCCAGCTTCCGCAAGAGCGAAAAGTTCTGCATGTTGCGCGCGCCCACCTGCAACACGTCCGCATACTCCGCGACGATTTCAACATCCGTCTCGCTCATCACTTCCGTAACGATCGGCAACCCGGTTTCGCGGCTCGCCTGCTTCAAAAAGCGCAACGCCTCCACGCCCAATCCCTGAAAGTCGTACGGCGACGTGCGCGGTTTGTAAGCTCCACCGCGCAACATGTCAGCGCCTGACGCCTTCACTCCATACGCAGTCGCTATCAGTTGATCTTCCGACTCAACCGAACACGGACCAGCGATAACGACGAGCTCGTCGCCACCAACCTTCACACCGCGCACGTCGACGATCGTGCGCGTTTGCCGCAACTGACGGCTGACAAGCTTGAACGGGTGCGCGATCTGGATGACTTCCGCAACACCTGGCGCCGCACGCAGCGCTTCGATCTCCGAACGGCGGTTGCTGTTACCGACGGCGCCGATGACGGTACGTTCTTCGCCATGAATTACGTGGGCTTGAAAACCGCATTCGCGAATGCGATCGATGACGTGATTGATTTCTTCGGTGGTGGCAGTGCCGGCCATGTTGACGATCATGATTCCTTGCCTTTCAAAACGTATTTCATATCAATGTTGGTGCCGGGCAAAACGAGTAGACTAAATTCAGTGAAGTTGTCCTCTTCGTCCTGGATAGATGTGCGAATGACTGTGGCGCCGTAGATCTCAGCCGCGCGTCGGCTGGCGATCGCGGCCATCGTAGGGGCGCCGCGTCGCACGATTTCCGCGACGCTCCCGCCGGTGTCTTCCGCGGCGAGGGTTTTGATCTTGGGGTGTTCTGTGAAGAAGCGTTTGCATTGGGCCAGCGCAGCCGGATGCGAGATCACCATCGTAATGTCGTTTAAGGTTGCTCCGGGCAGGCCGATCAGGTGTTGGTTGACTCGGAGACGCACGCCGTTGATCGGAAGCAATGGCCTACGCCGAAGCAGTTCTACTGACCCCGGCACCGGACCGAGGATCGTGTTTGAAAGCGGGGCCAGGATATATTCTGCTTCGCCGTTGTCGATGCTTGCGTAGAGTGCTGCAAAAGTCCTTTGCAGCACGAGCTCGACTTCCTCACCGAACAGCTTCAACGCAGCCTGTTCGCTGAACGAGCCGCGTTCGCCTTGAATCGCCACCCGTGGTTTGTGCGCCGGTGAACTCACGAGATGTGTCTGCTCCTCACGAATTCCGTGGCCGGCGAGACGTCTATCTGGACTCTGCGGGATTCACGAATAATTCGCCGGAAGAGTTTGTAAATTGCGCGATCGTCGAGCGGGCCGTTGTTGAGGTGCCGCAAACGCGTCAACACGTACTGCTCGCGATCGGGATCGCAAAACGGCAAGTGTTGAGCCTTCTTCAACGCCCCGACTTTGAGCGCGAGACGCGCCCTGACGTTCAAAAGCCGCAGCAATTCAGCGTCGACCTCGTCGATCTCCTTGCGCCAATGCTCTATGTCCATCATGACTTCTCCGTCTGTGGAAACAAAAAAAAACCAGCCGCGACTTTTTCAGGATCGCGGCTGGCTCGTTGAAGGTGTTGTGCTTACTGCTTAGGTTCTCAGCACATCTCTTTCGCACATCGCCTGCCCGCTCTCCCCATAAAAGAAGGAGCGGAACGTAAAGGCGAAGTAGAAAAATGTGCGAGAGTTACGCATGACGGGGCTAATATAGGCGCTCGTGAAAAACCGTGTCAAGAATTTTCGACAGAATTACAGAATTAACATGATGGGCACAGGCAAATCTTGTGAGTTCTGTTGATGCTGTCAAGGTAGTAATAAGAGCTTTCCGGTCGTCCGCCGGCCTTCGAGATCGCGATGCGCTTGCGGCGCTTCCACCAGCGGGTATGACTTGTGAATGCGCAGTTTCAATTCTCCGGCAGCAATCCAGCCGAGGACATCACTTGCTCGCCACTCGAGCTCTTCGCGTGTTGCCGTGTAATTGACCAGCGTCGGCCGCGTGACGAAGAGCGATCCCTTCTGCGAAAGCTTGATCAGATCAAACGGCGGCACCGCGCCACTCGAACCGCCAAACAGCACCATGTACCCGCGCGGTACGAGCACGTTGAGCCCTTTTTCAAACGTCGCTTTGCCTACGCCGTCGTAAACAACGTTCACGCCTTTGCCGTCATTTAGCCGTCGCGTTTCAGTTTCGAAATCTGCTTCCGTGTAGACGATGCATTCATCAGCGCCCGCATCGCGCGCGAGTTGCGCTTTCTCCTGCGTGCCCGCGGTTCCGATCACGCGCGCGCCGATCTTCTTCGCCATTTGAACCAGCAACAGTCCCACGCCGCCCGCGGCTGCGTGAATCAGCGCAGTCTCGCCGGCTTGCAGTTTGTAAGTGCTGTGCAACAAATAATGCGCGGTCATTCCCTGAAGCATCGCCGACGCGGCCTGCTCGAAATCCAAACCGTCAGGAATCTTTACGAGCCGGCTCTCGGGCACCGCCGCATAGTCCGCGTAACTTCCGAGCGAACCCGTGTAAGCGACACGATCGCCTGGCTTGAACATCTTCACGTCGTTACCGATTTCAGTCACCACGCCCGCGGCTTCCTGTCCGTTGATGAACGGAAGTTGCGCTGGGTAACGACCTTCGCGAAAGTAAACGTCGATGAAGTTCACACCCGCGGCTTTGATCTGCACGAGCGCTTCGTTTGGCTTCGGTTTTGGTTCCGGCACGTCGGCGATAGCGAGCACTTCGGGCCCGCCCGTTTGGGAGACTTGAATGGCTTTCATGTGCGACAGATTAACACGGACTACACGGATGAATGTCAGTGGTTTCCGTGTTAATCTGTGGCGCCATGAAAAGAAAATTCCCGCTTTTAATCGCCCTTCTGTTCGTCTGTGCGCAGCTAGCTGTGGCCCAGATCAAAATTCCGTATGAGACCTACAAACTTCCAAACGGTTTGACGGTGATCATGTCGGTCGATCGCACCACGCCCACGGTCGCGGTCAACATCTGGTATCACGTCGGCTCCAAGAACGAGACGGCAGGCCGCACCGGCTTCGCGCACTTGTTCGAACACGTGATGTTCACCGGTTCCGGTCACGTGCCGTACGGACTGCACGACAAACTCACGGAAGGCGTCGGCGGCGGCAACAACGGCTCGACTACAAACGACCGCACCAATTATTACGAGACCATTCCGTCCAACTATCTCGAAACCGCGCTGTGGCTCGAGTCCGATCGCATGGGTTACCTGCTCGACACACTCGACATCGCGAAACTCAACGCCCAACGCGACGTCGTCAAAAACGAGCGGCGCCAGAGTTACGACAACCAACCTTATGGACGTGTGAGCGAGATCTTCTCGGCGGCGATGTATCCGAAGGGTCATCCGTATTCGTGGCCGGTGATCGGCTCGATGACGGATCTGAGTGCGGCTTCGGAAGATGACGTCAAAGCGTTTTTCCGGCTTTACTACGCGCCCAACAACGCGACGCTCGCGATCGTCGGCGACTTCGATCCGGCACAAGCGAAAACCTGGGTGCAGAAGTATTTCGGCGATTTGAAAAAGGGTGAACCGGTCACGCGGCCTTCAGTGGCGGCGGCGAAGCTCGAAGCGAGCAAGCGACTTGTTTACGAAGATCGCGTGCAGGTGCCGCGGCTTTATATTCAGTGGCCGAGCGTCGGTGTTAAGAACGCCGACGACACGCCGCTCTCGGTGATGAGTTCGATACTTTCCGGTTCGCGCACCGCGCGACTCACAAAAGCGCTCGTCTACGATTCGCAGTTGGCTTCGAACGTGTTTGCGTTTCAAAACTCAGCCGAAGACGTCGGCGTGTTTCAGGTCGTGGTCGTGCCGCGGCCGGAGCACACGTTGACGGAATTGGAAGCGGCAGTCGATCAGGTGATTCAGAAGTTCATCGCTGAAGGTCCGACCGCGGAGGAGTTGCAGAAAGCGAAGAGCGGTCTGGAACTCGGTTTCCTGCGCGGGCTCGAATCGAATCTCGGCAAAGCAAATCAACTCCTGGACGGCGCTGTGTTCTATGGCAATCCCGGGCAGTTCAGCATCGATTATCAGAAGACGCTGGCGGTGACGGCAGCGGACGTGAAGCGTGTCGCGGCGGCGTACCTGACGCGTTCGCGCATCGTGTTGAGTGTGGTGCCGAAAGGTAAAAAGGATCAGGCTTCGAAAGCAGCCGAAAGCGAGACCGTAACGATGCTGACGAAACAGAGCCGCGGAGGTAGATCATGAGACAACAAAAACGATTGCTTGCGTTTGGCGCGGCTTTAGTAATAGCGCTGGCGAATGTCGCCTCGGTAGCTCAGCAGACACTGGATCGCACTCAGGTCCCGAAGGCCGGACCGATCCCCACGTTGCATGTGCCGACGTGGACCAAAACGCAACTCGCGAACGGCGCCACGTTGATCGTTTCTGAAAGACATAGTCTGCCGCTGGTGTCATTTTCGATCACGTTTCTCGGGGGTGCGAACCAGTTTGAACCTGAAAACCGTCGCGGCGTCGCATCGATGACGTCGTCGATGTTGACCGAAGGCACGAAGACGCGCACGGGCGATCAGCTTTCCGACGCGCTGCAATTGCTGGGTACCAACGTCAGTGCAGGTGTAGGTTCTGAAGAAGGCTCGATCGGTTTCGTTTCCACTACGAAAAACTTCGATGCGGTGTTGGCGATCATGTCGGACATGATGCTCAACTCGACGTTTCCGGCGGATGCGCTCGATCGGTTGCGCGCGCGCACGCTCGTTAACCTGACGCAGGCGAAGGATCAGCCGGTAGTCATTGGTTCTCAGGTGTTCTCGCGGATTCTTTACGGCGACGCACATCCTTACGGCCAGCGCCCGACTGAAACCTCAGTCAAAGCGGTCACGCGCGATGATGTGGTCGCGTTTCAGAAGGCTTATTTCCAACCCGGCCGCGCAATCATCACGGTAGTCGGCGATGTCAAACCGGCACAAGTCAAAGCTTCAGTGGAAAAGGCTTTGGCGGCATGGACCAAAGGCGGTG
>DATEHX010000088.1:0-7024 GCA_035279345.1 Pyrinomonadaceae bacterium | reverse complement strand
GCAGGCGCAGGAGTTTTACAACAAGAACAAGGATCGCATCAGCGGTGAGTTTGCCGATCTCAAAACGCAGATCATTCAGTACATGAGGGAAGAGAAAGAGCAGGCAGCGACTGTTGCGTACGCCGAACAACTGCGGCGCGCTTCGAAAGTCGAGGTAAATCTCACCGCTCCCGAGTCGCCGGCTTTCACGATCGCGACGGACGATCAACCGGTGAAGGGAAGCGCTAAAGCTTTAGTCACGATCGTTGAGTTTACGGATTACGAATGTCCGAGTTGCGCGCGGCAGCATCCGGTTTTGGAAAAGATCGTGAGCGAGTTTGGCGATCGTGTGCGGCTCGTGGTGCGTGATTTTCCACTGACGCAGCACGCGAACGCACGCAAGGCTGCGGAAGCTGCGGAAGCTGCGCGCGAGCAGAATAAGTATTGGGAATATGTCGCCGTACTTTTCCAAAACCAGTCGGCGCTCAGTGTGGATAAGTTGCGGCAGTATGCGACTGATCTCGGTCTCGATCGGGCTAAGTTCGACGCGTCCCTCGACAGCGGCAAGTTTGCGGAAAAGGTTCAGCGCGATGTGCTCGACGGACACAAGCTTGGGATCAATGGCACGCCGACGCTCTTCATTAACGGCAAGCGTATTTCCGACAACTCCTACGAGAGCATGAAGGCCGCAATCGAAGCAGCCCTCAAACATTAGCCACGGATTTACACCGACGAACACGGATCTGATTTTTTATTTTTATTCTTCTTATTTCAGGTCCGTGTTTATCTGTGTAGCTCAGTGGCTGTTTGTTCGCTTGGCGCCGTAGAGGCCCATGAAGATGAAGTCGATCTTTCCACTCCTACCGGGCACGAACACGATCTCGTTTTCATTCTGATCGCCGTAAGTGAACTTCTTGTCGCCAGTCTTCGTCATCACGTATTCCTTGCCTTCAGTTTTCACGTAAAGCTTTCCGTCTCTGACGGAGACGTCCCACGTGAGCGGAGCGTGCGAGTAGACGCCAACGTAAGTGTTCATCTCTGAATCCGTCAGAGCAGCAACTGGCGCAGGCTTTTGTTCTTCGTCCTTGAGTCCCAGGCCCAGCTCCATCGCCTTATTCAAACTCTTTCTCATCGTCTCGCCGCTTTTGTTCGTCAGCACGATCACGGCAAACTTGCGCGATGGGACCATCTGAATCATCGATCCATATCCACGACTGAACCCGCCGTGGCCCACAATCTCCAAACCCTGGTACTTGAAAACCGTCAATCCGTACGCGTAATACGCATCCGTTTCCCCAGGGACCGGCATGTGATGTTGGGCCATCTGATTTACTAACGACGCGGACAGCACTTGCTGACCGTCAACTCGGCCCTCGTTCAGTAAAGCAATGACCCAACGCGAGAGATCCTTCGAGTTAGAGAAGATCGAACCCGCGGGCCACATCGCCGTGTTGTTGAACATCGGACGAATAATCGCGGGCTTTCCCGCGTCGAGTGCGTGACCGGTCGCGAACGGATAAGTGATCGCCAGAAACGGGCGCAGCGTGGTGCGATCCATGCCCACCGGTTTGAAGATGAGTTCGTTCATCGCATCTGCGTAGGGCTTGCCTTGCAGTTCTTCGACAACAAACCCCGACAGCCAAAAACCGGCGCTTGAATACGAATAGATTTCACCCTGCTCGGCGAAGAACACATCCTCTTTCCACGAGCGCAGCATGTTTCCCAACGAAGCATCGTCGTTTGACGTTGCCGTCGCCGCAAAATCGCGAAACCCGGCGGAGTTGCTCAACAAGTGATGCGGTGTGACTCTCGCGATCTTCGGATTCAAACCTTTGACTCTGTCGCCGATGGGCTCGTTGAGTTTGATCTTGTCTTTCTCCGCGAGTGCGAGCAGCGCGGCGGCAGTGAACATCTTGGTGGTGGAACCCAAACGAAAGAGCATCTCGGTTTGCATGGGAGCGTTTGTCTCGACGTTCGCGACGCCAAACGCCTTTTGATAAACGACGCCGTTGCCGCTCACGATCGCGATCACCGCGCCGGGTGTGTTTGTCGTCTTCAATTCTTCGGATGCCACGCGGTCCAGTTCGCTGAAGTCGATTGGTTTGGCCGTCGCAGAGATCGCAAAAAGACCGAGACAGAGGATCACCAGGCAGAGTTTGGTTTGAATTGTTTGGCTCATAGTTGTGCTAGTACGTGTTTCGTTCGTGCAGAGTTTTTACCAAAAATGCTTGGCTGAAATTTACCATTGAGTCTACACTGCCGCCATGCTAACCGACTTCTTCTACGCCTTTCGCACGCTGCGCAAGAGTCCCATATTCACAATTACGGTTGTGATCACCATTGCTTTGGCGATCGGCGCCAGCACTGCCATTTTCAGCGTTACAAACGGCGTGTTGCTGCGGAAGCTTCCTTACAAAGATCCGGAGCGCCTGGTCCTGGCCCGTGGCGATCTCCAGAAAAGGAACGTCAAAGACTTTCCGCTTTCCAACGTCGACTTTCTCGACCTGCGCAACGGCGCAAAAAATAATTTCGAAGACTTCGCCGCGGTTAGCACTTTTCGCTTCACGCTTCCCGGTTTGGACGGCACGCCCGAGCGTGTTCGCGGCGCGTCAGTGTCGACTAACTTCTTTCAAATGATGGGCGGTTCGATCATCGCCGGCCGCGACTTTCAAGACTCCGATGGAACGCCCCAGGCTCCACAGCCTGATGGCAATGCTCCTGCGGCTAACGCACCACCTCCGTTGCCAACGATGGTTATTTTAAGCAACGACTATTTTCAAAAGCGCTTCGGTGGCGATCGATCAATAGTGGGCAAACCGCTTCCCGTGGCGGCTGCGTTTGGACCACCGCCGATCGTCGCCGGTGTGCTGGCGCCGGGTTTTGAGTTGCTGTTTCCGCCGAAGTCGAACGTCGAACAGTTTCCGAGTGTCTGGATTGCCGCGCGCATTCCCTACGATGTTGCCAACCGCAACAACGTGCAGTGGCGCGTGATTGGCCGGCTCAAACACGATGTGTCGCTCGTGCAGGCGCAGGCTGAAGCCGAGACGATCGCGCAAAAGATTCGCGAAGAAAACACGATCGCGCGAACGGCGGGTCAGTATTTCCAACTCGTGCCGATGAAGCAGCACCTGGTTGATGAAGTTCAGACCACGATTTACACGATTATGGTTGCGGTGATTGTGTTGTTGTTGATTGCGTGTGCGAACGTAGCGAATTTGATGTTGGTGAGAACGTCGGCGCGCGAACGGGAACTCGCCGTTCGAGCCGCACTCGGCGCTGGTTGGTGGCAACTGGTTCGGCAAACACTTGTAGAGGCGCTCGTGCTAGCGGCACTCGGAACGTCCATCGGGCTAGGGCTTGCCTGGCTCGGTATTCGCCAATTGCTTTTGATTGCGCCGGAGAATCTCCCGCGCTTGAATGCGGTCGGGATCGATTGGCAGGTGCTGGCGTTTTCGGTGTTGGCGGGGCTGTTGGCTGCGGCGCTCTTTGGTGTGATTCCGGCGCTCAGAACAGCAAGACCGAACCTCATGGAAACGTTGCGCGCGGCTGGGCGAAGCGGCGCACTCGGCGCTGCGTGGTTGCGTAACGCAGTGGTCGTGATAGAGGTTGCGTTGGCGTTTTTGCTCTTGATTGGTTCGGGGTTGATGTTCCGCACGTTCATGAACATTCAACGTGTGAATCTCGGATTTGAGCCGCGTGGTTTGTTGACGTTTCAACTGCTCGGCAATGTCGGCGACACGCCGCAGGAAAGAGATACCTTCAAACGCCAGCTTCGCGATCAACTCGACGCGCTTCCGGGTGTGCAGAGTGCTACTGCGTCCTTTCCGATGCCACTCGCGGGCGGATTTAGTCCGGTGCGATGGGGCGGAGCCGAAGCGCAGGAAGATCCGAGTAAGTTTCAAGCGGCGGATTTTCAAGTCGTGCTTCCCGGTTATTTCGAAGCGATGGGCACGAAGCTTCTCGCAGGACGGACGTTTACGCAGGAAGACAGTACGCCCGATCGTAATCTGCTCGTAGTCGATCAGGCGCTTGCGGCGAAGGCGTTTCCGAACGAATCGGCTGTTGGGAAAAAGATACTGTATCGCGTGCGCACGCCCGAGGCACAGTGGGGTGAGATCATTGGCGTGGTGGCCCATCAGCGCAACACTTCTCTGGTCGAAGCAGGCCGCGAACAACTCTACGTCACCGACGGCTATGTGAATCATGGCGCCGCTTCATGGTGGGCGCTGCGCACTGATGGCGATCCCGCGGCGCTCTCGGGTGCTGTGCGTGAAGTCATTCGTGGTATGGGCAAAGAGACCTTCATCAATCAGATGCAACCGATGGACACGCTTGTGACCGCAGCCCAAGCGCAGACACGCTTCTCGCTATTGCTGATCGGCGTCTTCTCGACGATCGCGGCGCTCCTAGCCGGCGTCGGTTTGTATGGCGTGTTGGCAACCTCCGTGCGCCAGCGCACCGCGGAGATCGGCGTACGCATGGCCCTGGGCGCCGCGCCCTCGCGCATCTTTCGCCTGATGGTCGGCAAAGGCCTCTACCTCAGCGCCATCGGCATCGCGATCGGTTTGGTCGCTGCTTTTCTTCTGACCCGCGTGTTGGCGAGTATGCTGGTCGAAGTGAAGCCAACAGACCCGGTGACCTTCATCTCAGTCGCCGTACTGTTCTTACTGATCGCTTTCATGGCTTCCTTTCTCCCCGCCCGCCGCGCCTCGGGTCTGGATCCGACCACAGCGCTGCGCAATGAGTAGCATCAGGTTTACATCGCTCTTCGTTCTATACGTGATTTGCGTATAGATGCCGACGTGAGTAATATGAAAACGTGAAAGCGATTTTCGTCGAGCTACCTCCGTTCGAGCGCTATCGAGCGAATTATCTTGACGACGAAGCCTTCCGACAACTCCAACAGTTGTTGATGATCAACCCGGAAGCTGGCGCTTTGATCCCCGGCACTGGTGGGTTACGGAAGTTACGTTTTGCTGACGAACGACGTGGAAAGGGCAAGCGAGGCGGTTTGCGAGTGATTTATTACTGGTGGGACGCAGGCTTGCCGTTTTGGCTATTCACAGTTTACGACAAAGATGAAAGCTCTGATCTCACCAAGGCCCAACGCGAAACGCTAAGGCAAATGATTAAGACTGAGCTTGAGGCAAGGAGGAAGCAATGAAGCGATCGGTTAAGACCACCCAAAAGCGTGGAGCGAAGCGCGACCTGTTCGCGGAATTGAAAGAAGGGATGGATGCTCTCACTGACGCACGTCACGGCAAGCGGACGCTTCGAACTCACTCCGTCGAATTCAAACCAGCACCCACCCTAACACCGAAAGAGCTGATTCGTGTTCGCAAGAACCTGAAACTGTCCCGCGCACTCTTCGCAATTTATCTGCGAACAAACGTTCGCACTTTGGAAAACTGGGAACAAGGCCGCGCCAAGCCTAACGCGCAAGCCGCTCTATTGATTAATCTCGTCAAGCACTACCCCGACACGGTTCAAAGATTAGCTAGCCTTTAGTTGACCGCCGTAGCCCACAGCGAAAAGCGAATAATCAATCGATGAAACTTAGAGTAATTGCTTTTGTCGTTATTCAAACTCTCACCGCTATTTGCGCCTACGCGCAGGACGTTCAATCGTTGGAGACGAGGATCAATGCGATTATCAATCGTGCTGAATTCAAGCATGCACTGTTTGGTATCGAGAACAGTTAGTGAGCTGACATGGAAGAAGTCATCAGAGCCAACGCAGAAATGGTGATTCAGGAGCTACGTTCACTCAGTGGCCTCGACTTCGGCTACACGCGAGAGTCCGTCGAGTGGCTCGAAGGATACATCGAACGGCTAAGGAACTCAGGTGAGTTCGATAATGTCGAGACGAAGGATAAGCTCGTAAGTGTGTTCGGTTCTTATCTGGGTGAGTGCCTGGTTCGTTGTTACGATGGAACGTGGCAGGAACATGGGGAGGGAGATTGGTGCGTGGCTTTTGAGAACGGCACCAGAGCATTTCCTTTTAGCAAAGTCAGGAAGCAGATGGACAATGGGTCTTCGGATGGGATCACGAGTTTCTTTAGCGCCATACCTGCTATCTTGAAATATTCCTCAGATGCAGTGGTGTCAACATGGAAAAAGCCGTGGTGGAAAGTTTGGTGAACTTTGACAGGATTCACAAAATTAACAAGATAAACCCGGTCCTGTTAATTGTGTAATCCTGTCAACTACGTGTTCTAACAATTAGTTCTCCCGCTACTTCCCAACCGTTCGCCAGTTCCAAAGACCAACCCTCGCCTCTCGATGGACGTGCGGAAAGATCTGCCGGTGCGGGGATGCGGGCCAGTAGCGTGGAAACTCTTACTCCTGGGCGTCAACGTTTCGGCTTTTTGCTAAACCTACGCTTCACAGCCAGGCCCGTCAATCCAGCCGCGAGTAGTGTGAGTGTCATCGGCTCCGGGATTTCGGCGCTGTCAAAGTTGTACGTGACGTTTTGAAGTTCGAAGAAGGAATCACCATTGGCGTTAGTAAAACTAAACCGCAGTTGAAGCGTCGCGATTCCTTGTCCTACAAACTCGGCACTGAAGACCTGAGACGATGACGTGCAGTTCAGGCCGCCGACCTCCAATGGACACACTAATAAAGAACCGGCAAACGTGAACGGCGAAGTAAGAGAAATGTTTGTGGTGCCAGCAGGTACCACGACCGGACTGCCCGTAAACTGAAAGACGCCGCCGAAAGCCATGTTCGAAAAAGTGGAGCCGCCAGCTATGAGAGTTCCCTGGCCGAGGCTCGTACTCGTGAACATACTGTTTAGACTTATCAGGTCACCGCTTGCACAGGGAAAACAGCTCGGCGAGTTTCCGAAGTCGTGGCCAGTGCCGATGAGTGAAAAGTTCTGTCCGGCGAACGAGTAATTCGGCGTGTGAAGCTGTCCCTGGACCGTGAGAGAACCGCTGGTCACGACGAGCGGATCGGCTTTCACAGACGGCGTGAGCGCCAACAAAAACAACGCGGATAGCACGATGAGGAGTTTCGACATGGTAATGCTCCTTGTAAAACAACCG
>DATEHX010000087.1:0-10800 GCA_035279345.1 Pyrinomonadaceae bacterium | reverse complement strand
CGCGGAAGCGATGCAGTTGATAAATCAGTCGAAGCAGGCGAAGCTTCAGGAACAGCTCGCGCAAACGATGGAATCGTTTCAGTTGGGCGACGATGCGTCGACGTTCAACGAGATGCGCGACAAGATCGATCGCCGTGCCGCAGCGGCCGAAGCCAAGATGCAGTTGGGCGCCGCCTCAGTCGACACGCAGATGCAGGAGATCGAGCGCGAGGCTATTGACATGCAGTTGGCGGACAAGTTGCTCGAGTACAAGCGCGACATGGGCTTGTTGGGCGCAGGAACCAACTCCCCGCACGCGCTTCCGGCTGAAGGCGAAACCACAGGTGGACAAAACGGCAGTGGCAGATAGGCCAACAGGGTTTTCAATAGTTTATGGCCGAGTTACCCAAGATTGATCTGAGATACTTAAAAGAGGCCTTTAAGGAACCCATAAACTTTTGGGGTATGGCCGGGTTTGCCGTGGCGGCTGCCTACGTTCAGGACATCACACCGCTCGTTGCCGCGTTAGCAACTGAAACACTTTATCTCGCAACCGTGCCCGCAAGTTCCATCTATCGCCGTCTCGTCGATCGTCGCGAAAAGCAGCGTCTCCTGAAGCTGCGCGAACAGCAGCGCGAAGCACAAATCAAACTCTTCGATCCGCGTGAGCGTGAAGCCGTTGAATACCTCCGTTGGATGAAGAACCAGATCTACTCCAACTACAAGAAGTTCACCGGCACCAAACAGATTCCGCACAACATCGAGAGTCTGGACCAGCGCTGGGAAGACTTCGTCGATCTACTCGATGTCTATCGCCGGCGCAAACATCACCTGCGTTCGATCAATCGCCAGGCAGTGCAAAATCAGTTGGTCCAGGCCGAACGTTCGGTCGCGTCTGCGAAAGACGATCGCGAACGGCGTATTCAGCAGGCGAACGTAGAAATTCTCAAACGGCGTGTGGCTGCGTTCAACGACATCGAACGTTCGGTTAAGCTTGTCGAAGGACAGTTACAATCGATCGAAAACTTCTTCGGCCTGGTAAACGATCAGGTCGTCACGCTGCCGACGCCCGAACGCGTCTCCTCGCTCGACTTCGAGCAACTCAGCGACTCGATTGCGATGACCAAGCAAATGCTCGAAGAGACCTCCGACACCTTCGCTGCCCTCGACAGTCATAACCGCGACATCGGCAACTACGATCTCCTCCTTTCAAGCACCGGCACCGGCGGCGCGAAGTGATGCAGTCTTCTCTGTGTCTCTGTGGTCAAAAAACGCTTAGGAAAATTAACCACAGAGACACAGAGACACAGAGAAGAATGTTCAGAAAGAGACTTTCGGGCAAGCCAGTCAAGCTTTAGCTTTTTGCCGCGGCGAAGTGCCTCACGAGCACGCCCAAATCGCCTAATTGACTTTCATGGTCCAACGGTAATAAGGTTGCAAGTGCTCGCAGCATCAGGCTGAACTCACGAGCACCTACGTCCTCGCAACTCGTTCCGAGGCTAGCCAATCACATTTCCATCACCGATACTCCCCAACATTACGGAGACCCATGACTTCAAAATACGCAGACGCCATCATCCAGCCGCTCACTGACAAACAGTTGCTCGCGCCACAGCGTGCCGGCTATTACGAAACCGTTTGGCCCAGCGAGCATACCGATCTGTGGCGTTCCCACGCCGTGTCAAACGTCGGGCTGCCTGCCGATTTCGATCCGGCGAAGTTGACCGTCACGACCGCCAATCTGAATCTACCGGTTTGGGGTTACACGCGGGCGAAAGATGAAGTGTTTGCGATCGGCGGAAGCCCGTTCATGCTCAATAAGTTTACCCAACAGATCAAGAACGGCGGTTCGACTTCGGCAAGCTCGCTCGAAGCGTTGAGCGAAGCAGACATACAAGCGGAAGTTGAAGAGAGCCGAAAGTCAGTGCCCTATGTCGCTAAAGTCAACCCGCTGACTATGCAGGTAACGCTGTTGTATATGACGGAAGGCCAGACCATCAATTACACCGGCGGGTTGTTGATGCACGAGAATGGTTTTGTCTACGCCGTTTCCCGCTCTTACCTCTACAAAGTCGATCCGGAAACAATGAAGGTTGCCGCGAGCGTGCCGCTGCCGTTGGTCGGCGACAGCAAGGAACAGAATTTCTGGACCACCTACAACGGCTTGCAGGTGATCGCATCAGGCGAGTTGGTTATCAAAGGCTTCTACTTTATCGATAGCGACTCGGTTAATGGCTGGTTGTTGTTGGTTAACCCCGACACGTTGGAGATCGATGTTCAGCAATCGGAGGCACTCTCATCCGCAAGACTGACAATCCAGCAGACGCCGGACGGATCGGCCACGCTGTACCAGGTCAACGCGACAGAATCGCTGCGCTTCAAGATCACCGATACTGAGTTTTTACTGGAGAACGATTGGACGCGCGGCTATCGCACCGCGGACGACGGCACAACGCAAGCCAGTTCGCCGTTGTTATTCGGCAATGTGGGCCAGGTAGTTTTCGCTAACAACACTGCGCCGGGTGTCACCACGCCGATCAGTCTGTTTGACCAGCCCGTCAATGTCGACGATCTGCCGGCGGCGCTTGAAGGCATCAATGCTTTCAACAGCGATCTGCCAGGCTATAACTTCTTCATGGTGGCCGGCGATCCGTTCGAGACACAAATACTTTTCTACTACGATCCGATCAATAATCTGATCGGCGCACATACCGTTTTATCTGACGGCACGCTGCAACGCTTGTGGGAAATCAACGACGTCTACAAAGTCAGCGCGTCTCCGGCGATCTGTCCCGATCGCGATCTGCTCTACATCGACAATTACCAGAACGGCACCGATTCATTGGTTGTCTTGAAACTTTCTACCGGCGAAGAACTAGCCACCGTTCCGTTGGACGCAAACCTGCCCACGATCGGAACAATCTTTCTCGGCATGAATGAAGACGTCTACATCCTGAGCAGCGAAGCGGGCAGTGACAATGGATTGATCAGCCGCATATTCGTGCAGAGCTAAAACAGGAGGCAGTCAAGATGTCATCAAATCAACTCTCGGGCATAGACGTTTCTAAATGGCAAGCAAGTGTGAATTGGAAAAGCGTGCAACAGGCCGGGATCGCGTTTGCCTTCGCGAGGGCGACTTATGGCACTTCGGAAGTGGATTCGTACTTCAGTGATAACTGGCAGGGGATGAAGGACGCGGGCATCATTCGCGGTGCGTATCACTTCTTTCTCGTTGCTGACGATCCGACGCAACAAGCGGAGTTCTTTATAAAGACAGTCGGTAGTTTAGCTCCTGACGATCTCCCACCGGTCATCGACGTTGAGAGCGCCAGCGGCACGAGTAGTAATCTCGCGGCCGACGTGCAGACGTGGCTCAACGTTGTGGAGCAAGGCCTGGGACGCACGCCGATCATCTATACCGCGCCTTCTTACTGGAATGAAAATATAACGGGCGGATTCGGCGGTTACCCGCTGTGGGTCGCGGAGTACGGTGTTTCGAGTCCGAAACCGGTGAATGGCTGGTCCAACTATACGTTCTGGCAGTATTCCTCAACCGGAAATGTCGCCGGTGTGAACGGCGCTGTAGACCAGGACTATTTCAGCGGCACATCCGAAGAGCTGGCGTCGTTGTAGGAAAACTTTGTCGCAAGCGCCGCACACGCTGCACACGACTACACATCATCAGATTGCGCACCACTGACAAGTCCGTTCCAGGACCACTTCGGGATGTATAACTCGTTCGGTACATCGTCCGCTGAGTGGTGGTAACGATTCATCGTGGTCGTGGTTGCCCACGCGAAGTAATCGTGCAGCACGCGTCTGAGCCGCTCGTCGCGGTCGAACCCGGCATCTTCCAGGGCCTGATCGAAACAGGCGATCGCTCGCTGGTCCATCTCCTCATGCGGCCCGTTGCCGCTGTGCATCCGCACGACGAACGTCTCATCACCGTACTGTTCAGAGTAAGTTGCTGGTCCACCGAGTGCCTCCGCCCAGTACGCGGCAAGCCGCTCGGTGTGCTGTGGGTGGTATCCATGGCTGAACGCATGGCTGACTACCTCGTCCTCCAGCACCCGCATGTGCCAGGCGTGGGCCAACCTCAGTATCCCCTCAAAACCACCCGCGGCTTCATAGACGGTTTGCATAGTTTCAGTGTTCATTTGCAGCTCCTCTCAGAGAATCGCCGGCAATCGCGCATTTGACACGGAATACGAGGACCGCTACTTTCACCTCATCTCCCCGCTTACAACTTCATTTAGACATTTAACTTGTGTTGGTAACCGTCTCACAAATGGATCCCGCGCTGCTGCCGTTTCTCGACGCGACTAACGAGCCCGAGGAAGCAGCGGCGCTCGCGCGTCTTAATGCCGAGCAGATCGAACCAACCATTCGGCGCGGACTGGGATACAAACTGCGATTTCATCAACCGCAAGGCGATCCGAATCTCCAGCGTCCTGATTTTGAAGAAATTTATAACGACATTCAACTGCGCCTGCTCAAGCGCCTGCGCGCGTTGAAAGAAGACCCGGCACAAAATCAGATCGCGAACCTGCGCGGTTATGTTTCGCAGGTGACGCGCAACACCTGCGACGAGTATCTGCGACAGCGCAATCCGTTACGCCGGGGTTTAAGAGATAAAGTTCGCCGCCACCTGCTCAACCACACTGAATTCGCGTTGTGGGAAGATAAGGAAGATAACTGGCTCGCTGGTCTTTCCGGCTGGCGGAACACGCGCCATGAGATAAATGATCCCGGTGGTGATCTGCAAGCACGGTTGAAGATGGTGTGGCAGACGATCGATGTTCAGCGTCTCCAACTCCACGACTTGTTGACAACCATCTTCGCTGTCGCGCAAGCGCCGCTCGAACTCGATCGGTTAACGGAACTCATTGCCGGGTTCTGGCGCATCGAAGATCATCCGGTCGAACCGCTGGACCCATATACGCATATTCAACTCGACGAGCAAATGGGTACGGACGCCAACCCCGCAACGATCACTGAACGGCGCCAGTGGTTACAACTTCTTTGGCGTGAAATCTGTCAGTTGCCGCGCCGCCAGCGCGTGGCGCTGCTGCTTAATTTGCGGAACCCGAATGGGATTAACGTTATCACGCTACTACCGGCGACAGGCATCGCAACGTTTGAACAGATCGCGCAAACGTTGGAAATTTCGGTGGCCGAGTTCGAACAACTTTGGGCACAACTGCCGCTTGATGATTTGCATCTGGCTGAATATCTCGGCGGTACGCGGCAGCAGGTGATCAATTTGAGAAAGACGGCGCGCGAACGTTTGAAACGCATGAGTGGGTTAAAGGCACGTTGATGATCGAGCATCCGACAAAACAGGAATTGGATGAATATCGCCGGCGCGTACTGACGCCGGGCGGCTTCCTGTCGGTTCACCGGCATGTTAACGCTTGTCCGCATTGCGCCGCGCAGTGCAACTCTTCCGAGGAACTCGCGCGGGACCTCGAGGTTTTGAATGACGGATTGCTATACGCGCCAGACGAGACACCTTTTCATCTTTCTACGGCTGACGTGATGGCGTATGTGCGGGGCACGGCGGACCAGATCGATTTGGAAATCGCCGAGAGTCATTTGAGTGTTTGCGAGACGTGCGTTACCGAGGTGCAACGGTATAAGGACGAAACTGCTGCGCCGGCACGCGTTGAATCAACAACATTTGGCCCGCGATGGTGGATGATCAATCGTTGGCAGCCGTGGCGCGTGGCCGCGGTCGTATGTGCCGGTGTTGCCTTAATCTTGTTTGCGTTTTGGCTACTTCGAAGCAAGCCTAACCCGCGCAGTGAAGAAATAGCCGGTCCCGTCAATCAAAGTAGTCCGCAGAGTTCACCGACGGTTGAAGCAACACCGGCGGGAAGTCCCGGGGTCGTGGCTGAAGCTCAGTTCGCTCTGGTTTTGAATGACGGTAATCAGAAAGTCACCCTGGATGAGCAAGGCGGATTGGCGGGTCTTGAGCGATTACCATCAGCCGTTCAACTACGAGTCCAGGCGGCATTGCAAACCGGCAAACTTCAGCAATCATCCGCCCTGGCCCATCTCAACAATCAACCCAGCAAGCTGCTCGGTAATCCGGGCAACGGACTACCGTTTCGATTGATCGGCCCGTTGGGCCATGTGGTGCGCAGCGAACAACCTACCTTCCGCTGGCGCGAACTCGCCGGTGCGCAGAGTTATGTAGTGAGCGTGACCGATGCCGATCTAAATGAAGTCGCAACTAGTCCGCCGCTCAATACGATTGAGTGGCGGATCTCAAAGCCACTGAAAGAAGGCGGCGTTTATTCATGGCAGGTAACCGCGTTGAAAGACGGAGTCAGGATCACTTCGCCTGTGCTACCCGCTCCGCAGGCGAAGTTCAAAGTCCTTGATCGCGCGACCTCGGAAATATTAAAGCAGGCGCAGAATACTTACCCTGATTCTCATCTCACGCTCGGCGTGCTCTACGCTGAAGCAGGTCTCCTCGACGAGGCGGAGCAGGAATTGCGCACGCTGATCCGGAATAACCCACGCGCGCGCATCGCCCTCAAACTGTTGCAGAATGTAAGAGCTATGCGTGCGGCGCAGACCACTCGTTAATTGTCATCGCCAATCAAGATGAACCCGGCCCAGTAAGCCGGATGATTGTAAGAACTGTGGAAGACTTTCAGCGCAGCCTGTCGAAGTGCTTCCGATTTAGTTAGCGTCTTTTTTCCCGCGCCGGGCTTACGCAACAAGTTGCGATGAAACTCGATCATCAACTCCGAGCTGCGGGCCGAATCAACCTTCCACTGACTGACGATCGCCGCGGGAGTGCCCGCGACAAACAATGCCCACGACATGCCGATTATGCCTTCGCCTGCGGCTATCCGGCCGCGCGCTGTTTGACACGCTGATAGAACCGCGAGTTCCGCCTTCAAATCGAGCTTCATTAACTCCCACGCCTCCATCAGCCCATCTTCGTTCATGTCTTTGCCGGCGCGCGAAAGAATGATGTGTGAGTAGAGAGGATCGCGGTCGTCTAAGATCGCGTGGGTGGCGAAGTGCAAGACCTTATAGTTCGCGGCTTCCGCCTTCATAGTTGTTTCCCGCGCTTGCGGACCGATCAGCACTCTGCTGCCCGGCCCATACAATCGGCCCAAAGTATTCACTTCCTTTTCCGCGTCAGGTAACGGGCTGAGTGGTTCATCGCGGCGAGCGAAGCGAACCTTCGTGACTGTTTCGCCGCTCAACGCAGGATTACCCATTGCCAGCAGCTTGGGACGAATGTTCTCGTGCGCACGATCAGCCCCGGCCACTCGCGAACTCGCTGACCTGAGCGCGTTGGACCTTCTTTCCATCTCGCGAAGCACACTCAGCGACGGCGCATAACTTACCGCGTACTGTTCAAGAAGGTAGCCTTTCGAGCCCTGATGTAAAGCCTGGAAAGGTACGTTCCAAAGTGCACCGTCCGGCACGATGTAGAGTTTGCGCACGGCTCGCAACTGGGCCTCCGCGGGCTTGATGAGCACGTCGTAGAGTTTGCGCGCGGGCTGCTTAACAGTCAGATCGCGCTCTGCCACCCGTTGCAGAAACGATTCCGCCATTTGGGACAGGTCCGTGCTTTTGATATTCAGTGTATGAACTGTGAGCTCGGCCTTCGGAGTTTTTCTTAGTACAAACAAATACGACTTCTCTTCTGTAACGACGTACTCAAGAATCGCAGTCTGGTCATCCGGCAACAATGCCACCGCGTCGTCAAATGTTAGCGGTTGAGTTTGGCCGCGCTGCACCTTGAGTTCAGGATGCGAGGCATGCAGACTCGCTTCGAATGCTTCGTATTCGATGCGCTTCTTTTCGAGTTGCGCCTGCGCGACGGCTACTTGCGCCTCGGGAGGTTTGCTTTGCGTTTTTAGGCGCAGCAACTGTGTATTCAGTGATGCTATTTCGGAGCTCAACTCGCGATTGCGTTTGAGCTCCTCATCGGTCATGGCCTTGGTAATGTTGGCGCGTCCATTACGTAATACGTCGAGCAGTACGCGGCCTTTGGCCCGTTCCGCATAACTCAGAGCTTCAGTTGTATTCTGCTGGGCCAGGGAGAGTTGGACCATGGCGTGATAAGGTGCAGTCTTGTCCTCAAAGAAACGTTGCTGCTCTTTCTCATCACCGGCAACCTGCTCTCGGAGCTTTTCAACCGTGGCAATCGATTCGAGAAAGTCCTGACGCGCCTGTTCGGTCTGATTAAGCGCAAGATGAGCTTTGCCCGCCGTCCACTTCGCTTTCCACAACACGTCGGGAATACCGGATTGAGCCGCGAGTGAAGCCGCGCGCTCAGCGTATTCGCCGGCTGCCTGGAATTGGCCCAGCCGCAAGTGCGTCTCGCTGATGTTGTGCAGAATCCCGCTGAGCAGTTCGTTGTTGCCCAACTCTTCCGCTGCTTTTGCTGTCTTCTCCTCGTAGGCGAGTGCCTGGGAGTAATCCCCTTTCAAAAGGTAAACGCCGCCGATGTAGTGCAAGGTCTCAACCAGAACCAATTTATCGCCGAGTTCCTCGAGTATTTTTACGTTCTGCTGTAAGGATGCGAGTGCCTGTTCGTGCTGACCCTGCAAGGAATAGATAACGCCGATGTTATTCAAGGCCCGTGTCACGCCGACTTTGTCGCCGATCTCCTGCTTGATCTTGAGGCTCTGCTGAAAGTATTCCAGGGCTTGCGCGTAGTTGCCCTGCGAGTAATAGAGATTGCCGATGCTATTGAGTGTGGCGGACGTGTTGCCCTTATCTCCTACTTCCTCAGCCAGCTTCAGCGCGCGGTGATAATGCTCGAGCGCGCGCAGCTTGTCGCCCTGATAGATGTAGATGTTGCCGATGTTGCTTAACTCAATGGCGATATCGCGTTTGTTTCCCAGCTCTTCTTTGATCTGTAGATTCCGCTGAAACAAGAAGAGTGCTTTCGGATAATCGCTTTGGAGGGCATAAACGATCGCGATGCTATTCAGTGCGTCCCCGATGAGCGTCTTGTCGTTGAGCTCTTCGGCCAGCTTCAAACACTGTTCGAAGTATTCCAGTGCTTGTTTGTTATCGCCGCGCACGCGAGCGACACCGCCCTTTACGCGCAAGGTCACAAACATCCCGAGCTTGTCGTTGAGCCGTTGCGCGATGTTCACGGCCACATCGCAGAGCGTCAACGCCTCGGTTTGCTTGCCGCGCGCGAGTAATTGTCTGGCGTGTTTGATTAATGCGTTGACCAGTTCGGGAGTTACCAGTTCAGGTTGCGCATTCAAGAGCGTGTTGCGCTCTTCCGGTGTACTAGCGGCGCTCAATGCTTCCGCAAGCTTGTCCTCACGCGTCACATTTTTCAGAATTTTCCAACCGCCGGCTTCTTTGACCAACTCAATCGTCCAGCTCATTTGCAACGAATTGACGGACGCCTGAGTGCCCACGAGGTTTAGTTCGCCGGTCAACTCAACGAATGCCTTGTTAGTATCGACAGTGATTTTGCTCAGACTGAGATTCTTCACTTCGATCGTGTGATACCGTGCGAAAGTCTGTTGCATGCTTTGCCTGCTGACGACGAGATCGGGCGATTTCTCACTCCACAAAGCCATCACATTCGGCAAGTCCTTCTTTTGAAAAGCCGCTAAGAATTGTTCGACAACGCGCTGCACCGCTGACTGTTCATCGGTTTGTGCATTACTCAGCGCCGGCAGCGCGATAAGTAAACAACCAAGCAGGATTAACGCGAAGACGCTTTTCCACTTTGTGAGTGCCATGTGTCCGCTCCTTTTACACCTCGGCCGGGTACAGGATGTGCTTTTTTGAGGAGAGTTTTCTAGTTAGAGGTGTCTTTTACCACAAAAATATTTTTTGTGACTGAGGAATAAAACGGAGTTCTTCGCGTCTAGTTAAAGCATGGATTAACTCTACTGCCAACAACTCCTCCCCCCAAGGCGCAACCCCGAACGTCTTTCGAGTTGTTGGAAAGAAAACCATGAAATATCGAAACGCTCTTTGGCGCTCGGCGTCGTTGCGTGCCCGTGGGGAAACGACACTTGCTTGCGTTCTGCTCATAGGTTCTCGTAGTGCTCACGCAAAATCTATAACGCTTTGAATGGCAATTGACGGGGTCGTTAGTGCAGGCGGCCTCATCTTCACGTTAGCTAACTGAAACAGGAGACATGCATGAAAAGATCCATAATGTTCCTCTTCGCTTTGGTTCTGTGTCTGGGGGTAGTTCAAGTGGCCTTTGCACAAATCGCCCCCGACTTACCGCCAGACTGTCTCGGCTGTGGTGACCCACCGCCGTTTGATCCGTGCGCTTTCGGTAACCCGATCGACGACCCCACTTTCTTCGTTCAGCAGCAGTACAGAGACTTCCTCGGCCGCAACCCGACAGGCGCCGAGTTAGCAAATGACGTGGCGCCGCTCAACTCGTGTTTGTTGGCCGGCAACTTCGCCTGCTACAACACGGCGCGCGTGCACATGTCGCGCACCATGTGGGATCATCCTGAGTTCCGCAGCCAGTCACAGACGTTTGGGCTCGGACTTACTGGCGCCTTCCCCTACGAACTCTACAACAATGATGATTTCGTCCGCTTGGAGTATGTGCAGTATTTGCGACGCACGTGGGACATACCAGGCTTGAATTTCTGGTTAGGTAATCTGGACAGTTGCGTCAACGCCAGCACGTCCGCGTTCAGTTGTCCTGGTTGTAGCACGCAATGCTACTACGACAGCATCAACGCGTTTCTGTCCTCAAGTGAGTACCGCGAAAGGTTCGGTTGTCCGTAAGCCGGATCAAATACTCCTCAAGAATGGCGGTACTTCAAAACCTCAGTTGCCGAATACACG
>DATEHX010000086.1:0-2603 GCA_035279345.1 Pyrinomonadaceae bacterium | reverse complement strand
GTAATCGGCGATCGATCGGCCGGCGCCGTCATGCGATCGCGAGTCTATCCACACAGTATCGGTATCGACAGATCAATTCCGTACGCCGTCAGCATAACTGACTCCGACATTATCATGACCGACGGGAAGAGCATCGAGCACGTGGGTGTCACACCTGACGAACTCAAACTTCCCTCTCCCGCCGACCTCGCGAGTAAACGCGATCCCGTGCTGGCTCATGCGTTGTCGTTAGTGGGCGTCGACTACACACCGGAGAAAGCGGGCGCGTTGTTCCCGTTGGAGTGGCGGAAGTGAAACCGTGAGAGCTTCTTCTCTGTGTCTCTGAGTCTCTGTGGTTTACCAATTTAACCACAGAGGCACAGAGACACAGAGAAGTCTCCCTTTCACGCTGCCTTCGATCGCGGCGTTGTTTGTTGTTCGCCAACTTCGGGTTCTCTTCGCGTGCGTGGTCCAGGTGCGAACATGAGCAACGGCAGTACTGCTGAGACTGCCATTACGATTGCAATCACGTGAAGCGGACGATGATACGAACCCGTAGTCTGGCGCAAATAGGCAATCAGCAATGGACCAACGGCACTCGCCGTTCCCCACGCGGTTAACATCAACCCGTAGATCGGACCGACGTTCTTCGAACCGAAGTAATCCGCGGCAAACGCGGGCATCGTTCCGAAACCTCCGCCGTAACACATCAACACGACGAACGTTAACAGAGTCGTGCCCGCGACCATGCTCGCGTTGGCCAGCAACCAGAACAACAACACCTGAATTAGAAACATCACCAGAAACGTCATTCGCCTGGTAATCGAATCAGATACCCACGCCCAAAACACTCGCCCCACGGCATTGCCGATACTCGCAATACCGACCATGCTCGCCGCCACTACTGCCGTCACTCCAACCAGCTCCTGAAAGATCGGCGCTTCCTGCGAGATGACCGCGATACCCGCGAGTGTGTTCAGAAAAAGCAGCAACCAGAGCGCGAACCATTGCCACGTGTGTAACGCCTGCGAGAGTGTATAGTCTCCTCCGGCGCGCTGCGAGACTTGTGACGCGGTAGGCGTCCAGCCTTTCGGCAGCCAACCTTCAGGAGGATTCGTCATGAAGAATCCCGTAACGACCGTCACGATCAAATACACGACCCCTAGATACGCAAACGTATCGAGCACGCCGACACGCTGAATCAGATACGTCGCAACAGGTGCGGTAATCAAAGCGCCCGCGCCGAATCCACCAACGGCGATTCCCGTGATGAGACCGCGGCGATCAGGAAACCACCTCACGAGCACGGCCACCGGAACGATGTATGCGAAACCAAGACCCAGTCCGCCGATAAAACCAAACGTCAAATAAAGCCACCACAGTTTGTTAGCCGAAAAACTCGCCAAAAACACTCCGAGACCGTAAAGCGCACCGCCGGTGATCGCGACTACACGTGGTCCCTTGCGATTGAGCCACAAGCCGCCAAAGAACGCCGCAACTCCGAGTACGAAGATGCTGATGGTGAACGTCAACGTGACTTCAGCAATGGACCACCCGAATTGATTTACTAACGGCGTGCGAAAAACACTCCACGCGTACACCGCACCCAAAGCGATCTGTAACAATATTCCTGCCGTCGCGATTACCCAACGATTAGTTCGCATTCCACTACCCTTTGCCCTCAACCTTGTTAGCCAAACTTCTTCCAAACGTTTCTAAGAGATCCGTGCACGCAGCCAACCCGCGTCGAAAATCCGGGTTAAAAGACCGGCGCAGTAATTTGAAAAGACCCGGCGGTTTCGCCGCTTCGCCATTCTCTTTCAGTTCAATTTCGCCAAGCGTTTTCAACAGCAGAAGCGCGTTTCGCGTCGCGCGAATCGTCGCTGCATCACTGGCGAGCGCGACTGCCTGCCCCACAACTGCACTACCTCCACCCAACGTGCCGCGCATCAGTTCGAGCACGCCTTCGTCGTGCATAAGCTGAAGCACTTCATAAGCAGCCAGGATCGCGTCCGCATGTTTTGTGGTTACAGTCTCCAGCCGCACGTTAAGTTCGTGTTGCGGATCGCGTGGCGGCAGAGTCAAAGGTATCGGTTGCGCCATTTGCTTTATCCTCCGTTACGCGAACGCAGCGGTTCGATCTGAAATAACTTTGGTCCAGGCAGGTGATAATCGGCACGCTGCCATTTGCGTTCGACTTCCACGCCACGTTGCGGTGTCGGATGTCCCCAACGTGAATTGGTTCGCGGCAACGGACTCTCGCCGACTTCTCCTAAAACAAGCATCTTCACCGCGACTTCCTTAAACGCGGGCGTGTGCGTCACCGGATCCGTGTGACTGCTGGTCAGACGGTTTATCGCGTTCTCAACCGAGTTCATCGGCACGTACAGTTCTTTTCCGCGAACGCGATCCGTCACCACTGCACGAACGCGAATCTTTCCGTAACGCGAAACGAGCTGCACCCAACTACCCGTCGTGATGTTTCGCTGCTGGGCCAACTCGGGCGAGACTTCCACAAACGTATCGGGCGTCTTTGCGCTGATACCCGCGGTGCGATAAGTCAGATTCCCTTCGTGGAAGTGTTCGAGCAAGCGGCCGTTGTTCACGTGCAGGTCAAACTCCGC
>DATEHX010000085.1:0-4840 GCA_035279345.1 Pyrinomonadaceae bacterium | reverse complement strand
AACGGAGATTAAGTGGTCTGATATAGCGCTTAACGACGATAAAGCACTTGCAGTATTCGCTGATGGAAGGACGGAAGCGGTCTTCCAGTTTGAGTCGTCGGGCATGCAGGAGATCTGCCGGAAGTTGAAGCCGAAAGGGCTTGAAGATTTGGCGGCGCTGAACGCGCTCTATCGTCCTGGTCCACTCGACGGTGGCATGGTTGACGAGTTCATCCTGCGGCATCACGGGAAAAAAGCCGTGCGTTACATCGTGCCGGAGATGAAGGACATTCTCAGCAACACCTACGGCATCATCGTGTATCAAGAGCAGATCATGCAGCTCGCGCAGAAGCTTGCCGGTTATACACTTAGCGAGGCCGACTTAATGCGCCGCGCGATGGGCAAGAAGAAGCGCGAAGAGATGGCGGTGCATGAAGAGAAGTTCATCACGGGCGCGGTCGAGCGCGGTATCAAGCAGGAAAAGGCCGAGAAGATCTTCTCGCTGATGGCGCAGTTCTCGGACTACGGGTTCAACCGCAGCCACAGCGTGGCGTATGCGTATCTCGCGTTTCAAACGGCGTACCTGAAGGCGCACTTTCCGGAGCACTTTTACGCCGCGGTGTTGTCGAGCGAAGCCCAGGACGCGGCTAAGGTGTTTAAGTATTCGAAGGAGCTGCGCGCCCAGAAGATCGCTTTACTCCCTCCGGATGTGAATGAGAGCAATTCCGGGTTCACACCTTTAAGTGGGGCTATTCGTTACGGGCTTACCGCGATTAAGGGCCTGGGTCAGGCAATAGTTAAAGCGATTTGTGAGGCCCGGGACGGTGGTCCGTTTCGATCGTTCTTTGACTTTGCCGAGCGGGTTGAGTCGAATAAGCGAGTGTTTGAGAGCCTGGTCAGCGCGGGCGCGTTTGACTCGCTCAGAGACGGACGCTCAGTGCACGAGTGGCGCGGCGCGTTGTTTAATTCGATTGACGTTGCGCTCTCGCAGGCGCAGCGCTCCAAGCGTGAGCGAGCGGTGGGTCAGAGCGGACTTTTCGGGGGAATGCCCGAAGAGATCGACTTCACGAAGGAGATCTCGCCCACGTTGAAGGGTTGGACGCCGACCGAGATGCTCGCCGCGGAAAAGGCCGCGCTTGGTTTTTACATCTCGGGCCATCCGCTGGAGCGCTATCTCGAAGTGCTCCAGAATGTGAAAGCGGTCAGTTCGTCGGAGCTGCCGAATGTGACTACCGGCACCCGCGTTACGAGCGGCGGGATCATTACCGACCTGCAAACGCGCACGACGAAAAAAGGCGACAAGTTTGCGCTGCTGCGTTTGGAGGATGAGGCCGGTGGAACGAAGTGCGTGCTGTGGCCGGAAGTCTATCGCAAGCACACAGCGCTATTGCAAAACGATCTGGCGGTCGTGATTATTGGCCGGCTCGAGTTGAGCGAAGACAATCCGCCGACGATCATCGTCGACCAGGTGCAGAGCATTGACGCGGCATCACGCAGCGGAGAGTTTCTGGTGTTGCGCACGCCGCAGGGAGACGACTTTCCGACGCTCTGCGACGAGATTCTCGGGTTGCTGAGTTCAAACCCGGGTGACTGCGACGTCACGTTCGAAGCGTTGATCGACAATGGCACGATTGTTCGTGTCAGAGCGAACCCGGCGCTACGCGTTAAGCGGAGCAGCGAGCTTGAAGAGGCTTTGAAGAAGTTAGGTTGCAGGGTGAGTGTCGAGAACCCTGCGAATGGTAACGGGAACGGCGCGCGCGTCTGATAACAAATGAGAATGAAACTCTGTGTCTCTGTGCCTCTATGGTTCAATTATGCTTGGGAAGAAGAACCACAGAGACCCAGAGACACAGAGAAGAAGTTAAGAAGGAGATGATTGGCAAGTCCAGCGGAGAAAATGGCCAAAGGCAAAGACGGAAAAAAAGAAGAGCCGGAACCACCGGTAGGTGAACAGCGGACGGCTTTCGAACGCGTGCAGTTGGCGCGTCATGCAAATCGGCCGTACACGCTCGATCTCATCGAGCGGCTGTTTGAAGACTTCGTTGAACTTCACGGCGACAAACGCTTTGCGGAAGACCCGGCTATCGTCGCCGGTTACGCGCGTTTTCACGGATTACCGGTCGTGGTCGTGGGCCATCAGAAGGGACGCGACACCAAGCAGCGTAGCTATCGAAACTTCGGCATGCCGAAGCCGGAGGGCTATCGCAAGGCCCTGCGCGTGATGAAACTCGGCGAGAAGTTTGGGCGGCCCATTTTTACTTTCATCGACACGCCCGGTGCGTATCCCGGAATCGACGCCGAGGAGCGTGGTCAAGCCGAAGCAATCGCTTTCAACCTGCGCGAGATGGCGAAGATCAAAGTGCCGATCATCGTGACGGTGATTGGTGAAGGCGGTTCAGGCGGCGCGCTCGCCATCGGCGTCGGCGATCAGGTGTTGATGCTCGAAAACTCGATCTATTCAGTGATCAGTCCTGAAGGTTGTGCGGCAATTCTCTGGAAAGATTCTTCAAAAGCAGATCTCGCCGCGGAAGGTCTGCGTCTCACCGCGCAACACCTTTTCGACGAGGGCATTATCGATAAAATTATTTCCGAGCCGGACGGTGGGGCACACAACGATTACGATCAAACTGCTCGCTTCCTCGACTCAGCTTTGAGCGAGCGTCTGGCTGAAGCAGTCAGTTGTTCGCAGGAAGATCGACTCAGCCGCCGTTATGCGAAGTTGCGCCGGTTTGGCCGCTGGGGATCTTCGGATCAAAACGAAGCAACCCCCGGCGGACGCCCGCAAGAGAAAACCGATTAAAACGGAATATCGTCGTCAGCCAAATCAGGTTCCGACGCTGCCGGCCCACTGCGAGACGCGCCAGCGGATGCCGCGCGTTCCGACGGCATATCATCACCACGCCCGCCGATGAACTGCATTTCAGTCGCGTGTACTTCGAGTGAATGACGTGGTTTGCCGTCGCGATCAACGTACTCTTCCACGCGCAAACGCCCTTCAATGTAAATCGGACGTCCCTTTTGCAGATACTGTGAGGCAGTTTCTGCCTGGCGGTTCCACAACGTTACGCGAAACCACGTCGTGTGGTCCTGCATTTCACCATTTCGATCTTTACGCTTTTCATTCGTGGCCACGCTGAAAGTACAAACTGGGGTACCTTGAGCCGTGTAGCGTAACTCGGGATCGCGACCGAGATTGCCCACGATTATTACCTTGTTAAAGGACATGAGGAGCCTTTCTTTTCACTGGGATTACGAACATTCGCGATACTACTAGTGCAACCAGCAAGAATCAAGCAAGCCCCATTTCCAATCATGATTTATCTCGACAGTTGATTCTGGTAGACTGGTGCCACTTCTAACGGATCGAAAATGAAGCCGCGAGTTTACATCGAAACCTTCGGTTGCCAGATGAACGTTGCTGATACTGAACGTGCAGCTACGGGTTTGCGCGCCTCTGGTTACGATCTGTGCGACTCGGCAGACGAAGCAGACGTGGTCCTGCTGAACACCTGTTCGGTGCGCGAGAAAGCAGAGCAAAAGGTTCACACCCGCATCGGTGAAGTGCGTGCCGCGAGACCCGGAAGGAATGAAGTGCTCGTTGGCGTGATGGGTTGTGTTGCGCAACTCGAAGGATCATCGATCTTTCAACAAACGCCGTCAGTCGATATGGTGATCGGCACGCGTGCGACGGATCGAATCTCTTCGCTGATCGAGCGCGCTCAACAAGGCGAACGCAAGGTTTTGGATCTCGGTGAACGTGGTGAAACTGATTCGTGGGACGTTTCTCCCGCCGAGCGACACTCGCCACACGTCGCGTTCATTCCGATTATCGAAGGTTGCAACAAGTTCTGTTCGTTCTGCATCGTGCCTTACTCGCGCGGCCGTGAACGCAGCCGTCCGGCCAGCGAGATTGTCGCGGAAGTGAAGAACCTTCAGACGCTCGGTTACAAAGAGATTCAACTAATCGGTCAGAACGTAAACAGTTACCGGCCGCGTGTTGAAGACGGTCTCGAAGGCTTCAAAGGCGCGACGCCGTTCTGCCGTTTGCTCCGTGCCGTCGCGGCCACGGGAATGCCACGCATCAAGTTTACGACCTCTTTTCCACGCGATTTTCATCCCGACATCATCACTGCGATCGAAGAAAACCCAAACCTTTGCGACTGGATTCACTTGCCGGTTCAATCGGGCAGCGATCGCGTGCTGAAACTGATGCGCCGCGGTCACACGCGTAACGACTACTGGCAACGAATCGAACGAATCAAGAACTCGCGCCGCCGCCTAGCACTGACGAGCGACATCATCGTCGGCTTTCCTGGTGAAACTGACGAAGACTTTCGCCAAACACTCGAACTCGTCGAGCAGTGTGAGTACGACGGCCTCTATATCTTCAAGTATTCAAAACGCGCCGGAACGCCCGCGGCAAACTTCACCGACAACGTGCCTGAACAAGAGAAGAAGGCGCGCTTCCTCGCGCTCGAAGAAGTGCAACGGAAGAACCAGGAGCGGATTTATCAAGCTTACGTTGGTCGAACTTTGCAGGTGCTGGTCGAGAGGCAAAGCACCAGATCGGAAAGCGATCTCTCGGGGCACTCAACGTGCAACAAGGTCGTTAACTTTGCCGGCGATCGTAGCCTCGAAGGCGAATTAGTCGATGTGCATGTGACTGCCGCTAAGACAAACAGCCTGTACGGTGCGTTTGTAAATCGGTCGGGGGTAAATAGTTCAGCGGTAGAGTAAGGGGTACTGCGTTTATGGAAATCGAGGTAAAGATCCGAGCACTGATGATGGATCCGAACAGCGGAACTCCAATTATCATTCTGAAAGACGTTCAGAGTGATACGATGCTCCCGATTTGGGTCGG
>DATEHX010000084.1:0-6908 GCA_035279345.1 Pyrinomonadaceae bacterium | reverse complement strand
CGCCGCTGCCACAGCTACCGCCTGAAGCAATGGGTGACCGGAAACGGCCTTCGCGGAAACCACGCTGCCGTTTTCATCAATCAGCACCTGGACCACAACGGTGCCCGCTGCGTGTGCTGCTCTGGCGATTGGTGGATACTGTGGCTTCGGCAAGCTGATCGCTTTACCGTTGAGTACGCCGCCGGAAATCGGCGCAGTACGCGGAGTGGGGGTCGGCGCTGGCGGTGGCGGTTCCTCGGCGATATTTACTTTCGCCGGGGCGGTAGTAACGGTGCCGGCGCCTGGGCCGGCTGGCATCGGCGCGGCGGCATTGGAATCGTTGCTGCCAAGAACCGTCGTTACGCCACGTCGCACTGGAGGCACATCGCTGGCTTTGGCAGAAATTTCCTTGGGCGGCACTCTACTTTCGGCAACATCGGCGATCAGTTCTTTACGAACGTCGACGTTCTGCTCGACTTTAGTAGGTTTCGCTTCCTGCTTCTGCTCGGGCTCTTTCTGTTGCTGCGGCACGGGCACGGGAGCAACGAGCGTCGTCAGCTCGAGTTCCTGTTCCGCGAGGTGCGCGTCATACCAGAGAATACCGGCGACGAAAAAACCTATCAGCAGCACAACGTAGATCAAAGCCGTGACTACGACGAACGAGCCTTTTCGCGAAATGTCCTTTTTGTGCGAACTGGACTCAACTAGGTTATCGAACATTGTGTTAATCCTCCGATTCCGGCGCCAAATGGATCAGGGGTTACGAAAAATTAAGCAGTAACTGCTTCTGCAAACGTCGACTTAAGTACCGCTTGAGTTACGTCACTCTTGAAGGGGAAACAGCAGCTTCTGCGATATTGAGCACATCGTTTAGATTGGAAGCCGCTCTGCGAGAAAACTCGCCGGCCTGCTCAACACACCGCCGCCGCGCCCAACAACCTGATTTCACACACGCGGGGTCGACACTTGAACTATTTAATTGGCCAGCAACGTGCGCAGTCTAGTCCTCATGACCTTTCAAAGTCAAGCGTAAACCAAACGCAGACGCCCGCGACAGGCCGCCTTTATCCCGTGTTGTGTCGTTTTTATGACTATAACTTTGCGCTAGCACGGCGATTCGCAGCCTTTGCCGCTTTTGCCGGAGCGCGCACGCCGCCCCTGTTTGGTCCACTGAGGGGCTGATTGTATGCGAGTGCCGCTTGCCGATTTGCCGCTTCCAATCGCTGCTCCCACCAGACCATGATCGGGCTCGCGATCGCGATCGACGAATACGTTCCGAAGATCACACCAATGAACAGCGCGAGCGAGAACGCGCGCAACACGTCGCCGCCAAACAGGACCAACGCCAACACGGACAGAAACACCAGTCCGTTGGTGATCACTGTGCGTGACAACGTTTGATTGATCGCGTCGTTCGTGATCTTGTAGAGCGAGTCGCGGCGGTGTAGTTTGCGATTCTCTCGGATGCGGTCGAAAACGACGATCGTGTCGTTCACGGAAAAACCGACGAGAGTCAGCAGCGCGGCAATCACCGTCAAGCTGATTTCCCACTGAAAGATCGAAAAGAAACCCAGGGTCACGAGCACGTCGTGAAACACCGCGATGACCGCCGCGGCGCCGTAGGTCCACTCAAAACGAAACGCGATGTAGACGAGGATACCGACAAGAGCGGCGAGAGTAACCGCGATTGCTTTGTTGCGTAGTTGCGCACCCGCAATCGCGCCCACAGCGTCAGTACCGACGATCTTGTATGCGGCATTCGCATCCGCCTCGAGATCGACCGTCGCCGCGGCCTCCTGGCCAAACGTGTTCAGTGCTTCTCTAACGCGCGTTCTGCCGTCCTGACCTTCACGTTCGAGGGGCACTTTGATCAGCGCCGTATCCTGATTGTCCCTGACGGATTGGACCACCGCATCGTTGACGCCCTTTTCTTCGAGCGCGGCGCGGATCTGTTCGTCAGTGGGTCGCTGTTTGAATCTGGCGGTGACTACCGTTCCACCTTTGAAGTCGACGCCCAGATTGAAGGCCTGATGGCCGGTGGCCTGGCGAAAGATTGCCGAACCGAGACCAACCAACATGAGCAGCACAGAAATGCCGATAAACCAGAGCCGGTTACCCAGCCAGTCAATATTTATATCGTGCAGGATTTGAAACATGATGAATTTCTAAATGCTGAGCGACTCCACTCTTTCCTTTCGGCTCAACAGCCAAATGAAGATCGTGCGGGACACATAAACGGCCGAGAACAAGTTCACCAAAAGTCCGATCACCAACGTCACGGCAAAACCGCGAATTGGGCCGGTGCCAAACACGAAGAGGAACAGCGACGAAATGATCGTCGTCACGTGAGTGTCGATGATGGTTATGAAAGCGCGTGTGAATCCCATATCGACGGCGGAGGGAATCGTTTTTCCGCCGCGTATTTCTTCACGAATACGCTCGAAAATCAGCACGTTCGAGTCGACCGCCATACCGATTGTAAGAATCATGCCGGCAATGCCGGGCAATGTCAGCGTAGCGCCAAAAACGATCAATCCGGCAAGCATCAGGATCATGTTCAGCAACAGCGCCACGACCGCGTTCACGCCGGAACCGCGGTAGTAGATGAGCATGAAGAACACGACCATCCCCAGGCCGACGAGCGACGCACGCACACCAGCGCGAATCGAATCAGCGCCGAGGCTTGGTCCGACCGTGCGCTCTTCGAGGTATTCGATTGGCGCCGGCAATGCACCCGAACGCAACGTCAAAGCGAGGTCTTCCGCTGATTGCTGTGTAAAGCGTCCGGTGATCTGTCCCTGATCGTAAATCTGCGATTTGATGTAGGCGATGGATTTAACTTCGCCGTTCAGGACAACGCCCATGTACTCGTTGATGTGGGCGCCTGTCCACGCGCCAAACTTATCAGCGCCGGCTTTCTTGAGCGAGAAGTTGATCTCGAAGTCGTCCGCGCGGCCGCCGGCACTCGGGACCGCGGTTGCGTTTCGCAACTCGCTGCCATCGATAATCGCCGGGGCTTCGACTACCACGTACTGTTTTGGTCTTTGCTGGTTCGGATCCTTGTCGGCCGAAAGCTCCATGCGCTCGCTGTAAGGGTACACTTTGCGATTCGGCGGCAGGATACCGTTCGAACCCGCGGCAGCGAGTGCTTCGGCTTCGGTTGGATACGTCGTCGCCGGAGATGGGCTCGGCGGACCAATCACGTGAACCAGTTCGAGTTTTGATTGGCCCTGGAGAATCGCCTTGACGCGTTCCGGATCCTGAACGCCGGGCATCTGCAACAGAATCTGGTGCGAACTCTGCGAGCCGTGCGTTTGCAGCGTCGGCTCGGCGATGCCGAGCGCATTGATGCGGCTGTCGATGATGTTCAGCGCCTGCGTGGTGGCGTTATCGGCGAGCGTTCGTTGCGCTGCCTGCGTCATGCTCCAGGTCATCTGGTCGCCGGACGTGTTATACGACCAGACTGACGTGTCGCCGAGTTCAACCTTCTTATAGATCGCGTCCTTTATCTCGTTTGCTTTCGACGGGTCCGCGAGTTGCAAAGCGATGCGGTAGTTGCCGCCTGTCGTCACCGCCTCGCCCCCTTTGACTTCGTAGCCTGCGTCCTTCGCTGCGTTTTGCGCGGCCACATAGTTCTGTTCCGTCAGGGTCTTCAAAAACTCTTCGGTCTTCACACGCATCACGAGGTGTGAGCCGCCCTGAAGGTCAAGACCGAGCTTGATGTTTGAAGCGAGCGAAGCCTTGATGCCTGACCAGGTGAAATCCTTGAGATGTGGACGATGGCGCGGACCGATTACGAGGTAAAGCCCGACAATCGTAACAATTAAAATGATAATGACGCGTTGGAGGAGGTTCTTTTTCTTCATCACAAAAATCGTGGATTAAGCCGCTTTGGTCCCGTCATCGTCGACACCCGCAATTGAAGTCCGGGCGATTTCGAGAATCGACTTATCAGCACTGCGAATCAGGAAACTGGTGTCGCGAACAGTCGTGATAACTCCGATGACGCCGCCTGTAGTCACGATGCGGTCGCCGATCTTCAGGTTGGCTATCGTCTCCTGAAGCTCCTTTTGCCGCTTCTGCTGGGGCCTTATTATAAGGAAGTAGAAGACCAGAATGATCAACAGGATGGGCATCAATCCGATCAACCCACCTGTACCGCTCTGCAACATCAAAAGAGTTAGCATTGGTTCTTAGACAAACGGAGGCGGCTAGTTCGCGAACCACTATTCACCATTCGCACCCAGCCGCTCGGTAAACTCTCGCCGAAATTTAGGGAAATGGCCAGACCGGATAGATTGCCTCACACGTCGCATAGTGTCAAGGAAGAAGGCCAGATTGTGGTGGGTTAACAGCATGCTCGCCAACATTTCGCCACTCAGATAGAGGTGACGCAAGTAAGAACGAGTGTGCCGGCGGCAGACCGAACAGTTGCACGATTCGTCGAGTGGGCGCAGATCTTTAGTCCACTGTGCGTTTTTGATGTTCAGCTTGCCTTGCGACGTAAACGCCTGACCAGTGCGGCCGTTTCGCGTCGGTAAAACGCAGTCGAACATATCGACGCCGCGAGCGACTGCTTCAACGAGATCCTCCGGAGTACCGACACCCATCAGATAACGTGGACTTTCCGCCGGGAGCCGTGGCGCGATCGCGTCGATAACTTCAAACATCACTGATTTCTCTTCGCCGACACTCAATCCGCCGATCGCGTATCCGTCAAAGCCGATTTCTACTGTTTGTTCGAGACTGCGGCGGCGCAGGTCGAGGTGTCCGGCGCCTTGAACAATGCCGAAAAGAGCTTGGCGGCCGCTGAGGTTGTCGATCGTCTCCGTGCGTCCCGGTCCCGTGTCGGCTCCTTCAATTTGGAGCCGATCGAAGGCCAATCTGGAACGTCTCGCCCAACGCGCGGTCAGTTCCATGCTTCGCTCGGTGTCTTCGTGCGTCGCTTCACCGGGAGCGCATTCGTCAAACACCATCACGATGTCAGAACCGAGTGCTGCCTGTACTTCCATCGAGACTTCGGGCGATAAAAACTTTCGCGAGCCGTCGACGTGCGAACGAAACTCAGTGCCTTCCTCAGTAATCTTGCGTAACGCCCCAAGACTCCACACCTGAAACCCGCCTGAGTCCGTGAGCAGTGCACGGTTCCAACCGATGAAACGATGTAAACCGCCGGCAGCTTTGATCACGTCAATGCCGGGACGAAGCCAAAGGTGATAGGTGTTGCCGAGAATCATACGGGCGTCGAGATCCGGCGACTCGAGTTCTTCAAAGCGAATGCCCTTCACGGTGCCGGCAGTCCCGACCGGCATAAACACGGGCGTCTCAATCTCGCCGCGCCGCGTTGTAATCACGCCCGCGCGCGCTTCCCCGTCCTGAGCTTCAACCTTAAAACGTAGCGAAGGAAAGTGTGACATTCGACTATTTCTTCTTCGACTTCTTGTGCTTCTCAATGATTCTCAGCGGCGTCGCGAAGAAGTCGAACTCTTCACGCAAACGATTCAACAAATACCGCTCGTACGAGAAGTGCAGCCCCGGTTTGCCGCCGGAAGTGAACACGACAAACTTCGGCGGACGAATCCCGACCTGCGTCAAATACTGCACCTTCAACCGCGAAAACCCGCCTCTTGCGGGCGACGGCGCAGTTCCGCCGCGTGGTTGCGCAACCGCCCATTCGAAAAAGTCGTTCAACTGCGCCGTCGGAATGCGCCGGTTTCGCGCCTCATCCGCACGCGCCACCAGCGGCAGAATCCGTTCGACGCGTTGGCCCGTTAACGCCGAGATCGTAATCACCGGCGCCCAATCCAGAAACTTCATCTTGTCGCGCAGACTCCGCTCAAACTCCGACGCCGTATTCGTCTCCTTCTCCGCGACCGCGTCCCACTTATTAACCGCGATAATGATCGAACACCCGGCATCAACCGCATACCCGGCGATATTCGCGTCCAACGCCGTCACGCCCTCGACCGCATCGATCAAAACAATCGCCACGTCCGCACGCTCAAGACTCTTGCGCGCCATGATGACCGACAACTTCTCAGCCATCTCATCAGTCTTTCCCTTGCGCCTGATACCCGCCGTGTCGATCAACCGAAACTTTCGCTCCGGTGTCTCCAGCACCGTATCGATCGCATCGCGCGTCGTCCCCGCAACGGGTGAAACAATCACGCGATCCTCGCCGAGCAATCGATTCAACAGCGACGACTTCCCTACATTCGGCCGTCCGACAATCGCCAACCGTAACTCTCTCGGCTCGTCCGTCTCATCCGTGTCCGTCTGTGGCTCCAAAAATTCCACCACGCCGTCTAACAGCTCACCAATCCCAACTCCCTGCTCCGCAGACACCGGAAACACATTCTCAAATCCAAACTGAAAAAACTCGCCGCCCTCACTTTCCAACCTCTGCGAATCGACCTTATTCGCGGCGACCAAAACCGTTTTCCCCGTTCCCCGAAGCAATTGCGCCAACTCTTCGTCGAGCTGCGTGATTCCCTTGCGCGCGTCGACGACCCAAATCAGCAGTTGCGCTTCCTCGATCGCCATCCCGGCCTGTTTGAATATGTTCGCCGGGATCACCGCGTCGTCGTCCGGCACGATGCCGCCCGTGTCGATCAATGAAAACTTCGTTCCGGCCCATTCGACCTCGCCGTAAATGCGATCGCGCGTGATTCCCGGCTCGTCGCCGACAATCGCGCGCCGCTGCCCAATCAAACGATTGAACAGCGTCGACTTCCCAACATTCGGGCGGCCTACGATGGCCACCATGGCACGCTTTGATTCCATTAGGGTCGATAGCTTACAAGGCGTTCTAATCCGGCATCAATCCGTGGTATAAGCCTCTAGTCTTTGAGCACGTTTTTGAAGGGATCTCAGTATGAAACGCTTTCTCGCAATTCTATTAACGACCCTGGGACTAAGTTTTTCCTTCA
>DATEHX010000083.1:0-7429 GCA_035279345.1 Pyrinomonadaceae bacterium | reverse complement strand
GTAACGACCTTACCTTCGAGCACGTGTCCCTGCGCGAAAGCCGCCGCTGAGCAGGCGAAGAATAATGCGATGAACGCAGTTGGAAGAACTAACGGTTTCATCGAACGGGTTGATGACCTATAGGTCCCATAAGGATTTTATGGGACCTATAGGTTTAAAGGACAGGCGTTTAGAAGCTAAACCTGACGCCTAATTGAGCCTGGAACGGAATTCCGAGTGGCTCAGAAAAACCGGTCGCGCCAAAGAAGTTGATGGGCCTGCCAAAATCTGGTGAACCAGTTACGTTCTGAAACTGGTTGCCATAATTTCCCGTGTTGAAAACGTTGAAAGCTTCGAAGAAGAGGCCGAGACGTTTGGTCTCGCCAAATCTAAAGAACTTCGAAACGCGCACGTTCAACTGCGAGAAGCTATCGCCGCGTTCGCTGTTAATCGGCAGCTTCGTCTGGTCGTCAACTGTTGGATTGATCGAGTCGCGATCGTTGGTAACACCATCGCGATTGATGTCACACAGACAGTCCGGCATGATGCTGTACGGCCGAGCCGATGCCAGTTGCAGGATCGGCGCTACCTGGAAATCCCACGGTAGATCGAAGATACCGGAGATCACAAACCGGTGACGCTCGTCCTCACTCGTTGGACCAAAGTTGATCGGATCAAACTTCACGAACTGGTCCTGTGGCAGGAAGCCAAAGTCCGATGAAGCACCGAACCAACCTTGCGACTTGGCGAGCGTGTAGTGGGCGTTGAGCTGATACTTGTTTGCGTAACGTTTCTTGAACGCCACGGTGAAAGCATCGTAACGCGAACGGCCATCCGACTGCGCTACGGAGATGCGTCCAAAGGGCGAAGGCGTGCCGAAGGCGGCAGTCAACTCAGCCGCGTGCGCGGCAAATAGCGGCTCAAGGATGCGCGGAAAGGCTGTCGCTGGATCGTTGCGAATCGCGCCGAGCAGTGGCCCAGTGCGCGGATTAATGTCGAGCGTCGTGAACTCATGCAGACCGAGAATATGAACGTAATCAAACTCCAGGGCCATGTTGTTCCCGAGCTCCTGTGCGTAACCGAGGTTCCACTGCTGCGTGTACGGAGACTCGAAATCGGGATCGAGCATTCTGCCGCGCGTGTTCGGCACCGGATTGATGAGCGGACTCGGAATAGCAGGTGGTGGCGAATCGATGGTGAGATTTGCAGCGTCATTAATGAATTGGGCATAGATCTCAGGGTTCGCTTGCTGGACCGCGAAGAGTGGCACGTTGAGGAACGACTGGTCGTAGTAGATCCCGTAACCACCACGTAGCACTGACTTGGCGTCGCCGCGTAAATCCCAGGCGAAACCAATTCGCGGACTGAGATTGTTCTTGTCGTCTTCGACAGTCTTTCTGGCGAATGGGCTGCCGATGATCTGCAGTGCGCGGAATGCCCGATTCTCAGCCGCGTGAGCCTCGTCGACGAATCCGAGGTCGACGTCGTAACGTAGACCGAGGTTGAGTGTAAATCTCGGCGTGAGCTTCCAGTCGTCCTGCGCGTAGAAGGCAAACTGTTTCGGATTCTCTCTCAGAGTAAAGTGTGGATCGCCACCAGCGAGGGAAATCTGGGCCACCACGCCAGGTGTTCTCAGGTTCTGCGGAAACGTCACCGGATCACTGAAGATTTCTTCGATGGTTGCGATGAAGTCATATTCCGCGGCAGAGTTGAAGGCAAACAAACCACCGAGCAACGGAATGTAGGTGAAGTCGCCGCCAAACTTGAAGCCGTGATTGCCGCGGTTCCACGTCAGGTCGTCACGAAACTGATGTTTCTTCTGAAGCGTTTGCTGCGGCACGTTGCCGTTACGGCCGACAGAAATGCCATCGGGAAACACCAAAAGCTTCAGGTCGCTCGTGGCGTTAATCCGATTGTCGAAATGCGAGTATTGATAGGTGAACTGGTTGACGGTGTTCGAACTTAAGGTTGAGGTCAACGAGCCGAGGAAGTTGTAGAGCGTGTTCAGGCTCTCGTTGCCACCCGAAAGATCGGTACGAACGAGTAGAAAACCGGCTTGATCGTTTAGCGCGTCGTTATTCTGGCCCGCAAAGCGGAGTACCAGCGTGTGTTTCGGTGAAAGGTTGAAGTCGCCCTTGATCGTGTACTGCGTGTCGTTGAACGGCTGCGGCAGGAATTGCACAGCTTCATAACCGAAAGGCTCGAGCAGCGCGATCTGATCGCGATCCACTCCGGCCACGATCGAATTGCCGCGTTCGCGAGTATGTTCGATGGTGCCGAAGAAGAATGCTTTGTCGGCCTTGATTGGACCACCAAAGCTGCCGCCAAACTGTTGCCGGCTGAACGGCGGTTTGACGATGTCGTCGGGATCGGGGAACAGACGCGCGTTGGCTTCTGACAAGAGCTTCGGAGCGTTTGCGTTCAACGCATCGTCACGGAAGAAGCCGAACGCTGAACCGTGAAAATCGTTCGTGCCGCTCTTCGAAACAACTGAAAGCAGCGCACCGCCGGAACGGCCGTTGGCTGCTGAAAAGCGTTGGGTCGAAAGCGCAAACTCCTGAATTCCTTCCATCGAGAAGTTCTGAAGTATACCGCCGACTGCGTTGTCTTTATTGTCGCCGCCATCGATCGTGACGTTCAGGTTGCGACCCGTTGAGCCGCCAACAGAGAACGTACCGACGCGTGCTTTGGTCGGGTCAAATGATGGTTGCAACGTCGCGCCGGGGATCAGGATCGCGAGCGATGCGAAGGAGCGGCCATTGACCGGCAGGTTTTCCAACCGGCGCTGGTCTATGACTCCGCCAACGTCCGTCTTTGTGGTTTCAACCAGTGGTGCACTCTCACCGGTAACGGTGACAGTCTCGCCGATGCCGCCGACTTTCAAATCAGCGTTTGCGGTGGTGCGTTGCAGCACCTGCACTACCACCGGTTCCTGAACGTACTTTGAAAAGCCCGTCGCCTGGATCTCCAGCCGGTAGTTGCCGGGAACGAGCTGAGTTATTTCGTATGTGCCGCTGTCGCTCGTAACGGCGGTTCGTTCAGCGTTGGTGCCCAGGTTTACGAGCTTCACGGAAGCGCCCGGAAGCACCGCTCCTTTCTCATCCTGGACCACGCCAGTAACCGTCCCTGTATTCGAAGTTTGCGCGAAAACACTAGTCGTGGCGGTCAGCCCCACAAATAAAAACACCAGGGAAACCACGACGAACCATCGTGCTAAATAGCAGGTCTTCATGGTAATCGTCTCCTATATAAATAGTGACTTGCAGGGGGAGTTTCTTGTTTACCGTTGTCGGGAGGTTTGTTTGGGAGTCGCAAGCTACATGCCTTTGAGGTAAGGCTGCAAAAGCAGGGAATTACGGCGCTTTTCGCTAGTAGCAGATGAGAGAGACGAGAGGGGAATCCAAAAACCAGAATCCCGCTTCAGGAATTTGTAGGGTTATTCGCGGGGTTTAACGTTCTCGCGGAGAAACTTGACGATGTCTTCGGTCGAGGTGCCGGGCAAAAATATCTCGGCCACACCCAGTTGCTTGAGCTTCGGCACGTCTTCCTGCGGGACGATCCCGCCCACCAGGACCATGACGTTGTCCATCCCTTTTTCACGAAGCAACTGAACGATGCGCGGGCAGAGCGTGTTGTGCGCGCCACTGAGAATAGAAACGCCGACTGCGTCGACGTCCTCTTGCAGCGCCGCGGCCGCGATCATCTCGGGCGTCTGTCGTAGACCGGTGTAGATGACTTCCATACCGGCGTCGCGAAGGGCGCGCGCGATCACTTTCGCGCCGCGGTCGTGGCCATCAAGGCCGGGCTTTGCTACCAGCACACGAATCTTTCGAGTGGACATATTTAGAAGGCGGGCTCTTCGTAGATACCGTAAACGTCGCGCAGGGCGGAACAGATTTCACCTAGCGTCGCATAAGCGCGAACGGCGTCGATCGTTGCGGGCATCGTGTTTTCGTTTCGACTCGCGGCGAGTTTTAGTTTTTCCAGTGCGTTGGCAACGGCGCCTGCGTCGCGGCTTGTGCGTGTTTGTTCGAGCCGCTCGAGCTGGTGCGTGCGAACTGATTCGTCAATGACAAGGATCGGAACTTCCGCCGGCTCGTCAGTCATCGCGTACTTATTGACGCCGACGATCACCTGCTCGCGGCGTTCGACAGCCTTTTGATATTGGTAAGCCGAATCCTGAATCTCGCGTTGCGGGAATCCTCGTTCGATTGCTGCGACCATACCGCCCATCGCGTCGATCTTGCGGAAGTAATCGAGTGCTTCCTGTTCCATCTTTTCTGTCAACGCTTCGAGGTAATACGAACCACCGAGCGGATCGACGGTGTTCACGACGCCTGTTTCTTCGGCGATGATCTGTTGAGTACGCAGTGCGATCAAAGCCGCGCGATCGGTTGGCAGTGCTAACGCTTCGTCATACGCGTCTGTGTGCAAACTCTGCGTGCCGCCGAGTACACCGGCGAGCGCTTGAATCGCCACGCGCACGATGTTGTTCAGCGGTTGTTGGACCGTGAGCGACACGCCGGCGGTCTGCGTGTGAAAACGCATTTGCAGCGTGCGTGGATGATCGCTGCCGAAGCGCTGCTTCATCTCACGCGCCCAGATGCGCCGCGCGGCGCGATACTTGGCGATCTCTTCGAAGAAGTCGTTATGCGCGTTGAAGAAGAACGAAATGCGCGGCACGAAACGATCGACGTCCAAACCGGCTTCGACGCCCCACGCAACGTATTCGATTCCGTCGCGCAACGTGAAAGCGAGTTCCTGGGCCGCGGTCGCGCCGGCTTCACGAATGTGATAACCGCTCACGGAGATCGGGTTGTAACGCGGTACCCGATCCGTGCAGAACTCAAACGTGTCGACGACCAGCTTCATCGCCGGTTTGATCGGATAGATCCACTCTTTCTGCGCGATGTATTCCTTGAGAATGTCGTTCTGAAGTGTGCCGGAGATCTTGTCCCAACTCGCGCCTTGTTTCTCGGCGACGACCAGGTACATCGCGAGCAGCACTGAAGCCGGTGCGTTGATGGTTTGAGAAACGGTGACTTGCTCGAGCGGAATGCCGTTGAAGAGCACTTCCATGTCGGCGAGTGATGAGACCGCCACGCCGCACTTGCCGACTTCACCTTCTGATAAAGGAGAGTCAGCGTCGTAGCCCATCAGGGTCGGAAGATCGTAAGCGACTGAGAGTCCGGTCTGGCCTTGTTCCAGCAGGTACTTGAAACGCGCGTTGGTTTCTTCGGGCGTGCTGAAGCCGGCGAACTGGCGCATCGTCCAGAGTTTGCCGCGATAGCCGGTGGGATGAATGCCGCGCGTGTAGGGAAACTCGCCGGGGAAGGCGATGTCGCGATTGAAATCGACGTCTTCAGTGTCGACGGGTGTGTAGAGCCGATCGACTTCCGCGAGCGAAACAGTCTGAAAACTCTTCTTACGTTCGGGATGTTTGTTCAGCGCAGGCTTGAGCGTCTCGTCTTCCCAGCGCTCCTGCTCCAGTTCGACTGGTGAGGAGCTTTCCTTAGTTTCCGCCATTCAACCTCTCAGATCGACAGAATTTCCTTGCGAAACCGCAGTTTAGTTTACGGTATTTAGGGTGTCAAACTGTAGGTTGTGTCCACTTCGAAAGTAGACAGGATTCACAGAATTAAGAAGATTGCCCTAGGAAAAAACAATCTTGCCCATTATGCAAATCTTGTCAAAGTACTTTTAGGGCAAAGCGCGCTAGCTGCATACGTTGATGCAGGCCTGGTGACACAGGTCCCTGCTTTGCTCGCAATGGCTACCTGATATGAGACAGATCTCATATTGTGCGTCGCAGTTGTCGTGACACTCCGAACACGGATCCTGCGCCCGCGTGGGGCTGGTGTAAGTAAGACCTGCGGTCACCAACAACATGAACGCCGTCAACAACAATCGCCGGTAAATTTTCTTGGACATGCTTTACTCCGTAAGGGTGCGGTTGAGTTCGAACGCATTCGACGATACGCCGCGGAGTACAGCCTGTCAATATTTTTGGACCAACACTAAATTTTTTTGAAGAGGGGAGCGCGGCTGCGATGGCAGTCACAGCCGCGCCAACAGGGAAGGAACCCGGTTGCGTGGATGTCGAGCAGAAAAACTATGGGCAGGGTTTAGCAGGCATGGAATCAATCTCCTTAGTGGTAAATAGACCTCCGCTTGGTTCAGTCAATTGGCACCACATACTCGTTACTACGGACCATATTCAGGCGCGCGCGTGCCGCCGTCTCGATGGCCCGTGGATCGTTGCGAAGTTGTTCGACTTCCGCTTTTAACGACTCATTAATATTGCGAAGTGCTTCCACGTCCGTTTGCATTACCGAAAACTGTTGCGACGCGACCTGAAACTTAGCGCGCGTGCGCATGTTCACCGTCACACAGACGGCCAAAGTAGCCAGTAAAATCATGCCGAAAACAACCCACGAAGGAATTATTCCGCCGCGGCGCCGCACCTCCGTACGGCTGCCAATGATCTCCGCCGAGATCTGCTGCATAGAAGCTAGAGAAGCGTTTGCGCTGCGCGGCAACACGCGCTGCGATCTGATCCGTTCGTCAACCCAGTAAGTATTTGCGACCTTGCTCAAGTAGCACCTCCACGTCCTTTGCCGATTCTGACTCTGCGTAAATCCTTACCAGGGGTTCGGTTCCCGAAGGACGCACCAACAGCCACGAATCGTCCTCAAATATGATCTTTAAACCGTCTATGCGGTTAATTGACTTCACCTTCCGCCCACCAACCGAGGTGGGTTCCTCTTTCAACTTTTCCTGCAACACGGGCATCAGCTCGGGCGTGAGTTTCACGCCGATCCGGCCAGACTCGAGCCGTCCGGTCCGAGCAAAGAGCTGGTCCAATTGTTCACTCAGGGACGCGCCCCGCGCCGCAACCGCCTCCGCTGCAAGGAGACACGCCAGGAGGCCATCTTTCTCCGGATAGTGACCTTTGATCGACAACCCGGCCGACTCTTCGCCGCCGAGGATAATCTTGTCCTCATTGATTAGTTCTCCGATGTATTTGAAACCGACGGGTGTTTCATAAACCGGTAACCCATGAGCTTTCGCGACCCTGTCAACCAGATGTGACGTGGCCACCGAGCGGGCGACGCCTCCAGCCCACTTTCTCGACTCGGCCAAATAATCAAAAATAATCGGGATGAGCTGGTTCGGCGTGATGAACTGGCCGTTCGCGTCGATAACGCCGAACCGATCGCCGTCGCCGTCAGTCGCCAGCCCGAGAACGCACTTATCTGCCAGCACCAATTCGCGTAAGTCATCCAAATGACTGGCTTCCGGTTCTGGAGCACGGCCGCCAAACAGCACGTCGCGCCAGTTGTGGATCGTCTTGACGCCCAGACCGTGACGCTGCAGTAACTCGTCGAGATAGCCGCGGCCAGTTCCCCAGAGCGGGTCGTAGGCGTAACTGCCGCCAGCCTTGCTAATC
>DATEHX010000082.1:0-14499 GCA_035279345.1 Pyrinomonadaceae bacterium | reverse complement strand
AGGCTCGCAAAAACGCGACTTCGGTCGCAGTGGTTCCACCGGGAACACGCGTCCCACCGAGGTCGGAAGCCTTCGCCAACTCCTCCGCATCACGAACAGCCGCTGCCCAACTCGCTTGCGCGAGGTGAATTCTCAACTGCGCAAACAGCGCGAGGTTTCCGCCAAGATCGTTTTTGAAGCGCGTACGCGTTTGCTGCACCCAGTTCAAAGCGTCCGCGTGACGGCCGGCCTCGTGCAGCGCGTCGATGATGTTCAGGTAAGCACGGTCGGGGTTTGGATTATCCGGAAACTTATCGATGAGGACCTGGTAGGCGGCGACTGCTTCATCGGTGCGTTTGAGTCGAACGTAACTCGACGCCAGCAGGCCGACCGCATCGCGCGCCGTTTGCGGACTACTGTCAAAGGCTGTCTGCAAAAGCTTCTGAAGAATTTTGATCGAGTCTTCGAACTTCGCTTCGTTGTACAGCCCGCGCGCGAGTTGGAAAGTCGCGTTTGGGATGGTACCGCTTTGTGGATAACGGTCGATGAGCGTCTGGTAATGCACACGCGCGCTGGCGAAGTCGCGATTGAATTGATAGACGGAAGCGCGCAACAGGTGTTCGGCTTCCGTGAGAGTCGCTGATTTGTCCAGTGCATCGAGCTCGCGCACGGCCACCAATGCAAAATCATCCGGCCGCGACGCATCCGGCATCTGCATCACGAGCTTTGTAAACACGTCGCGCGCTTCGGCCGTCTTCCCGGCCCGAACATAAGCCGTTCCCATCAACGCCGCGGCTTCACGCGCTACGGGGACGTTTTTCGACGACGCGATCGGTTTCGCGCTGTTCGCCGCGGCTTCAAAGTCGCCGCTTTCAAAGAAACTCTCAGCCAGACGCAACGCCGCCGTTTCGTAGAGCAGACTGTTTGGAGCGGTGGCGATGAGCCGTTGCAGACGTTCGCGTTCGAGCACGAGATCGCCCGTCGTGCGTGCCATTCGCGCCAATCGCCATAACGCGTATTCCTTCAAAAGCGCATTGCGCTGCACGACTGCCTGGTAGTTGGCCGTGGCCGTCGCGACGTCGCCCGACGCTTCCGCTTTGCGCCCGAGGAGATAATCCTGGTTCGCCGGCGATTGGGCCACGGCGATCGAAACCCAGCACACCGTTAAAAGTACTAGTCTGGCAAGCAACATGCGCGGAATTATAATCTGTGTAATCTGTGTATACTATCGAGACCAATGATTACGGAAAAAACTAAAGCGAGGCCGCTTGATGGCGCTGTTGTGGCGGCGCAAATCAAACGGGAAGTAACCGCGGAAGTCGAGCAAATGGTCCAGACGAGTGGCTATCGGCCGTGTCTGGCGGCCGTGCGCGTCGGCGACGATCCGGCGTCGGCCGTTTACGTGCGCAACAAGATCAAGGCGTCTGAAGAGATCGGTATCCGCTCCGAACATCATGCGTTGCCCGAGTCGACGACGACCGCCGAGCTGCTGGATCTGATTACGTCGTTGAACGCTCGTGATGATGTTGACGGCATATTGACGCAGCTTCCTTTGCCGCGCGGTATCGACGAGACGCAGATCATCGAAGCAATCGATCCGCGAAAAGACGTAGACGGATTTCACCCGGTGAACGTTGGTAAACTCGCGCTGGGACGGGCGGCGCTTGTGCCGTGCACACCCGCCGGCATCATCGAACTACTCGACTACAATGCGATCGAGATCCGTGGCACGAACGCCTGCGTCGTCGGTCGTAGTCAAATCGTTGGCAGGCCGATGGCGCAATTACTTTTGCAGCGCGACGCGACCGTGACGATCTGTCATTCACGCACGCGAGACCTCGCTGCCGTGACGCGTCAAACCGACCTCCTAGTCGTCGCCATCGGCCGCACCGGAATGATCCGCCGCGAACACATCAAACCGGGCGCGGTCGTGATCGACGTCGGTATGAACAAGGTTTCCGATCCGGAGGAAGTGCGGGCGCTGTTTGGTGATGCAGCAGAGAAGCGTTTGGAGATCGTGGCGAAACGAGGATCGACGCTCGTCGGCGACGTTCATCCAGCCGAGGCTTCCGAAGTCGCGGGAATGTTAACGCCAGTTCCGGGCGGCGTCGGCCTCCTGACGGTCGCGATGTTAATGAAGAACACTCTAAAAGCCGCGAAGCTGCGCCGCTGATCCTTGTTAATTCGATGCTGCGTGTTGGCCTAACAGGATCGATCGCCGTCGGCAAGTCCTTTGTGACTTCAATTCTTTCGGACCTTGGTTGCCACACGTTGGACGCCGACGTAACAGCGCGCGAAGTCGTGCTTCCCGGCTCACCCGGACTGGACGCTGTGGCGCAATCGTTCGGGCGCGACATTCTGAACGACGACGGAACTTTAAACCGTCAACGCCTGGGCGAGCTTGTTTTCGCGGACGAAGAGCAACGCCAGAAGTTGAACCAGATTCTTCATCCGTTCATCATTGCGCGCCAGGATGAGATCATGCGCGAGTGGGAACGCGAAGATCCGCAAGGCATCGGTGTTATCGACGCCGCGTTGATGATCGAGTCGGGCGGTTACAAACGGTTCGACAAGTTGATCGTGGTCCATTGCCGTCCCGAAGTGCAGCTTGAACGCCTGATGCTGCGCAACGGTCTCTCGCGTGACGAGGCACAGGCGAGGATTAATTCGCAGATGACACAAGAGGAGAAACAAGAGTTTGCGGATTATTTGATCGATACTTCAGACGGGTTTGAACTAACACGACAACGAACACTCGAGGTTTACAACGAGCTAGCAAGGATTAGATGAGAGTCAAAACGGAACCACAAAGAGGCACAAGAAGAACGAGAAAGTTCAAGTACACTTTTATGCCTTTTGTGCTTCTTGTGCCTCTTTGTGGCCTCGTTCACACCGGCTGCTTCAACGAGGAACCTTCCACGTATTACGGCAACATCGTTCCGCCCCGCACGCAAGAGCTTCGCTGGAGCGACGGCGGACTGCCGCAGACGTTCGATCCGGCCTTCGCGGCTGCTCCGCCCGATACGGACGCCGTCAGAGCACTGTTCGAAGGGTTGACGGATTACGATCCGCAAACACTTGCGCCCATTCCCGCCGTCGCCACACGTTGGGAGTCGTCGCACGATGGCCGCGTCTGGACGTTTTACCTGCGTGACAACGCGCGCTGGTCCAATGGCGAAAAAGTCACTGCCGCCGATTTCGTTCGCTCGTGGCAACGCACGCTGAAGATTGGCCCACTCGCGCCACACACGGAACTGCTCGCAAACATCGAAGGCGCAACTGCAAGCGCCCCTCAACCGGAATCACCCGCGCAGCCACAGGCGCCGGAACAACCACAGGAAAAGCCGCCGCAGTTTGGCGCGGAGGCTGTAAACGATCACGTTCTTCGCGTCACTCTACAACACGCCGACAACAGTTTTCCCGCGCTTGTGGCCCATCCGGTGTTTCGTCCGGTCAAACTCCCCGACGCGGATCACACAAAACGGATCGAGTCGCACGAACTGATCTCCAACGGCGCGTTTCAACTCTCGGCTGCCGAAGCAGACCGCGTCCGGCTCGAACGCGCCCGCACTTACTGGGACGGCGATTCAGTCTCACTCGATCGCGTAACCTTCGTTAACACTGCAAACCCTGAAGACGCGCTCTCCGCTTATCGCGCCGGCGAAGTCGACGCCGTCACCAACGCACCGTTCGAACCGCTCGCACTCAAACTGCTGGCGCCCTACAAAGACTTCCGCCGCTCAACGTTTGGCGCTTTGACCTACTACATTTTCAACGTCGATCGCGAACCGTTTGACGACGTGCGCGTGCGCGAAGCACTGGCCCTGGCGATCGATCGTGGACGTGTCAGCCGTGACGATCTCGGCGGCGCGACGGAACCCGCGGGACGATTTCTGCCGGATGCGATGTCGGGCGAGAAGCCGGTGGTTGAGAAAGCGGAGTTGTTGGACCACGACATCAACCAGGCGCGCCAACTCCTGAGCGACGCGGGTTATCCGGATGGCGACGGCTTTCCCGTGATCAGGCTGCTGATCAATCGCAACGAACAACAGCGCATCGTGGCCCAGTCCATCGCCGCGATGTGGCGCACGGCGCTGAACATCGAAACTGAGATCGTGATCAAAAACTGGGACGAGTACGAAGCCGCGATCAAAACCGGCGATTACGACGTCGTCCGCCGTGGCCTGGTGATGCAGACAACGAGCGAAACGACAAATATCGCGATGTTGTTTGGCCGCGATTCGCATCCGGCGCCGGTGGAACCGATGGACGGCTCGGCGGCCAACACAGCCACACCCGAGCCGCAACGTCCGGTCTTAATCGACACGGAAGCGCAGGCGTTAAAAGAGCTCAAGGCGATGCCGATTTACTTCGCCTCGTCTTATTCATTGGTCAAGCCGTACGTCTCGGGGTTCGATCTGAACGTGCTTGATGTGCCTTCGTTGAAGCGCACGCGTTTGGACACGAACTGGAAAGAGCAAGCGCGGTGACGGCGCCGGAAGTGATCGCGCGCGGCGGCGTGGTGGCGTTTCGCACCGACACGTTCTACGGTCTCGGAGTGGATCCGTTCAACGCCGCGGCGGTCGCGCGCCTCAGAGAACTCAAAGGCCGCGAAGATAACAAACCGATATTGCTTTTGATCTCCGACGCGAAGCAGGTCGAACGGCTGATCTCCACCAGTTCAGATCGATTTAAGATCGCTGCGCGAGAATTTTGGCCGGGCCCGTTGACGATCGTCGGTTCCGCGGTTGCCGAGTTGCCGGAAGAGATCACCGCGGGCACGGGAACAGTCGGCGTTAGATTGCCGGCCGACGACAGCGTTCGTGAGTTTGTCCGTGAATGCGGCGGCGTGTTGACGGCCACGAGCGCGAACCCCGCGGGACACGACCCGGCGCGTTCGGCGCAAGAAGTCGCGAGTTATTTTACAAACGTTCAGATCGTCGACGGGGGTGAAGTAACCGCCACGGAACCTTCGACGGTTTTGGACGTATTAACTTCTCCGCCGCGCATCGTTCGTGAAGGCGCAATCCCGCGCAGCGTCATCGAGCAGCTTTTTGCTTAATATGTGCCACCAAGAGGCACAAAAATGTGTAGCAAAATCATTTGTGCTTCTTTGTGGCTATAAGCCATGACCGCCGAAATAACCATCACGCTGCCGACAAACGTAAGCACCACCCTGAGCACCTTTATTGCTGCGGCGAAGAAGGCGTTTGGCGATCATCTGCTCTCCGTGGTTCTTTACGGCAGCGGCGCTGAAGGAAAACTTCGACCCACCTCCGACGTCAATCTTATTCTTGTGCTGAGTGCATTCGATCGCGGTTTAGCGGATCAGTTACGCGAACCGCTGCGCCTGGCCCAGGCGGCGATCAAGTTGCGCGTGATGTTTCTGTTGGAAGACGAACTCAAACCCGCGTCGCAGGCGTTTGCCGTTAAGTTTGCCGACATCACACGACGGCGATTGATACTCTACGGCGAAGATCCTTTCGCTTCGATCTCAGTTTCCCGAGACGATGCGATTTCTATTTTGAAACAGCGATTGTTGAATCTCACACTACGTTTGCGTGAGACGTATATCGCGCGCAGTCTGCGCGAAGAGCAACTCGCGGCTGTCATCGCCGATGCTGCCGGTCCACTGCGATCGTGTGCGTCAACCTTGCTCGAACTGGAAGGACGTCCTGCAACATCGCCCAAGGCCGCACTTGAACAGTTCGCTGAATCTTCCACGAGTGCGGCTCACGACGTACAACTCATCACCGAAGCGCGTCAACGACACACGCTGCCACCCGGCGCCGCCGCGCCTGCTCTCTTTCACTTAATCGAATTGGCCCACGCGATGTGGGCTCGCGCCGCTGAACTAAAGTGAGGCGAGATTATGAATCCCTTCGATCTTCCCGGTCCGGAGTTTCTCTTCTTCTTCATCGGATTGAGTGCGCTCACGATCGTCGCGCTGGTTGTAACGCGAAAGATTGCTGAAAGATCCGCGGCGCCAAAACTCGATCTTTCCGATCCGTATTTGATTGCTTACCTGCGGGGCGCTGAACCCGAGACGCTACGCGTCGCGGCGGTTTCGCTGATCGATCGCGGCTTGCTTGTGGCTACCGGAACACAGCTTCAGACGGCGGAGAAAGCCTCCCCGGATGCGGTTGGCAGACCTATCGAAAAAGAGTTGCTGCGGAAGTTCAAACGTGCCGGTGAGGCGTCCGCGATTTTCGATGATTCTCGTTTGCGAGCGACGTGTAAGCCTTACGAACAAACACTGAAGACCGCGGGATTGCTGCCGAGCGAAACGATTGTCGGGGCGCGTTGGACACGCCTGTTGATCGCGTGCGGCATCCTCGGCGGCGTGGCGATCGTAAAGATTCTGATCGCGCTCGAACGCGGCCGCACGAACGTTTGGTTTTTGATCATCGTGGGCGTCGTCGCGATTGCCATAGCGGCTAAAATTTCGTTTCCGCGGTTGACTGAAAGTGGCAAGACGATGATCGCGGATCTGCAGAATCTCTATGGCGGCTTAAAAGATCGTGCGCTGTTCCTGCAAAGCGGCGGTGCGACGATCGAACCGATGATGCTGGCTGCGGTGTTTGGAGTTGGCGCGTTAGCTGGCGCTCACTTCGGCTACACGAGCGTGCTGTTTCCGCGCGCGCGGGAGGCTGCGCAGTCGACTTCAGCGTGCGGTTCATCGTGCGGTGCGTCGTGTAGTGGCGGTTCATCGTGCGGTAGTTCGTGCGGCGGTGGCTGTGGAGGTGGTTGCGGTGGTTGTGGAGGATGAGATGAGCGCGGATCGTTTTGGTCTTGGTTGGCGGCCCCGACTCGCCGCCGGTATTCTCGCTAACCTCGACCGCATCGACATCGTCGAGGTGATTGCGGACGACTATTTTCGCGCGCCTCGTCACGAGCGCCGGCCGGTGCAAACACTGGCCGCGCAAGTGCCGGTCACGCTGCACGGTGTATCGCTGGGGTTAGCGTCGGCGGTTCCGGTTGAGACGAAACGTTTGGACGACATGGCGCGGCTTTGTAATGAAGTAACGCCGGAGTTCTGGTCGGAGCATCTTGCGTTTGTACGCGGCGGGGGAGTCGAGATCGGTCACCTCGCGGCGCCACCGCGCACTGAAGCAACGATCGAAGGTGCGCTTGCGAATCTCACGCGTGCGAAACAGATCGTTGGCGTTGCGCCGCAGGTTGAGAACGTGGCGACGCTGATCGATCCACCGGGCAGCGATCGTGATGAGGCGGCTTGGTTATCCGCGATTATTCGTAACTCAGAAAGTAAGTTGTTACTCGATCTGCACAATCTGCACGCGAACGCAACCAACTTTAACTTCGATCCGTGTGAATTCGTCGCCAAGATACCCGTGGATAGAATAGCCACGATTCATCTCGCAGGCGGAAAGTGGATCGGCCGCAACGGCGCACAACGTTTGCTCGACGATCATTTGCACGACGTTCCCGATCCGGTTTACGAACTGCTAGAAGAGGTCGCGGCCCGCGCGCCGCAACCGCTGACAGTCATTCTCGAACGCGACGGTAAGTTTCCGGCGATTGAATCACTGCTGGCGCAACTCGATCGCGCACGTCAGGCCGTCAATCGTGGCCGCGCACGCGCACTCGAACAACGGGTCGCAGCATGAGCGAATCGCGACTCGAAGTTTTTCTGGCGCGTATTTATGTTGACCAAACGGCGCGCGAGAAGTTTCTCGCCGATCCGCGTGGTGAAGCGACGCGCGCGGGACTCGCACCGCACGAGATCGACGACGTAGTGAACATCGATCGCGACGGGCTCGAACTTTTTGCACACAGCCTGGAACACAAGAGGGCAAACAAACATGGACATAAAAAGAATCAGCACCCTTAACGCACCGACGCCTGCCGGCCACTATTCGCAAGCCACGGCACACAACGGCCTCGTGTTTGTCGCGGGTCAGCTATCAATCGACCCCGCCACTGGCGCACACCTGACCGGCACGATAGAGGAACAAACAGAAATAGCACTAAATAACGTGCTGGCTATCTTGCAAGCCGCCGGCAGCGACTGGAGCCGCGTGCTCAAAATGACGGTCTACGTTGCCGACATCGAGCTCTGGGACGCGGTCAACAAAGTCTACGGACGCATCCTTGGCGAGCATCGCCCGGCCCGCGCGGTCATCCCCACCGGGGCGCTTCACCACGGATTTTTGATCGAGATCGATGCCGTGGCGGCCACGGACGAGAAATAAGTTCGCAGCCACAAAGAAGCACAAAGGATTTTCTGTATCTCTTATGAGCTTTTTTGTGGCTCCAAACAGAAATAAGTGCTTGTAAAGCGCTGCGCTTTTCTTTACTGTAGCCAGCCGATGACCCCCATCCCCGCTTCTACGCAACCGCCTGCCGACCGTGGCCGCTTGATAGTTCTGACAGCGCCACTTACCGAATCGATCGATCACGCCGGCTACTTCATTCAAATGGCGATGGCTTCGTTGCCAATGTGGATGGAGGGCGTCATCAATCGCAAATATCCGAAATGGCGCGACGTTGAGTACAACGAAGACGGCTCGGCTCGTTACATGCCCGCCGGTGTGCGGCTGGTCGAGAAGTCGTTGCAGCGCGAGTATAGCAACGACGATATCGTCGCGTGTTTCCCGGACGATTTGTGGAAGTTCGTTGGACCTCGCACGCGCGTCGTCGCTGTCTCAACGCACAATCCACTCGGCGTGACGTTCGCTGCCGGTGTTTACACATCAATCTTCGGTTCGTCAAAGATGCCGATCAACTCGCACTACTCGCGAGAGTTGTTTGCCGCGATCAAGGCGAGCCCGTACCGAGAAAATTTTAAAGTGATCGTCGGTGGCTCGGGTGGTTGGCAGATCATTCAGACGAACACGTACGAAGAACTGAGCGTCGATTGCGTTGTCGAAGGCAGAAGCGAGTCTGCCGATACGCTCGAGCTGTTTCGCAAAGCCATTGACGGCGAGGAACTGCCGAAGCGTTTGGAGGTCAAACATCCGGTCGAACGCGAGGCGATCCTGTTTCCCGACACGCGCACCACGTTCGGCGTTGTGGAGATGACAACGGGTTGCGGCCGCCGTTGCAAGTTCTGCGTTCCCGATCTCAATCCGCAGATCGATCTGCCAAAGGACAAGATTATGGACGCCGTTCGCGCGAACGTTCGCAACGGTAACAAGCAGATCTCGCTGGCCACGGAAGACATGTTCATCTGGGGCCAGGTGCACACGGACACGCCGTTCTACTTTCCAAATCGCGAAGCCCTCGTCGATCTGTATTCAGACATCGTGAACACGCCGGGCGTCGAGCAGCACGTGTTGAGTCACTGCACGATCGCGCCCGCGGTAGTCGATCCGCTGCTTATCAAACAACTCTCGGACACTTTGTTGCCGAAGAGCCCGATACATTTTCCGTATCTGAGCAGTCATCCGGAGAAGAAAGCACTCGCGCCGCTAATCGGTTTGGAGACGGGATCTGTGCGGATGGCGAAGCAGATCATGTCGAGCAAGGGCGTGCCGTTCTCGATCGAGGATTGGCCCAGCGTAGTGCTCGAAGGTTTGCGCGTGCTGAATGAGAACAACTGGTTTCCGGTGATGACGTTGATCGTCGGCAATCCGGGCGAGACCGATGACGACGTGAGAGAGACGATCGATCTCGTTTACGAGATAGAACGCCGTGGGCTGTTTGCGTTCCTGGTTCCGTCGATCTTCACGCCACTGCACGACACGCGCATGGAGAAGGAAAAAGGCGTCACGCAAACGCGCCAGCTCACGCCGCTGCAATGGCAACTGATGATGAAGTGCTGGAAGATGAACCTGCGTCCGGGCCAGTACAGTTGGTGGGGACCGATGGCGTGGCGCGTGGGCTCGCTCGGCATGTGGCTTTACAAGTTGCGTCGCCTCAATGGACCAAACTTCACCTGGCCGCTGTTAATGTTCTCCGGTGCTCTTTCTGAAAAGACGATGCAGCGCATGGGCAAGATCTATCGCGGCAAACCTCTAAAAGTTAAGACCCGCCGCGAGCTGATCGCCTCCTTGAGACCAAAAGACTGGCAGTACCTCCGCGCTGATAATGGCGACATGCCGATCGAACACCTGCCACAGACTACACAGATGGTGGCCACAGCTTAAAAGAAAGCGCTGCCTCAAACGGAAGTTGTTTGTCCGTGTCATCGGCGTTAATCTGTGGCTCAACTATGAAAGATCTCAAGCGGCTTTTAGAGCAGAATAGGGCGTGGGCTGAGGGTATCAGGGCGGACGATCCCGGGTTCTTTCCGACACTCGCGAAACAACAGTCGCCCAAGTTTCTCTGGATCGGCTGCGCCGACAGCCGCGTGCCGGCGACACAGTTGGCCGGCATGGTTCCGGGCGAGATGTTTGTGCATCGCAACGTCGCGAACGTCGTGGTCCACACGGATTTTAACTGTTTGTCGGTCGTGCAGTATGCGGTTGATGTGTTGAAAGTCGAGCACATCATCGTCTGTGGACATCACGGCTGCGGTGGTGTCAAAGCCGCACTGGACAATCTGTCACTCGGGTTGATCGACAACTGGCTGCGTCACGTTCAGGACGTACTGCACGCACACGAGGAACTGTTGGCGCAGATTGAGGATGAGTCAGAACGCGTTGATCGGCTCTGTGAACTGAACGTCATCGAGCAAGTGGTGAATGTCAGTCGCACGACGATCGTGCAGAGCGCGTGGCAGCGCGGCCAGGAACTCGTGGTGCACGGTTGGATTTACGGTTTGCAGGACGGACTATTGCGCGACCTGGGCATCTCGATCGATAGCGCCGCCAGATTAAACGAGGCGTATCAAAGCGCACTCAAAGTATTGGTGTGAATTATGTCGAAGCTCTTCCGCGTCACCGTCATGGTGCTGGTGGCGGTTATTTCCGTCGCGCTTCTGGGCGTGCTGGTCATGGGAGTGCTTTCAGGTTTTCCGTTGCCGATGGTCTCGCATACCGACGGGATCGGAGCAGTTGCGGGAGGCGTTTCCGAGAGATGGGTACGGCTCGTATTTCTTCTCGCGGTCCTGTTTACCGTCTGCTTCTTTTACTTCCGCGGGCGAAGATCACGATAGACGTTGCCGCGCGGCTTCGTACAAAAGGATTCCCGCCGCGACTGACACATTGAGGCTTTCAACCTCGCCCTGCATCGGGATACTCACCGTCTGATCCGTAGCCTGCAACTCGTCGTCACTCAAGCCAGTCGATTCCGGTCCAAGCAGGAGTGCACTCGTGCGCTTCCAATCCCAATCCGTGTGTTTCATCGTTTCACCGGCCGCGGTACCAACCAAACTAATATTCTTCGCACGGCACCACGCAACGACTTCCGCAAAGTCTGTATTCCTCCAAATGGGCAAACGGAAGGCCGAGCCCATCGCACCGCGCAAAGACTTCGGTGAAAACGGATCGCTTGTATTTTTAGTCGTGATGATGCCGGTCGCACCGGCCGCTTCTGCAGTTCGCAGAATCGCGCCGGCGTTCACCGGATTGTTGATCTGGTGCAGCACGACGAGCAGTGAATCAGGCGTGAGGCTCGCAGCCAGGCGCTGCTCTGAGGCTTCGGGCCGCTGCGCCAGAACGACGATTCCTTGCGGCGTTTTTGTGTAAGAGATCGACTCGAGCAGTTTCTCGCTGACGGTGCCCACGCGCTTTGCTGCTTGCGAGAGCTCCGCGAAGATTGCCGCCCCTTTCTCTTTACGCACCAACTCTTCCGAAGCGATGACAACGTCGATTTCGAGCTTCGACCGCAATACCTCAACACACAGACGCAACCCCTCGACAAAGATCATCTCGTCGACCTTGCCGTCGCGCACGGAGCGCGCCTGACGGAGCAGGGAATTGTCGCGGCTGGTGATGTGCATCAACGCTCGACTTCCGCCCAGATGGGCCAGTGATCCGAAACCTGCAATGGACGCGCGATGCCCCAACGCACAAACCTGAGCCCGCGTGCGAAGATCCAGTCCGCGTGCATGCGAAGTCCCGCACCGCGCCATGTCGCCGTGCCGGTTGGAATCGGCGTCGTGTAACCGCGCGATTCGAGAAAGTTGCGCGTCTCGAGACACTTTTCTCGTGACAGAGTGTTGAAGTCGCCCATGATGATCGTTGGACCATTAACCGCGTCCGCCTGATCGGCGATTACTTCGAGTTGGGCTAGTTGACCGTCGCACGCCGCATGCGGATCGACGTGCGCGTTGAAAATGCGAATTTGTGAGATCGTCGCGGCCATCGCCAACCGCGGACGCCACGGACATTCCTGCCACGGCAGATCGATGCGCGTAACGTCGCTCAAAGGGAAGCGGCTCAACAACGCAACACCCGTATCGCCGGCATCGTGTAGATCTATTGGCTCTTCAAAGTCCAGCCACCATTGCCGCTGCACCGGCTTGATGCCGCGCGGAATTCCGGCCGGCGCGTGCACCCAATTCATCTCGAGTTGCGTTGCGAGTTCCTGGGCGACGTGATGACCGCCGGTGCGAACGGTTCGCTTGTCTGCTTCCTGCAAACCGAGAATGTCAGGGCGTGGCAGAAGTTTGCCGCTCGCGAAAATGCGTGCGGCGTCGGTGATCAGTTGGCCGACGTGTTGCGGGCGGCGGCGCAGATTCATCAGTCCGAGTTTACGTCGCAAGCCGCCGGAGATGAGATAAGGGCCGCGGGCGTAACGAATGTTGTATGATGCGACGATTAGACGATCAGGCGTTTGATCGTTCGAGAGATGGTTCTGTGGGCCGAACTCCAGTTTTTCGGCATCGGTAAGCGGGGGAATCGCGATGTCTATTGTGGCAGTAGTTGACGACATGTTCTTCAAGTCGAAGATTCGCGCCGTGGCGGAGGCGGTGGGAGTTGAGATCAGTTTTCCGCGAACGAAGGAATCGTTAATTGAGAAGGCGCGGCAAGCGGATCTGGTAATCGTCGATTTACACAGTCAAAAATTTGATCCCCTCACTTTACCGTCAGAGTTGAGCGGCGCACGCTTGCTCGGCTTCTTTTCGCATGTGGAAGTCGAACTACAACGACAAGCACTGGCGGCCGGTTACGATCGCGTTGTTCCACGATCCGTGTTTAGTCGAGACTTGGCGCAGATACTCACCGCCCAGTAAGCAATCCACAGATGACACAGAAAAGACTCTGTGTAATCTGTGGATGGTTTTAGCTAACCGCAGCCGGTGCGATCACCTCGTGAATTGAGCGCACTTCACTAACCAGTTCTTCATACTGCTCGAGTGTTAACGCCTGTGCGCCGTCCGAAAGCGCGTGTTCCGGTTGGTCGTGAACTTCGACGATCAACCCGTCGGCCCCAACGGCGACGCCTGCGCGTGCGAGCGGCGTGACCATGAAGTTTTTCCCCGTACCGTGTGACGGATCGACGATCACCGGCAGGTGCGAAATACGCCTGACCGCTGGAATCGCCGCGAGATCCATCGTGTTGCGCGTGTGCTGCGCAAACGTGCGAATGCCTCGCTCGCAAAGCACGATCTGATAATTGCCCTCGGCCATCACGTACTCGGCGGCGAGCAGCCACTCGTCGAGCGTAGCCGAGAGGCCGCGTTTCAACAGAATCGGGATACGCGCTCTACCGGCGCGTTTCAGCAGCGAAAAATTCTGCATGTTGCGGGCGCCGATCTGAATCATGTCGCCGTAACGTTCGACGAGATCCACACCTGCCTCGTCGAGTGCTTCCGTGACGATCTTGAGACCGTAAGCTTCGCGGACGTCGGCCAGTATTTTCAGTCCTTCTTCGCCCAGGCCCTGAAACGCATAAGGCGATGTGCGCGGTTTGTACGCGCCGCCGCGGAAGAAACGCGCGCCGCTGCGCCGCACGGCCTCGGCGATCGCAAACGCCTGCGCGCGGCTTTCAATCGCACAGGGACCGGCGATGATCGCCAACTCATCCCCGCCAATCGTTGCGTCTCCCACGCGCACCACGGTTTTTTCGGGGCGCAGGTCGAGCGTGATCAGTTTGTAGGGTTTACTGACGCGAATGGCTTCGGCGACGCCGGAGAGGGTTTCGAAGTGCGACGGATCGACCGCGCCTTGGTTGCCGGTAATACCGATTGCCGTGCGGGTCGCGCCCGGCATCGGGTGTCCCTTGAAACCCAACTCTTCGATAACGCGCAGGACAGCCTCAACCTGGCTGTCGGTGGCGTCGGTTTTCATCACGATTAACATGCTGTTTTATTACCTTAGCTGCGAAAAAAAGTACAGCGTTCAAATTTCTTTTTACTGCCCAATCTCTCCTTGACAAAACCTCTCGACTCCAAGTATCTTGATATCAAGTAAATTATGGAGAGCCTGGAATCATTAAGCGGCGGGACTGGAGTGCACGTTTTTCTTGTGTTGTGGAAGGCGTTGCACGCGGTCGAGGCGTACGCCGTCAAGAGCATCGCGGACATGGAGATCGGTGCAACCGACTTCGCCGTGCTGGAAGCTTTGCTTCACAAGGGGCCGCTTCCGGTTAATGAGATCGGGCGCAAAGTCCTGTTGACGAGTGGCTCGATCACGACCGCCGTTGACCGGCTCGAAAGCAAAGGACTGGTCG
>DATEHX010000081.1:0-14563 GCA_035279345.1 Pyrinomonadaceae bacterium | reverse complement strand
CCTCGCAGAACCCCGAACCGCCTGCGCATCTGACTTTACACTTCTTTACAGTTCTCCTTGCTTAACCGCGCGCTTTTCGTGATATCGTTCGCAAAAATTTAATACACCCCTGCAGCGGAAGGAGCTCCACGCATGCGAATGCGATCCCGGTTTTTCGCTCTCTCTATCTTTGTTCTTTCGTTAGCCATCTCTGTGTTTGTGCTGGCGCCGCGAACCTGGGCCACAAGTGAAACCCAGGATCCGCCAGGCCCGCCCGCAGGCGGTACCGGTCAGGAACGCCCGGGCCGCCCGGATCAATCCACCGATCCCAAGCCCTACGACAGAGTCATCACCAAAGAAGCAAAGTCAGACGAGGGCGTGTTCACAGTCCACACGATCAAGGAAAAGGTCTACTACGAAATCCCCAAGAGCGAACTCAACAAGGAGTTTCTCTGGGTCAGCCAGATTGCCAGAACCACACTCGGCGCCGGCTATGGCGGACAAGCCGCCGGCAATCGCGTGGTCAAATGGGAACGTAAAGGTAATCGCATTCTGTTGCGGAACATCGCTTACGACGTGGTCGCCGATCCGAAACTGCCTGTCTCGCGCGCCGTTCAGGCTGCGAACAACGACACGATCATCATGTCGTTCAACATCGAGGCTTTCGGCAAAGACGACTCCGCGGTGATAGATGCAACGCGTCTTTTCACTACTGAAGTGACCGAGTTCAGCGCACGCACGCGTTTACGCGCTCGCGGTTTCGACGCGAGCCGCTCCTTCATCGAGAAATCAAAATCATTTCCGACCAATATCGAAGTCGAAGTTTCGCAAACCTACACTTCGCCTCCGGATATGAATCCGGGTGGCGGCGGTGGTGGACCACAACCCCAACCAAATCCGTTCGCAGCCGGAATGCGCGCCGGCACAAACGCCACGGTCGTGATGCACTACAGTATGGTGAAGCTTCCCGAGAACCCGATGATGCCGCGTTTGTTTGACGAGCGCGTCGGCTACTTCTCGATTCGCAGGTACGACTACGGCATCGACGAGCATCGTGCGCCGCAACGCTCCTACATCACGCGCTGGCGCTTGGATAAGAAAGATCCAAACGCCGCGATTTCCGAACCCGTGAAGCCGATCGTTTACTACGTCGATCCGGCGACGCCGGCGAAGTGGGTTTCGTACATCAAGAAGGGAATTGAAGACTGGCAGCCCGCGTTTGAAGCGGCCGGTTTCAAGAACGCGATCATCGCGAAGGAAGCTCCTTCCAAATCCGAAGATCCTGATTGGGATCCGGAAGACGCGCGTTATTCAGTTATTCGTTATCTGCCGTCGACGATCGAGAATGCTTCGGGACCGCACGTGCACGATCCGCGCACCGGCGAGATTCTCGAGTCAGACATTCAGTACTACCACAACGTGATGAACCTCGCGCGTAACTGGTACTTCGTTCAGGTTGGTCCACTCGATCCGCGCGCCAAGAAATTGCCGTTGCCTGATGATCTCATGGGCGAACTCGTCCGCTACGTCATCGCACACGAAGTCGGACACACGCTCGGTTTTCAACACAACATGAAGGCGAGTGCGACCTATCCCGCGGACAAGATTCGGAATGCGGAGTGGCTCAAGACAATGGGCCACACGCCGACGTTGATGGACTACTCGCGTTTCAATTACGTCGTTCAACCGGAAGACAACGTTCCAGGTGACGCGCTAATTCCGAAGATTGGCCCATACGACAAGTGGGCCACGATGTGGGGCTACAAACCGATCCCGGGCGCCAACACTCCGCAAGACGAAAAGAACACGCTTGACGAGTGGGCACGCGAACAGGACGCGAAAGCTTATTTGCGCTTTTCAACCGCGGACGCGCGTGGCTCTGATCCTGGTGAAAACACGGAAGCAGTCGGCGATGCAGATGCGATCGCGTCGACCACCATGGGAATCAAAAATCTGAAGCGCGTGGCGGACATGCTGTTGCCGGCTACTTCGTATAACGGCGATCCGTACGACGATCTCGACGAGATTTACGCACGGATGTTGGGACAGTGGGCCACTGAGCTTAATCATGTGACGGGTATCGTCGGCGGATTTAACTCACAGCAGAAACACGCGGGACAAGACGGCGTACGCTTCGTGATTGTTCCCAAAGAAAAGCAGGCTGCAGCCGTGCGCTTCCTGAACGAAAACGCGTTTGCGACGCCGGCCTGGGCGCTGAAACCGGACATTCTGCGGCGCATTGAAGCGGCGGGCGCACTGGCGCGAGTAAACGTCGCGCAGGAGCGTGTTCTCAACTCGCTTTTCAATAACGGGCGTTTCGATCGTCTGGTCGAGCAGGAAGCGATCGACGGTGTGGCGGCTTATCGTCCGGCGGATTTTATGTCAGACGTGCGCCGTGGGATTTGGAGTGAGATCGAACCCGGAGCGGGAGTGGTACGCATCGACGTTTATCGTCGTAACTTGCAGAACTCCTACATCGATCTACTGTCGAACAAGTTGAACATGCGGCCGTCAGTGACTGACGACTATCGGGCGTTGATCAAGCAGGAACTTCGCGATCTGAATACCGCGCTTGGGGCGGCAATGCAGCGCACTACCGATCGTGCGACTAAGGCGCACCTTGCAGATGCGCGCGATCAGATTGCAAAGGCTTTGGATCCGAGATTCGCGCCACCGGCAACTCCAGCCGCACCGGCGTTTCCTTTCGGAATCGACGATCCTGAGGATCCGATGAGTTTCAACTGCTGGCCCGACTACGCGATCCGTGTTCCACGCGACAACCAGTAAACACAAAAACATCCACAGATTACGCAGAACAAAATCTGTGTAATCTGTGGAAGGTCTTACTCGTAGCTTAATGCTTCAACAGCATCCTGGCGGGCAGCACGCAGTGCCGGATACAAGGCACCGATGCTCCCGCCCAGGAGGCCAACCGCAAGCGCGATCAAGACCCAGCGCGGTTCGACCTCGATCGTCAAACTCGTCGCTCTCATTACCGCGGCGCGCGCTAAAAACGTCAGCCCTACACCCACCGCAACGCCGAGCACGCTGACGATGATCGCTTCCTGTTCGATCACCCACGCAATCGCCGTCTTCGACATGCCCAGTGATTTGAGAATTCCGATCTGTCTCGTGCGTTCGGTGACGGTCGTGTACATCGCCAACAAAATCACGAGCATACTAATCGACGCCGCCACACCGACAACCACTTTGATGAACACATTCAACGCCGGAACTCCGCTGGCGTAGATCTCGGGCAAGTCGCGTGTGAACACGAGCTGATCTTCCGGGAAGCGCTGGAGAATGCGCGCGGCAACTGCATCTTGTTGCGCCGGATCGGAACACGCAATGAGGATCGCGGAAGCGCGATTTTCCGCGCCTTCCTGTTCCTGCATCGTGCTCAACGGGACCTTGATGCGCCCGCCGCCCGGTGGTTCGTAAACGCCGACAATCTTGAACGGACGTTCAAACAACTTCACCGTGTCGCCAACCTTTGCGTTGCGGCTTCGTTGCCACTCCGGATCGATGATCGCCTCGTCGCCTGATTCGAGCTTGCGGCCTTCGCGCATCGTGATCTTCGCAATCGCCGCGTACTCGTCGTAGTTAATGCCATCGATCAAACGTTGACCAAAACCCGAGTCGCTCTTGTCGAGTGTTTGTCCGACCGGTGTCGCGGCGCGAACGCCCTCGATCTGCGCGAGTTCAGCCGCATGGCCCACCGGTAGCTTGAACTGCGCTCCACCACCGAGCCCCATGGAACCCGACGCACGAATCATGATCTCCGCACCGATGTTTGATTCGCGCCGGCCACGTTCGTGCAAAACGCCGTGAGCGAGACCGACAGTGAAAACGATCAGCAACACGCCAACGCCAGTGCCGAAAACACTGACCGCGGTGCGCGCCGGTCGATGAGCAATGTTTGAGAAGACGAGGCTATCCATAAGACGTTGTAAGCGTGGGCTGCGATCCAGAATTCGTTGTCCTGCTTTGGGCAACGTGCGCCAGGTTAGTACGAGCAAGCCGGCCGTTGTCCACGCGACAATCGCGGCTTTGCGCACAAGCGCCAGCGCGAGTCCGGCAGCGGGCGTGAAACCGAGACCTTTTTGCAGGATTATTTCGGTGCCGCCTTCGTAGACGCCGATCGTTCCCGGCACGAACCCAAAGACAAAATTGATTACTTTTGTGAGCGACTCGATGATGTATGCTTGCGCCCACTGCGGTTGAAACCCGAGCATCTTCAGCGCGAGATAAACCTCGATGACGCTCGTCGCGTGCGCCGCCAGGTTGCAACCTACCATCACGAAGAACGTGCCGGGATGATGTTTGTAGAAGTCGTAGACTTTCGACTCGATGTGGTAGATGTGGTCGCGGCGTTTGAGAATTACCTTCGGGCTCAGCCGTAACGACGCGAGCCGATCGATGATCGCCGTCATCAGCATCACGCGCCGCTTGGCGGCAAACGCGACGGCCACGATACCAAGCGCGGCAACGAGTGCGATAATCACCAGCACGATGTTGACTTCTTCCGGCAACGGATACCACCACAGCATCACGAGCGCGCCGGTAAACACGAAGAACACCACCGACAAGTTGTAGAGAAGATTGTCGACGACGAGTGCGGGGACGCCGTAAGTGAGCGGCACTCGTTTGCGCAATAGCGCGACCTTCGTCGCTTCGCCGAGCAGTGGGCCAGTGAACGTCAGAAAACTGATCGCTTCGCCGCCGAGACGCGCGGCGAACGCGTGGCGAAACGTGATGCGCCGGTGTTCGGCCGGCACGGCCGCGCGCATTGAGATCGTGCGCAGGAAGTGACGCGCGCCACTGAGACCGAGAATGATGAAGAAACCGAAACCGATGCGCAGCAGCGCGTCGAACAATGGCTGCACGCCGACGCGATTGATAACGAAGATTAAGAGACCGAGACCGAGCAGGAACGCGAGGGTTTGCAGCCACAGGAACGAGCGGCGGGAGGTGTTCGCAGCGGAAGTCTCGGGTTCTTCAGAGAGTTCTTCTGTATCGGTGTCCGGCCAGTTTTCCGCGAACTCTTCTCTCGACTCAATCAAGGCGATGCATTTACTCCATCAAATCTTAGCCACGAAGAAGCACAAAAAGGCTTCTTGTGCATTCTTGTGGCGCCAGCGTGTCACTTGTCTTGACTACTGCGCTGCTGTTGCGCAGGCATCAATTCCTGCACGATACGACCGGGGAAGCGCGTGAATCCTCTCTCCCGCAATGTTGGAACCGGTTCGTTATCATCGCGTAAATCGCCCGTTAATGCCAACAGCGTGGGCACGAAACTCAAACTATCGTAAGGCTTGTCGATGTCGAGTGCGCGCGGAATGCCCGTGTTTTGACCACCCGCGGCCATGAAAACCGAATGCGTCGAGATGCGGAAGAACGAGCCATGATTGCCACCGGGATTGAAGCCGCGCACGTCGAAGTTCCAATGATCATGCGCCACGATCAACATGTCGGCTTCTACGAGTTCGCGTTTGCGGCGTTCGTAGTCGCGCATCACGCGTTCCTGTTCGCTCAGAGTCGAATCATTAGTCGAGAGGTTTTCGTTCCAGTGTCGCGCAAGCTGTTCGTTCAGACCGATCAAGCCGTTTGAGTACTGCGTACGGTGCAGCGCTTCGAGCCACTCACGATCGGTGTGCCACTCGCTCAGCCACGCTGTTCGATCGGCGCCAGAAGGAATGTTCAGGTTCGGATCTTCGAAGATGCGCAACGGCAAACCAGCCTGCCAACTGATCGCCTGAAAACTCAAACGTCCATTCGCATCCTCTGCAAGATTGCTAACCGGCAGATAGCGAAAGCTCAGATTCCCGGCGGCGTCGCGACGCGAAAGCAGCAGTGCCTGGCGATTTGCGCCGCCAGTCACCCAGACCACATCAGGGTCGATGTCTTTGTCTTCGATGTGCGGCAGCACGAGTTCACGCGGCAGGCGTGTCGCAATCATATCGATCGGACGATTGCCGATGCCGCGCTGCACGTTGTTTCTCACGGTGACGCCTTGCAGCAGTGAGAAATAATCGATGCGCACGAAACTGCGTTCCATGTCCAACGACCCGTCACTGTTAACTACGAGCCCGCCCGGCGCGATACCCGCGATGTAGTTTTGCAGTTGATAGATCGAGTTGCGGTCGCCCATCGACTGCTTCGGAATCACACTCGCAATCTTTATCTGCGCCGGTGAAAACGCCTCGGCCGAGAGCTTGAGAAGATTCTGCAATGTCGCCGCGTACTCAATGTATTCCTTCTGCTCCTGTTGCCAGCGATCGAGTTGGACGTAGATGCGTTTCGCGTTGTCGTCGAGACCCGCGGCCTGTTGTTCTTTAGTGAACTTCTTCGGCTGCGACTCCCAGAGTTTACGTTGTTCTTCAATCGCACGGCCGAGCGCGGCAAGTTCGGTGTTCAACTCGTTGAGATCGCGCTGCCAGTCAGCACGGCGGCGTTCGATGACCCCGAAAAACGTATCGAATGCCGCTTTGCGAACGTCCTCAGCGAGATCGCGACGCTGCAACTGCTGCAGCAGTATGTGCAGCAGATTCACATCGCTGTCGCGCAGGTGCACCGACGCGCGTTCGTTGCCGTCAAAATCGAGCATCGCGGTCGGATAAGTGGTGCTCTCGCCTTTGAGATAGTAAGTGTCTTGCGTGGTCGTCGTGATCAACGGCACGAGCGGGTTAACGCCCTTGATGGAGTAGTCGAGCATCAGGCGGCGCTTCGTGATCACGTGATGTCCGCCACCCGCGCGGCTGCCGAGAAGTTTCACGAGGTTATAACCCTGACTGTAGATCTTGTCGTCGCTGTTGAAGCCGTGATCGGAAACGAGCACGAGCGCGGTGTCGTCTGCCATCGGCGACTGTTGAATCGCCGTCCACACCTGGCCGATGATCGAGTCGATCTGCCGAAGGACGAATACCTGCGATTGCGTGTCGTTGTTGTGATGCGCGATGTGATCGAAGTCCATCAGCATTAGATCGAGATAACGGATCTTCGGATTGGAGAGCTTGGAAATGAGCTCGCGCACCAGTTGATCTCTCACCGCGCTTCTCATCTCGAAACCCATGGTCCATTCGTCAAACAACTCCTTCGGCGGCTTCGCGAACCGGTTTTGCAAACCGCTCTGCAACGTTGAATAACGGATGCCACGCCCGAACAGCGAGAAAGTGAAGTAACGCTCGTCATGCGGATAAGCGTCAGCAAGCATCGGTAAGCCGATCGAGTCGAGCACCTCAACGCCACGCATGTCGATGCGCGCGCCCACAATATTTCCGAGGTAGACCGGAATGAAGTTCAGGTAGTCGTAAGAGTGAAGCGTGTAGCGATCGAACTCGACGTTGCCTTTGATTTGCAGATGCTGGCCGGTCTCGATCAACGACCACGAAGGCGCCGACAAACTCATGCCACGCACGTAAAAACTCGAGAGACGCGTGCCACGCTGGTAGAAAATGTGCTCGATCCACGGCAACGTGCTTTTGCCCGTATCGTTGTCGCGTTGCTTCACCAGCCGATCGACAAGGTCGTACGGCAGACCGTCGCACTTGATGATGACGAGACGTTTGGTATTCGCGGAGACGCTCGTCGCGAAAACAAAAGCGACAAACAAAGCAATCCACAGATTACGCAGATGGAACCTTTCCCTGAATGGGTTGGTCTGCGTAATCTGTGGATTGCCTTTGCCGGTGGCCGTGCGTTCCATTACTACGGCTGGCCTACCTTGATTGGTGAACCGTTAACTGTGACCGCGATTGGTTGGACTGGTGGCGTGACACCACGCAGATACTCGGCGGCGATGTCGCGAAGCGTTTGATCGATAGCCGGGTTTTGCGAGATTCGCAGCAACTCGTTTTTCGCTTTCGGATTGCCGATGCGCGACAAACTGTCGAGACACGCGCGGCGCGTTTCGTCGTCTTTCGTGCGCGCGAATATCTTCGCGGTCGCGGAAGCAGCACTCGCGCCGGCTTCCGAACCGTGTTGCGCGATGAAGTGCAGTGAACGCAGCACGTCGTTCATGTTCGACGTGATTTCGACTTCCGCGGTCGACTTCGCGATCTGCTGGAGAAACTTCGTGTGGTAGTGCAACCGCCGCGCGATGTCGAGACGGTCTTCCATGTCGACAGTGGCTTCTTCGCGATGGACGTACTTGCCGAACGTCAGAACATTCAAGGCGCGCAAGGCAATGCGTGCGTTGCGGCCATGCTCTAAAGGCATCATCTCCGCCCGGCGATCACGCTCGATTTTCGCGGCCAAGCCGTTCGGATCTTTTGCAAAAGCCACGAGCGCCTGGTACTGCTGCAACGCGACGTTTGCCTCAGCATTGAGATCGTTTTCAAATGGATTGAGTGAGATCTTCTCGGCGCGTCCTTCGATCTCGTAGCGCAGTTGCGGCTCGAGCGAGTCGTTGAGCGCCAGCAGGAGTTTCAGTTGCGAATAGGTTTGCAAACGCGACGGCTGATTGATGTCCATTCCGCGGCGGCCGGTCGTGAAATCGAAAATCGTGCGGCCGAGGAAAAACGGCAGGTTGCCAAACTTCGAGAGCGACAGCATGTTTCGCGTGACGTCGTTCAAAACACGCCGCGACATCTCGCGCTTCTTCGGATTGTAACTGTCGCGAAAGTCTACCAGCAGCATCGGAATTTTCGGCGCGTCGAGCCCGTAAAGCGCGAGGGGAATCATTTCTACTGCTTCCGCACCTGGCGTGTCTGCGTCGACCATTTGGTTGTCGGAGTCGAAGTAACGCGTCTCGACGTAGCCTTGCCAGTTCTGCAGGCGCTTATCGTCCCACGGATTCGCGATGTTTAGAAAACGCTTGCTGTAACGAGCGCCTTGTTGCTTCGCGAGATCGCGTTTCGCGACCCACAGCATCGCGTGCGTGGAGCTGCCGTCGGGCATCAGCAACGGTTCGAAGTAAAGTGATTCGGCTTCGGCGCGCTGGCGCAGCAGTTCCCAGTTGTGCGCGCGCTCGTCGCGCACTTGCGTTGTTTTCTTCGCGTAGTAGCTGCGCAGATTCGCGTCGTCAACGAGGCCGCCGAAAGTCTTTTCCGTCAGCAACAGGCGCGCTTGAATCGTCGCCATCTCCGCCTCACTCAACGCCGATTCGCCCTCGACAGCTTCGTAGAGTGAAAGCACTGACAGCGCGCGGATGATGTGCGACTTCCGGTAATCGCTCGTGTTGCGGCGATACGAAGCGGTTGAAGCTTTGATGGGCGTGCCGTACGGATCGAGCAAGATGCCCTGCAGCGCCGTCCAAAATATCTTGTTCCAAACGTCGCTTTCCGGCGCTGCGAGATCGAGCGCGGGCGGCGGAGTCCTGGTGGTTGTTTCTTTGTTACCGACGCGCGTGTAGAAGAAGGGGATTGCCGCGGCGAGACGTTGCTTGGTAGTTGGTCTCGTGTACGTCAACGGCCAAACGTAGCGCAGGCGATTGTTTTCCGGAATGTTGTCGCCGAGAGTGTCGCGAAGAATAGACACTAGCGGGATCCACTTGTCGTTTTTATCGGACTCGAGACCCGAAAGTTTGGCGTGGACCGTGATCAGTTCCGCGCCACCCGGCACTTCGATTCGCTCGAGTCGCAGAATCTGCGAGAGCGGAACGGTCGGATCGGTATTCGCGACCTCGGGTGGATTCGGGTTCGGACCCTGGGCCTTGCCGGTTGCGATCGGGATTAATGGCGCGACAACGAGCAGAAACGCAAATAAGCTCGCCCTCAGTTGCCAGTGTCTAAGGCTTTGGATTCTCATCCTTCGTCATCGAACACTAAAACAAAATCTGGCAGTTGGGGAGTTTGTGCTGCATTCCCGGAAACGGCAGGATTAACAGACACTCAAATAACCTCGCCCTTAAACAACTCGTGCAATAACCTCGTGCAATAACCATGCCCCAGAGGGCGTAAAGTAAATATACATTACCTTAACAGGTCGTGGACCTAATTAATGCTGTCAAATGTGACAGGTTCTTCATTGCAACAGTCCGGGATCAGATGCCCGCGCTATGTGGCAACGTTGCCGTTCTTTACAGACGAATGTAATCACAGATTTGTTAGCGCGTGAGTTTAGAACCGAAGTCTCCCGCAAAGGCGCAAAGAAATCCTTTAGCAACGCGGCAGCGCTTTGCGTCTTTGCGCCTTTGGGGGAGATTGTTCGAGTTTTCGGCACGGTCCAGCGAAGTTCATGGTTGTTGACTGGTCGCTTCGGCTTCTTTGCCTTCCTTTGGTGCAGTCCAGCCGTTGCGTTCGAGGAGGCTGACTGCGAAGCGGCTCGGCACCGCAAAGTTTGAGGCCTGATTTTCAGTGAAGACTGCAAAGTTCACGCCGATGACGCGGCCGGATGGACCAAACAACGGCGCACCCGAACCACCTTCAGCAGTGCGCGCGTCGTAAACGATGCGGCGCACGTCGAGGTCGGTGATACTTCCTTGTGTGGTTAACGGTTGAATGCGTTTGGTCTCGGCGAGATAGGCCAACTGCGCCATCGGTGTTCCGTAACGTTGTTGAATTCCGCGCGACTCCGCGTCGTCGAGCAATGCGAGCAGACGATCGGGACCGGAAGGATAACCCATCATGACGACCGTTTTGCCGACTGCCACCGCATCGGGATCGGTTTCCAACGGAAGTATGGGCAACGTCTCCGGAACTTCGGGAATGTCGAGTTCGCAAACCGCGAGATCGTCTCGCACCGCGGCGTTCTTAAACTTTAGCGGAATCGCGGTGGTGAAATCCGGGAAATAAGCAATGAGTCTTTTGAGACGTGGCTGTGCTTTGAGTCCGCCGCTAATACTCTGCGCTCGATCGTCGGCGATCCACGGCTGCGCGATGTGACGGTTCGTGATCACCATGCCCTGGCCAACGTAGAATCCGCTGCCGACAAATTCATACTCCGCAACGGCTCCGTTGCCTTCCGGTGTTAACGATTCAAACGTGTTGCCACTTTGAACGGCGCTGCCGCTGTCGTTCAACTGTGATTCGGCGAAACGAAGCGGCCGGCCGGTTCCGGTCTCCACGAAGTAGAACGAACCGGCGATCAAACAAACTCCGCGGCCGTATTCGCTGCGTAACTTCACCGCCAGCGAGAGACTATCCTGAAGTTCTTTGGTCGAACGGCCGAGATCGCTGATCTGTGAATTTGTTTTCAAAACCTGATCGCGCATCTGGCCGAGCTGAGCACGCTGGTCGTCGATCAAACGCCGGCTGCGCTGGAGTTCCTTGTACATCGCGAAGCCGAGATAAAGAACACCGCCGACCAGCGCGATCGCGATTGCCAGCGTGATCAGCTTAGTGCTGGGACGGATCTCGCGTACGAGTTCGCGCGTGAACTCACGCAGGAAGACTTTGGCGTCGTCACGGCGGGCAGTCGCTGCTGACTCAATCGCGGCTGCTTCGATGAACGGCGCGACGTGTGTCTCGCGAGCAGCACCGGGAACGACGGCGGGCAGCGCTCGCACCGGATAGAAGTGCAAAATGAGTTCGGAACCGTCAAAGCGCACTTCATCGCCGTCGCGGATCTCATCGCCAGTCTGGACGGCTTCGCCGTTCAACGTCACCTGCAACTCTTCATCGACACTCGTGACCCGATAACTGCCGTTCGAACGCGTCAGTTCGAGCAAAACGGCATTCGCAGCTTCCCGAGGCAGACTTGAAGCGCGCAGCCGCAGGTTAGCGGTTTCGGTGGTGCCGATCCGGATGTCGTCGTCGGTGAGGATTTCGGTATGCCGGTCTTCGCCCGAGGAGATGTGGATAACCAGGCCAGTTGCCATATTGCTTAAAGCGTCAACCTCTCGACGCGTCATTCTACAATGAGTTAGCATGAAATCGAAAAGAGGTTTTCTTGGCGGAAGCAAAGTTCATCGATGATTGTGAACGGCTGATGGAACTGGCGCCGATTGCGTCGGCCCGGATTCAACGGCATGTCTTTGTTTGCACGGGCAAGTCGTGTTCGGCAAACGATAGCGCGGCGGTACTCGAGGCTTTTGGACGCGAGTTGAAGTCGCGCTGCCTTCAGTATGGCAAAGTGTCGAAGGGTTGTAGTCCCGAAGGGACGGTAGTGTTGACCGAGTGTGGTTCGGTTGGCTTCTGTGCGATCGGCGCGGCGGTGATGATTTATCCGGACGGCGTCTGGTACGCGCAAGTGCGGGCGAAAGATGTCCCCGAGATCGTCGAAGAGCACCTCGTCAACGGCCGCGTGGTCGACAGGCTTGCTCTTCTAAAGGTTCCAAGTCAAACCACAGATTCCACAGATTAAGCCTTTGCTGGCTCTGCGTAATCTGTGGATTGCTTCCAACGAAGAACGGGTTTGCGCGCTGCGGCGGCTTCGTCGAGACGGCCGATGCGCGTATCGTGCGGAGCGTTCAGCACCAACTCCGGATTTTCCACTGCCTCACTCGCAATCGATCTCATCGCCGCGATAAATTGATCGAGTTCCTGTCTGCCGACTGATTCCGTCGGTTCAATCAACATCGCACCCTGCACGATCAACGGGAAGTAGATCGTCATTGGATGAAATCCGTAATCGATCAAACGTTTCGCGATGTCGAGCGTGTGCACGCCCTTGCGCGACTGCCGCTTGTCCGTGAAAACCACTTCGTGCATCGGCGGACTATCAAACGGTTTGTCGTAGTCGCTGGTGAGACCATCGGCGATGTAACGCGCGTTGAGCACGGCTGCTTCAGTTGCTTCACGCAGACCATCGTTGCCGTGCGTCAACGTGTAAGCGAGTGCGCGTAACATCATGCCGTAGTTTCCAAAGAACGCTTTCACTCGTCCGATCGACTTTGGTTCGTTGTGATCGAGACGATATGTGTCGTCGTTTTTAACGATGCGCGGCACCGGGAGAAACGGTTCCAACTCCTTCGTGCAGCAACATGGACCGCAACCTGGTCCACCACCGCCGTGTGGCGTGGAAAACGTTTTGTGCAAGTTGAGGTGAATCACGTCCACGCCCATGTCGCCCGGACGCGCGACGCCGACCAGCGCGTTCATGTTCGCACCGTCCATGTAAACGAGTCCGCCAGCTTCGTGAACGATGTCGCAGATCTGTTTGATGTTGCGTTCGAACAAACCTAGTGTGTTCGGGTTAGTGAGCATCAGGCCGGCGACGTCGCCGTGTGCGCACAGTTCGCGCAAGTGATCCAGATCGGTCAGACCTTCAGCAGTCGATCTGATTGTCTTCACCGAGAAGCCGGACAGGTGAGCTGATGCTGGATTGGTGCCGTGCGCTGAGTCAGGGATGAGCATCGTGCGCCTGGCGGAACCGGCGGCGCCGTCGCGCGCGTCGAGAAACGCGCGAATGATCATGATGCCGGTCATCTCGCCGTGCGCGCCCGCGGCCGGTTGCAAAGAAATTCCCGGCAAGCCCGTGATCTCCGCGAGACATTCCTGAAGTTCGTAAATGACCTGCAGTGCGCCCTGGATATCTTCTTCGGCGGCGAGCGGATGCAGATTCGCGAATCCCGCGATGCGTGCGACGCGCTCGTTGAGACGCGAGTTGTACTTCATCGTGCACGAGCCCAACGGATACATGCCGATGTCGATCGAGTAGTTCCACGTCGACATGCGGATGAAGTGACGGACCACGTCCACTTCACTGACTTCCGGCACGCCTTCGAGATCGTCGTCGCGTTGAAACGCTTTTGGAACGAGATCGTCGACCGGTGATTCTTCAACGTCTAACGCGGGCAGGCGATAACCGATACGCCCCGGTTGTGAACGCTCGAAGATGAGTTGTTCGTTGGGACTGATGTGGGTGGTGACTTTTGTGATACCGCTGGTCATAGTTCGCTTAGAGCCGAGACGAGCGAATCGATCTGCTCGCGGGTGTTTGTCTCAGTAACACAAACCAGAAAATCGTTAGTGCGATCAGGCATGAAGCGCGACAATGCGATTCCGCCTTCGATGCCTTTATCTTTGGCAAGTCGCGCGAGGAGTTCAATGGACTTCTGCGGTCCTCTCACCACGAACTCATTGAACACCGGACCGGTGAAGGGAAGTGAAAACCCTTTGACTGCCGCGATGCGCTTCGCCGTGTACGCGGCTTTTTGCAGACATTGATGCGCGGCTTCCTGAATGCCGCGTTTGCCCATCGCTTCCATGTAGACGGTTGCCGCAAGCGCGATCAGACCTTCGTTGGTGCAGATGTTTGACGTGGCTTTTTCACGGCGAATGTGCTGTTCGCGCGTGGCCAGCGTGAGCACGAAACCGCGGCGTCCCTTCTTATCGTAAGCCTCGCCCACGAGCCGTCCGGGAATCTGACGCGCATACTTGTCTCTGGTGGCAAAGAGACCGACGTATGGACCACCAAACGAAAGCGGCACGCCAAACGATTGGCCTTCCGCGACGACGATGTCCGCGCCACATGCGCCCGGTGACTTCAACAGTCCCAACGACATCGCTTCCGTGATTGCGACGACGAGCAACGCGCCTTTCGCGTGAGCTGCGTCGGCGAGTGCTTTGAGATCTTCGACACAACCAAAGAAGTTTGGCGACTGGACCACGAGCGCCGCGGTTTTGTCGTCAATGGCATTTGCCAGCGCTGCTGCGGATTGACCGGTCTTTTCGTCGAAGTCCGCGAGTTCGAGATCGATACC
>DATEHX010000080.1:0-10457 GCA_035279345.1 Pyrinomonadaceae bacterium | reverse complement strand
CACCATCGACATCTTCAAACGTTTACGCGCTGAATTTGACCTGAATACTGTCGGGATCGTGTTGCAGTCATATCTCCATAGAACTTATACCGACGCACAGGAACTCGTAAAAATTCCGGCGCGCATTCGCATTTGCAAAGGTGCCTATAACGAACCGCCCGAAGTCGCGTATGCCGACAAGAAAGACGTCGACGCAAACTACGTCAAGGTGATGCAACTACTGCTTTCCAGCGGCACGTATCACGGCATCGCCACGCACGATCCGAAGATGATCGACGCCACCGTCGACTTCGCGTCGCGCGAAGGCATCGGGAAAGAGAAGTTTGAGTTTCAGATGCTTTTCGGCATCCGGCGCGACCTTCAGCGGCAACTCGCGCGCGACGGGTACAACATGAGAATCTATGTTCCGTACGGAAAACACTGGTATCCTTACTTCATGCGCCGGCTGGCAGAGCGTCCGGCGAATGTTTGGTTTGTGATGAAGAACGTTTTGAAAGGTTGAGCCACGGATTTTCACGGATAACACGGATAGATGAGCGATTGGTTTTGGATTTTATGGACCATACTCGGCGCGATACTCATCGTCGCCGAGATCTTCACGTCCGGGTTTGTGCTGCTGTGGTTTGGCATCGGCGCGCTGGCGGCCGCTTTCCTTGGTTTTATCGGTGTCGATAGTCTTGCAATTCAGTTCATGGTTTTTGCGGTCGTCTCAATTGCCCTGACCGCGGCCTCGCGCACCATCTTCATCAACTACTTCTCACGAGAGAAGTCAGGCCAGTCACTGCGCAGCGGCGTTGACGCGCTTCCCGGAAAGATCGGGACGGTCGTTTCCTCTAGCACTGGTGCATTACAGGAAGGCGCAGTGAAAGTTTTTGGCTCGACGTGGACCGCATATCCCGCAGCCGGAGAAGCTCCATTAGAGGCCGGCGAACGAGTTTGCGTCGAGAGCGTCGAAGGCGCGTCGATTTATGTGCGGCGTGTTGGTGGCGATCCGGAGTGGCGTCAACTAAAAAACTAAAACCATCCACAGATTACACAGATTCTGCGTAATCTGTGGATTGCTTTAAAAGACTAGTGCGCTTCCGTATCGGCTTCGTAGTTGTCGTCGAGAGTCTTGTCTTCTTCGAGTGGTGGTAGCTCGATCGTGATGCGATCGGTGGCGGGTTCTTCGAGATCTTCCCCCACAAAACGAGCCAGGACTACAGTGATGTTGTCCTCGCCGCCGCGATTGTTAGCCTCGTCGATCAGGTGGTCGCACGCCTTCGCCAGATCTCCCTGGCTGTTTACAACGATCTGCTGAATATCTTCAGAACGCAGTTTTCCAGACAATCCATCGCTACAAAGCAACAGCACGTCGCCCTGCCGCAAACGAATCCGCCCGGTCACGGGCGCGACTTCGCTTTGCGCACCGAGCGCTTGCAGGATCACGTTGCGAAACATGTGCGTTTCGGCTTCCGACTCACTGATCTGCCCGACATCGACGAGTTGTTGCACTAGCGACTGGTCCTTGGTCGCGAGACGAATGTGTTCTTTGCGAATGACGTAACCACGACTGTCGCCGACCTGAACGAGATCGAGATTGTCGCCTCGGATCGCCGCGCCGGTGAACGTAGCGCCCATGCCGGCGCACCGCGAGTCTTCCTGGCTTCTCAAATGAATCGCAAGATTCGCGTAGATCGTGGCGTTCTTCAGACACTCAACCAAATCCAGACTCGGATCGCACGCTTCTTCGCCTTCGGTTCCGAGCAACATCTCGCGCACGGAATCGACCGCCATCCGGCTGGCCACATCGCCCGCGAGCGCGCCACCCATGCCGTCAGAAACGACCAGCACGAGTCCTTTTTGGCCCAAGTCGAAACGGGTTAGTTTGGCAGGTGGCGTGGCCCCATCTGACCCGGTCCAGGTCTGCTCGGAAGACAGATCAAGGACCAGGAAGTTATCCTCGTTACCACGTCGCACTCGGCCAACATCTGATTTGGCGTATAACTCTACGATCATAAGGAGAGCGTGTATTAGGGAGTCTAATAAAGGTTGAGAACGGCCAATTGTAACCCTAAATTAAACTTTGTCCAGCGCTTGATCTAAATCCGCAATAATGTCGTCAGTGTCTTCAATACCCACGGAAATACGTACTAAGCCATCGGTAATTCCGAGCCGTTGGCGCTTCGCCTCATCAACCGAAGCGTGCGTCATCGTGGCCGGATGTGAAATCAGTGTCTCCACGCCGCCGAGACTTTCCGCCAGCGTACACAGTCTGACTGATTCGAGCACCGTTTTCGCCGCCGCCAGCGAACCGACGTCAAACGCGACCATGCCGCCAAAGCCGCGTTGCTGTCTTCTTGCTAACGCGTGTTGCGGGTGCGAAGCGGACCCCGGATAGTAAACTTTGCGCACTTTCGGGTGTTCTTCCAGAAACGCCGCCACTGCGCGGCCCGATTTATCGTGTTGTTCCATGCGCAGCGCCAGCGTTTTTGTGCCACGCACCACCAGCCACGAATCGAAAGGCGAGAGAATCGCCCCGGCACTGTTCTGCACGAATCCAATCCAATTGGCGTCTTCTTCGTCGTTCAAAACCACGATGCCGCCGACGCCGTCCGAATGCCCGTTGAGATACTTCGTGGTGGAATGGACCACGATGTCCACGCCAAACTCCATCGGGCGCTGCAAATAAGGAGACAAAAACGTGTTGTCACAAACGACGCGTGCGCCCGCGCGATGCGCGATCTCGCTGATTTCCTTCAGGTCCGTAACGATCATCACCGGGTTCGTCGGCGTTTCGAGAAAGACCATCTTTGTGTTTGGTTTGAGCGCCGCTTCGACGTTCAGCGGTTCGGCAGTGTCGACGTATTCAAACTCGATTCCGTAGTTGCTGAGAATACGATTAAAGAGCCGCGCGGTGCCGCCGTAGGTGTTGTCGGAAACGATGACGTGTTCGCCGGCTTTCACGAGGCGCAGTGTGGCGTCGATCGCGGCCATGCCCGAGGCGAACGCGAAGCCAAACTTTGCGCCTTCAAGGGCAGCGATGTTGCGTTCGACCGCGGAACGCGTCGGGTTTTGTGTGCGCGCGTATTCGTAGCCCTGTCGTGTTTTGCCGAGCGCGTCCTGCGCGTAGGTCGACGTTTGATAGATCGGTACGGTGACCGCGCCGGTGGCTTCGTCTGGTTCTGAACCCGTGTGAATGGCTGTCGTTGCGAATCCCATAATCTTACTCGTCAAAAATTCCCTGGCTGCGATAGCGTTCCGCGCCGTCGGGGAAGACTGTGACTACTCGTTTGCCTGGACCTAAACGTTCCGCGACCTTGTACGACGCGACCGCGGCGGCGCCGGTGGACCAGCCACCGAGCAAACCTTCGAGCCGGGCAATCCTTTTCAAAGTGGTGCAGACTTCGTCGTCCAGCACCATCATGATCTCGTCTGCCAGCGCGGCGTCGAAGATCGTCGGAATAAAGTCGCGCTGGCCAATGCCTTCTATCTTTTTTGGCCCAGCAGGCTTGCCACCGTAGATCGATCCTTCCGGTTCAACCAAAACGCACAGCGCGTTTGGGTTTTGTTTTTTTACCGCCCGGCTGACGCCGCAAAAAGTTCCGGAAGTGCCCGCACCGATCACAACCGCGTCGATCTGGCCGTTCATCTGTTCGACAATCTCGCGGCCGGTGGTGAGTTCATGAAAACACGGGTTCGCCGTATTCTCAAATTGCTGCGGTACGAAACTGCCTTCGATATCCGCCGCCAGCTCACGCGAACGCGCGATCGCGCCCGTCATTCCCGCTTCACACGGCACGTACTCGATCTCGCCGCCCAACACTTCGATCAGCTTCATCTTCTCTTCGGCGAAGCCACGCGGGACGCAGAGAATAACACGGTAACCGCGCGCAACTCCCACGAGTGCGAGGCCGATGCCCGTGTTTCCGGCTGTCGGCTCGATGACCGTGCCGCCGGGTTTCAGCCAGCCTTTTTCCTCGGCGTCGAGAATCATGCCCAAAGCCGCGCGATCCTTCACCGACCCGCCGGGATTAAGCCATTCGATCTTTGCGTACACGTCGGCGCAAGGTGGCTGAACGAAACGCGAGAGATGAAGTAAAGGAGTTTGGCCTATGAGGTCGAGAATGCTTTCTGCGATGCCACGGGACATTCGTGCGCGATGGTAGCTTGCGGGTTCAGGGGTGTCAAACGAGGCCACAAAAAGGCACAAAATGGTTTCTTTAGTACTGAATCAGGCTGCCTTCGCGTTTGGCGCGCCGCACGGCGCGGCCAAAGACCCAGAGTGAAAAGGGAAGCAGTACTACGAGAAAACCGAGCAGGACGAAGAGCGGCTGCGTGACCTGGCTCAGTGTGTGTCCTTCAAGCAGCACCTGGCGGATGCCCTGAAGTCCGTGCGTGGCGGGAAGAAGCTGTGAAATGTTGCCGAGTTTCGGGCCGGCGTATTCTTTCAGTAACTGAGTCGGGAAAAAGACGCCGGAAAACAGCGCCGAGCCCGCGCCGAGAAAGATGCCAAACGGATCGCCGCGTTTGAAGACCATCGCGAAGCTGGCGGAGAGTATGCCGAGACACGCGAGTACGACGGTTGTCAGTAACAGAAAAACAACTGCAAGAAAAAAGCTGCCGCGAAACTGGACGCCGAAGAGCACGCGGCCGAAGAACAGGTAGAGAAACGAGAAGAAGGTCGTTTCGAGAAAGTCCCACGCGGAGCTGGCCACGATCACTGTCGGAAGATTGATCGGAGTTAACAAAACGCTTTCGAGCGTTCCTTGCATCTGTTCCTGCCGAATCGAGTTGGCGAGGCTGGAGAAGCCGGTCATGAAGTAATTGAGCACCGCGAGCCCCGTGAGCCAACTGGCGAACGGATCGCGCCACTGCGTAAACCGCGGATCGGTAAACCCTGCCGAGATCTTCGAAATAAAGAAGAGCGTCGTGACAACCGCCAGCACCGAGATGATGCGCAGAAAAAACTGCATCCGATAGCTAACGAACAAGCGAAAGTCGCGCGCGACGAAAGCGAAGATCCTGCGTGGTAGGAGTTGTAAGCTATTCATTTGCCACAGATTTTCACGGACCAACACAGATCAATTTTTTTCGTTTTCATCCGTGGTTCCGCTTTCGTAGAGTTCGAGCACGTCGAGTAGTGTGGCTCGTTCAACTACAACGTCGAGTATGCGTCCGCCCTGCTGCTGCAATTCTCGGATCGTGTCGTCGAGTTGATTATCGTTGACTTGCCGCGTAATTGAGACCGTACTGGGCTCGTTTGCTCCATTCAAACCGGCAACTGTCAGGTGGACCTGTTCTTTTCCGGAGGTAAGACTCCGAAGTTGTTGAGGCGTGTCGATCGCGCGGATTCGCCCGCGACTGATAATCGCGACGCGCTCGCACAGCGTTTCGACTTCCGCGAGGTTGTGCGACGTCAGCAGGATCGAAACCGGCGGGTCCTGTTGCGCGAGCGAACTGATCAGTTCTCGCATACGCGCAGCCGCAAGCGGATCGAGTGAACGAGTCGGTTCGTCCAACAATAGCACCGGCGGATGCGACAACATCGCCCGCGCAACCGCGAGCCGCTGTTTGTTTCCCGTCGACATCTCACCGAAACGCCGGTGCGCGACTTCATCAAGTTCGAGTTTGGCAAACAAATCTCGAATGCGCTGTTTCGCGGTGCGATCGCTGAGCCCGTGCAGACGTGCAAAGAACATCAGGTTCTGTTCCCCTGTCAGACGCCAATAGAAACTGCGTTCTTCGGCCGTGGCGAGACCGATCTGCCGGCGCACCTGTTCGTCGTGGAGCACACTGTCGCTGTCGCGAACCGTGACTGTACCGGTGGTTGGTTGCACCAGCGTCGCGACGATCTTCGTGAGCGTAGTCTTGCCCGCGCCGTTGCGTCCGATCAAGCCGAAGATCTCGCCGCTGCGAACATCAAACGTAACGTCGCGCAGCGCTTCGACCGGCTCTTTCACGGGACGGCGAAAGAACGCACGCAGACGACGAAAAGGAACCGGATAAGTCTTCGATAAGTTATTAATTGAAATCGCGAGGTCACGCACGATCGTCACCGGGCTCTTTGTCGAGGATCGAGATGCTCACGCAAACCGTCGCCGATGAAGTTGAACGCGAGCACGGTGAGGGCGATGGCGATGCCCGGAAAGATGAGCGCATGTGGCGCGGCCTGAAGCGTCGACAGATCGCGCGCTTCCTCGATCATTGTGCCCCACGACGGCGCCGGCGGCGGCACGCCGAGACCGAGAAACGACAACGCAGCTTCCGAAAGCACAGCGCCGGCCATACCAAGACTCGCCTGCACGATCAACGGTTGAATCGCATTCGGCAAAATATGAACCAGCAGAATGCGCTTGTCGCTCGCACCAAGCGCGCGAGCCGCTTGCACAAAATCATACTCGCGAACCTTCAGCACCTGGCCGCGAATGAGCCGCGCGTAACCAACCCAACCGATGATGCACAACGCAAAGATCAGTTTGTTCAATCCCGCGCCGAGAAACGCGACCATCGCGATCGCGAGCAACAAACCCGGAAACGCAAGAAACACGTTGAAGACGTAGCCGGAAACGAAACGATCGACCCAGCCGCCGTAGTAACCCGCGATCGCGCCGAGCAGTGTGCCGATGACTGCCGACACCGCGACGACGATGAGCCCGACCTGCAGCGAGATACGCGCGCCAAAGACCACGCGCGAGAAGATATCGCGGCCGGTTGAGTCTGTGCCGAACCAGTGTGCCGCCGAAGGCGGCAGATAACGCATCGCGAGGTTTGTCGCGCCGACGTCGTACGTCGCGATCCACGGCGCAAACAGCGCCACGATCACGAGCACTACGACGATTACCAGACCGATTATTGTTAGCCGATTCATTGCTTACTAAAACCATCCACAGATTTCACAGAAAGAAATCTCCGTAATCTGTGGATGCTTATTAAGACACCCTAATGCGCGGATCCAGCCAGCGATAGACCATGTCCGTGAGCAGGTTCGCGATAATGTAGGTCATACTAATCACGAGCACACAGCCTTGCACGACGCGGTAATCGCGTTTTCCGATCCCGTCTTCAATGAGCAGCAAACCGAGACCGGGCCAACCAAAGATCTTTTCCGTGATGATGGCGCCCGCGAGCAGGACGCCGAGTTGCAAACCCAGGATTGTAACAACCGGAATTAGTCCATTCTTCAGGACGTGTTTGTAAATGACGGTGCGCTCGCTCAAACCCTTCGCGCGTGCCGTGCGAACGTAATCTTCACTGAGCTCTTCGATCACTGACGAACGCACCATGCGCGTCAGGATCGCTGACAAGGCCGCGCCCAGCGTGAACGCGGGCAGAATGATGTCGCTCCAGTCGAAACGGCCCGACGGCGCGAGCCAGCGCAGTTTGACGGCAAAGATGTAGACCAGCATCGGTCCGATCACGAAACTCGGCAAACTGATGCCGAGCAGCGCGACTACGGAAGCAGTGTTGTCGACGATGGTGCCGCGGTTAGTGCCGGCGATGACGCCGAGTGGTATCGCGATCAGCACGGCGATGATCATCGCGAGGATGGCGAGTTCGATTGTCGCCGGATAACGTTCGAGAATTAGTTCACTGACTGGGCGATCGTTGCGAAACGACAGGCCCATGTCGCCCTGCAGCAGTGCGCGCCAGTAATCAACGTAACGATTGTCGGCTCCGTGCCACACGAAGTGGCGGCCATCGGCGTCCTGTGGAAAAGAGAAGAAAAAGGCTGGCCGATCGAGGCCGTGCTTTTCGCGAAACTGTATGAACTGTTCGGGAGTAGCTTGTTCGCCCAGAACCGCGACAGCGGGATCGCCGGGGACGAGTTCGATTAGAAGTGTTACGAGAGAGACGACGGTCCAAACAACGAGGAGCAGGATTATAACTCGACGCAAACCGCCGAGAATTTTATACCGAAGACGAGTGCGCACCGGGGCGCATCATGCCACAAAAAGGCACAAGAAAGCTAAACTCCTTCTTGTGCCTTTTGTATTTTCTTGTGCTTCTTTGTGATTCAAAAACGTAGCCCGAGGTACGATTTAAATACTCGCACAGCCCCGACAACCGCGCGCTTACCAAACCGCACCCCGTGACTACGTATCTGGTTGCAAAGTTTAGAACGCTGCAACCAATCCTCAAACTCATTCCGGCCTTTTGCCCATGTGCAAGGCCGCGATGCCGCCCGTCAGGTTCTCAAACCGAACCTGCTCAAAACCTGCCCGCTGCATTAGGAGCGAGAGTTGTTCCTGGTCCGGAAACTTCTGCACCGAAGCCGGTAAGTAACTGTACGCCATTCGCGAACCACTGACGAGTCCACCCATCAACGGTAACACTCTGTGGAAGTACAGACCAAACAACGGCCGCATTATCGCATTTGCCGGTCGTGAAAACTCGAGCACTGCCACCCAGCCGCCCGGTTTCAAGACCCTTCGGAGTTCTGCCAAACCACCTTCGACACTCGCGAGATTGCGCAAGCCGAACGCGATCGTCACCACTTCAAACGCACCATCGCGAAACGGCAGGTCCAGCGCATCGCCTTCTATCAAAGGTATCCGGTCCGAAGTCTTGCCCGCGGCAATCTCCAGCATCGGTCGACAGAAGTCGGTACCGACAACTCTTGCTCCTGTATTTTCAAACAACGTCTTCGACAAATCGCCAGTGCCACATGCTACATCGAGAATCAGCGAACTGCCGATATGCGCCGGCGAAAGTTTCTCGCGGACTCTCTCTGCAACGATCCGGCGCCATCGCTTATCGACGTTACCGGAGAGCAGGTGGTTCAAAAGATCATAGCGTTTCGCGATCCCTGCAAACATCTCGCGAACGCGGCCCGCATGCTCGTTAGCGGCGTTCGTTTTGTCATGCACAGTAAAAACAAATCTCGTTTGCATTTGGTTGCAAGACGCTTGCGAACACTTTGCGATTACCTGGGATTAGCGTTGCCTGTCGGTTTTGCTGGAGTTTTTGGTGTAGTGGTTGGAACGACAATTTCACCGAGCACTTCAAACTGCACGCGTCCCTGCAAAGCAGACTTGAGTGGATCAGCTTCACCAACAACCACAGAAGCAACGGCAGCCGGGTCTTTGAATAGTTTTCTTGCAACACGCTGAACGTCCGCGGGTGTTACCGCTCTTAATAGTGCCGCTCGATCTTGTATCGCACTGAACCGATAAGTGTCAGCGTCGAGCCATGGATCCGGAACCGCTTCTGACTTCGCCGCACTCGCAACCGTCTCGTTCACAACTTCGGTCCTGGCCCGATCCAACTCTGCAACGGTGGCCTGAGTGTTCACTAAAGACTCGATCACTTTCTTCGCATTCGTTAACGCATCCGCGGTCTTGTCAGTGCTGACAGCCGCGCCCATCACAAACATGCCGGGCAAAACATAAGCGTCGCTGTTCACGAAAATAGGTTGGTTCGCGAGTTCCGCGGCCATTGCCTGCCAGCGATGTTGGGCAACGCGCGCGAGCACTTCAGCGGCAGCGAAGTCTGCATCAGAGCGGGCCACGCCACGAACGGCTAAACGAACCTCCGTAGTTGGTCCAGCAGCGTTGACGATCAACGTGCGCGGATCGACGGCTTTCGGCTGTGTAAAAGTCGTGGGCACGATCTTCTCAGTTTTGCGCCATGGGCCGAGAAGCTGTCGCACGGTGCGAAACGCTCGCGCTCTGGTGACGCCGCCGACAATCGTGAGCGTCGCATTGTTTGAATTAAGGAAACGCTCGTGCGCCTGCATCAAATCAGCGCGGTCCACGCGTGCGACGTCTTCCGGTGTTCCACCGGAACGCCGGCCGTAGGGAAAGTCGCCGAAGAGCCGGGCTGAGATCGCCCGATCGGCGACCGTCGCCGGAGAAACAGTCCCGTCGCGCAGGCTCTTGATACGTGCGTCGCGTATGCGAGTGACGACTTCGGGTGTGAACTGCGTCGAAAGGATTGCATTGCGCAGCACGGAAATGACCTGCTCGAACTCAGCGGCCTTGCCAACCATCGTGATGGTCATCGAATCGTAGTTGACGCTGACGTCCAGTTTTCCACCCAGTTCGTCCGTGAAAAAGTCGATGGTGGCGGCGTCAGGAAAGAGCAGGTCGCCGAGGAGCGCCATCTGGCCTGACTTGCCTGCGAGATCAAACGCGGCGCCGCTATTAATGCGCAATTTGACGATTAATTCAGGACTTCCGGGTTGCTCCCAGATTAGTAGTTTTAATCCATTGAGAAGCTGCTCGCGCTCCGGTTCCTTTGCGGACTGGGTCAGAGCCGGTGGCGCCACGAGGGCGACTAACAGGACTGGCGCCAGAAGTAGAGGCAATACACGGATTATTCTGGATAAGGACATGGGCAAAACATCTTAGATGCCACATGTTTGCCCGTCAACCGTTTGGCTTTTCACCGCATCCTAAGCCTCGACTGCCATTTGCTGTGGGTGGGTCCAGTCCGGCGAGAAAGCAAAAGAGTATGTACTTGCCGCCCCTCGCGGG
>DATEHX010000079.1:0-3159 GCA_035279345.1 Pyrinomonadaceae bacterium | reverse complement strand
GCGAGCAGTGAATAACCCGAACTTGCCTGGTTCTGCCACTGAAGTTGTTTGGCCCGCCGGTAGGAAACTGAAAAGTCGGTAGAAACGAAGAACCGGTTGAACTGGCTGAATTGAGCCGCGGGACGAATCATCGGTTCAACTGTACGCGAAGACGATCCGAGGCTTCAATCATTGTCGCCGGATCGTTCGTGATCAATGCCTCTATACCCATCGCTTGCGCGCGCGCGAGCCACGCGGGATCGTCGACGGTCCAAACAACAACTCTGAGACCCGCGTGTTTTGCCCTTTCGATCAGCGGTGGCTTTGCTAGCCGGTGATGAAGCGCCAGTACCGAAGCCCCAACCCTGAGCGCTCGATCTATCAGGCTTTGATCCGTGTATATCCGTGGCTCAAACAGTGCCGCGGTTTTGAGCGTCCTTATCTTCTCGATGACCTTCAAATCAAAACACTCGACGATCACACGCTCTTCAAAAGAAAACTCATTAACCAACTCACAACACCGTTCGGCTAATTCAGACGAACTACCCTTGATCTCGAGGCACAAGATCAAATCGTTCCGCGACATTAGTTCAAACAGATCTCGCAAACTCGGAACGCCAACACCTCGCAACTCCTCCGCTGTCAAATCTACGACACGCCTGCGCAAACCATGCGTCCGTTGCAACGTATCGTCATGAATAACAACGGGCACACCATCTCCACTCAGCCGTACGTCAAACTCAATCCCGTCCGCACCTGCTCCAACGGCTGCCGCAAACGCCGCCATCGAGTTCTCGGGCGCAACGGCAGACGCGCCACGATGACCAATAATTAATGGCTCGCGCATTTTGTGCCTTGTGCTTCTTTGTGGCTCTACTTTACGGCAGGAGAACCCGTGATGATACGCTTCAGTTTGATATCGAAAGTCCCGTAATCTGTTTTCACACGCCCGCCGACCGGAATATGCCGCGCGTCTGCTGTGAACCAGATCGAAAACTCGCCCTTCTCATCATCGATCAGCCGTTCGGGTCCAAACAGTTCGGCATTCACTCGAAATGCATCGACGCGGCCGAGCACGGTCTTCATTCGTTTCTTCTCGAGCACCTTCACGGGAATCGTGTAGACCTTTCCACCATCGCCGATGTAAATATCAAAGCCCTTACCGACTTCAAGTGGCTGCGTGCGAATGAAGTAAATCGCCGACAGGACGTCTTGCAGTTGTCCGGAGAATTCGGTGATCGCATGACGTGGTTCGCTTTGCGGGTTGTTCGGATCGCGCAAGGTCCAGGTCATCTGGCCCTTCGAGCGGTCGAAAGTCGACTTGGTTTCGCGAACACGTTTTCCCTGCTCGTCGAGAATCGTCGTTTTCTTGACGGTGAAGGTAAGTGGTTCGACGATCGACTCCACTTGTTCGCGAAACTTCAGATTGAACAGGCGCGCGAAGAAGCCTTTGCTGGTGATGTCGGCTTTGAACGTTATCGCGTAAGAGTCGTCGCCGGTGGTCTTCGACGGAGTGGAAGAAGCGTGAAACTTGAGATCGGCCACGTCGATCTTTCGCAACAACGCGCGCGAGAACTCAGCTTCGAAGTGCAGTTCTTCGAGGGGTTCGAACGGTCTCGGGAGCGCCTTTTGCGCGCGTACAGTTTGGACGGGGATTGCGAAGCCGAACGCAAGCGTGAGCGACAGGATAAAAAAGAGAATTTTAAGTCTTTGCAAAGTTGTTATTGATAGTACGTTTTGATTAAAAGCAGGCCCCACGCGATCACTAAACCCAGCGCTGCGCGGTACTCTCGATAGCGCAAATAAAGCGAGCCATCGAATCTCACGGGTGTTGACTCGCGTTGCCGAAAAGGTGTCAGCCGGGGAAAGAAAAGCGGCACTGACCGCTTGTAAACCTCATAATCCTTACCAAAAAGCTCAACCAGCGTCGAGGCTTCGACGCGCATCACCGGGAAATAGATGCCAAGAAACAAGGCCGCAAACAACACAGCAAGCACCACTCGTCCCGACGCAACCGTAAACCCGAGCCCGAGCAAAAAACTTCCCAGGTAAAGCGGATTGCGTGTGAATGCGTATGGTCCGGAGATCGCGAGTTGCGCGTTCTTGCGAATGTGTCCCGCCGCCCACGCACGAATCGCCAAGCCCAACAGCGAAACACACGCACCAGCGAGCAGCGCCACTGGCGTTGGTTTCGCCAGCAGTAAAAATACCGCGGCGCACAAGAAACCAAGCGGCACACGCCAGCGCTGAATCCACGTTCCACCTCTTCGCATACTAATTACTGATTCTCTGTCTCACAGCATCGAATACGCGTTCCACTGTGATGTCCATACAGATCCATTTCGAACACGAACGCCGGTGACAATCAACGCGGCAATCGATGTCGTTTCGTTCGACGCAGATGTCCTCTGAATAAGGACTACCGTTTCGCCACCACTCGGTTGGTCCAAACAACCCGACAATCGGAGCACCCGCGGCAACAGCGATGTGCGTCGGACCAGTATCGCCGCCAACATAAACCCGCGCGCGTTTGGCGAGCGAATAAAATCCTTTCAACGAAAGACTAACCGGCAGCGCCTTCTCCGAACGCGACGCTCGCTTCACCATCTCCGCTAATTCAACCTCATTCGGCCCGTACGTGACCAAAGAGCGCATTCCATAATTGGCCCACAACAGATCGGCCAAGCCGCCGAATTTTTCCGCGCTCCACAACTTCGTCGGCCATCCACCGCCGGGATTGAGAATCGCAAAATTCTCCGCCGTGTTCTCAGCCGCTCGCTCAGCTTCTGATTCCGCCGCCGCGTTGACACCAATTGGGAACGAGAGTTCCTGCGGGACGGGAATGCCCAACGCGCCCTGAAGCAACAGTAATCCTTTGCGAATGATATGCGTGTGCGGCGGAATGGAAATGCGTTTGGAAAGAAAGACGGTGCTGGCCGGTTCGCGCAAGCCGCTTCGAGAGTAGCCAAAAACACGTCGCGCGCCCGAGAGGCGCGCTATCGAAGCCGATTTGAGTAGTCCCTGGAAATCTAAAGCGACATCGAAGGCTGAGGCGCGTAACCGACGTAACTGCTGGCGCGGTGCCCGCAGCGTCTCCCCAGACATCAGCCCGCGCCTCAACGCCTTCGTGTCGACTTCGATGAGGCGATCTAAAATCGGGTTGTCTTTCAAAATTTCGGA
>DATEHX010000078.1:0-30601 GCA_035279345.1 Pyrinomonadaceae bacterium | reverse complement strand
CGCGACGTCCGCGCCGAATCCGGTCAATAGACCAAGACTCGAGCCGAAAGAAGGTTGCACTCCGCTCAAACCGTTCGGGAAAGGATTGGTCAAGGTCGCGACAAACGTCAGACCGTTGTTGTTTGACGGCACGACCGGCGTACTGCCCGCGAATCCGATCTGTTGTGGCGGTTCGATCATGAACGGCGCCATGAAGATGCCGAAGCCGGCGCGCACCACGGTCTTGTCATTCAACTGATACGACATACCAACACGCGGTTGGAAGTTACTGCGATCCGCTTCCCAAACGTTGCGATTGTTTTCGTCAGCAAACGTGTAACCGCCAAGCACGTGGAAATTCGCGGGCGCGACCACGAAGTTCGCCGGGTTGTTATTGAACGCAGTCGTGTATGCCGCGCGCACTTGCGCTTCGATCGGACTCGGCGTGCCGAGATCGAAGCCGCGCAGGATGCGGTTGAAACGTTCGGTCAAACCCTGTTCGAGATCGTAACGAAGACCGAGGTTCAAGGTCAGTTTGCGCGTCACGCGCCAATCGTCCTGGAAGAACATTCCGTGATAAAGCGATTGGACCGAGTAGTTGATCGAGTTGTCGATCTGGCTTGCGTTGCCACCTGAACCGGTTGTCGGAATGCCGAGCAGGAACGCAGCGAGGTCGCGGCCAAACACGTTTCGTAACGTGCTTGAAGAGTTTGAAGCCGGCGCGGTGAACGTGCCGTCGAAGAAAAACTGCCCGCCTTTGTATGCGTCAGTGCTGAAGTTCTCGCGCACCACGCGGAAGTCGTAGCCATACTTCAAGGTGTGGTTGTCCATGACCTGCGTGATGGTTGGTTGCACCGAGCCCATATAAAAAGGACGGATGCGGCCTTCGTTCCAATCGGATCGCGTGGAGCCGAGAGTCGAACGAATGGGCCGGGTCGCGTCGAGGTTTCTGATCATCATGCGCGGTATGTATTGATAACCGCGCATCGCCGCGAGGGAAGGAGCAGCAAAGCCGAGCGTGGCGGGATCGAAGAGTTCCGCCGGACGGCGTTCCTGTACGAAGCGATTAACACTCACGCGAATATCGAAAACGAAATTTGAATTGATCGCGTTGGTGTAGTCGATGTTGCCGCCGTCGTTGGTGCGATATTCAAAACCGCGCGTGATCGGAAAGCCGTTAACCTCGCCGGCCCAGTCCTGGCGATCTTCCGGGTTGAAGCTGTGATAGTACTTCCCGAAGATCGACTGGTTTGCACTGATGCGGTGATCGATGCGCGTCAACCACGCGCGATAGTTTTGGTGACGGAGTTGATTCGAGAAGAAGTTGTTCTGCGTTCCTGCCGCCACGCCCGTGATGTTTGGCAACGGATAGAACTTGATCAGGTTGGCGGCCACCGGATTGATCAGGTTCGACGGAATGATGTTGCACTGGGAATTCGCCGGCAGCGCGCCTGAAGTCGGACAGCCGAACGACGAGCGCACGACGTTGTTACCTTGCTGCACGCCGGAGAACGGATTGAAGATCACTGTGTTTGCCGAATTGGCGATGTTGTTTCTGTTTACGATCAGCGCCGAGAAGTCGCCGCGCCGCATTGCTTCCGTCGGCACCGTGAAAATCTGCGGTTCGGCGATGTTGTCTTTGAGACGTTCGTAAGACACGAGAAAGAACGTGCGGTCGTTTCCTTTGTAACCCGGCAGCACGACTGGCCCACTCACGACGCCGCCGAAGCGATGATAGGTGCGAATCGGGCGCGCCTGATTGCTCAAGTTGCCGAAGTAGTTATTCGCGGTGCGGCTGCGATCGCGATTGAAATACCAGGCCGAGCCGTGAAAGTCGTTGCTGCCACTCTTCACCGCGACGTTCACCGTCGCGCCCGCGGAGTAACCCTGTTGCGCGTCGAACGCGTTGGTTTGCACTTTAAATTCCTGCACTGCGTCTGATGGCGGTGAGAAGCCGACGCCACCGTCGAAGGCGTAGTTTGGCGAACCGTCGAGTGTGATCTGGTTCGCGCCCGTGGCGCCGTTTGAGCGAAACGCCGCGAGGTTGCCGTTAGACGTTGGACCAGTGAACAGCGGATTGCCTGTGTAAGCGATGCCCGGAGCAAGCGTGGCCAACTGGTAAGCCGTGCCTTCGGTGAGCGGCAGTTCGCTGATCTGTTTACCGGTGACGACGGTGCCGGTGTTGACGGTTCCGGTGTCGAGCGTCAGCCCCGAAGCGACCGTAGTCACCATTGCGGTCACACCAATTTCCAACTGCACATCGAGCGTCAGACGATCGGCTACGCGAACCACGACGCCATCCCGAACCGCGGTGTTGAAGTTTTCCTTCGTGGCGGTGAGCTGGTACTTGCCGGGCGGCAACAGCGCGAAGCTGTAACTGCCGTCTTCGCCGGTGACGGTGGTGGAGGCGATGCCCGTCTCGACGTTCTTGATCTCCACTTTGCAGCCGGGCACGACGGCGCCGTTGGGATCCATGATTTTCCCGGCGAGTGAGCCTCTAAACTCCTGAGCGCTGGCGCTGAAAGCGGCCAGGAGCAGGAGCAGACCAGCCCAAAAAACTCGAGTGTTCGGGTTCGCTGTAGTCATGACTTTATTCTCCTCGTAGCGACGGCTGAAAAGGTGGCGCGTCGGCTCGGTTAAGTCGATTGGTATGACCAAGAGCTAATTGCGACTGTTACAGGCTATGCTGATTGTTTAAGCAGGCGGCGTATTTTGCCTCAGTACGTTTTCGGCTGTCAAGAATAATTTATTACCAATCGTGTGAAATCTTATGGCGCGGTAAGACCAATTCTGTATTGCGGAAACTTGGCGGAACAATGTCGGAGGGCGCAACGTTTCCAGACTTTCGGCCATCGTAACCGCTTGTTGGTCACGGGTGTCTAGTTAATCGTGGAGGTTTTTAGCGTTTGGAGTTAAAGAATATTTCAGTGCATTTTTCGAAAGCCGCGCGTTTGCTCGGCTTTGTAGTGTTTGGGCTTTTATTGACGGCTCCGGTGAGCGCGCAGCAGACACCGGTTGGCAGTGCGCCGCAGGCAGCCGCGCCGCAAGCAGCAGCTCCCGCGGACGCGAAAAGTGTACTGAAGTCGAGTCTCAGCGACCTTTCGACCATCTACCAAAACGACGTTCAACGGTTAGAGAAACGTCAGCAGCAGTGGAAAGAACTTTATAACGACGGCCTGATCTCGCGCCTGGAGTTTGAAAACAGTGAGAAGGAACTCGCGGCCGCGCGCGCGAAAGTTGAATCAAACGCGAAGGAGATTGCTCTCGCGAACCAACCGGCGCCGGCGCTCATTGCCACTCCCGACGGGGGATTTGCTATTCCGTCCAATCTCGCTTGGACGACTGGCAACAATCGGGTCGATGGACTGATTCGTCAATACGGCACGCAGTATGGTGTCGATCCTTACCTTATCTATTGTCTGATGTCGCAGGAGTCGAGCTTTATCGCCGGCGCGGTCAGCAACAAAGGCGCGCAGGGATTGATGCAGCTCATGCCCGGCACGGCCGCGCGCTATGGCGTTACGAATCCTTACGACGTCGCGCAGAATATCAAGGGCGGCACGCGTTACCTGAAAGATCTACTCCAGATGTTCAACGGCCGTGTGGATCTGGCGCTGGCTGGATACAACGCCGGCGAAGGCGCGGTGATGAAGTTCGGCAACAAGATTCCGCCTTACGACGAGACACAAAACTACGTGCGCCTGATCCTTAAGCGCTACACCAGGAAACCCGCTTCGTAAGCCACAAATAGGCACAAGAAGCACAAGAGGCACAAGAGCAAGAAGTAGAAATGATGTTTGCAAACTGATTTGCTCCCTTGTGCCTTTTGTGCTTCTTGTGCCTCTTTGTGGCTAAACCTCAGATTTCAAGCAGGTCTTTCCCGACAACGACCTTTCCTTTGAAATGCTTCCGCACGCCCTCGGCCCACTGTTCGTCTGTGATTGACGGATCGTCACCGGGCACGAAATGAGACAGCACGAGTATTTTGACTCCGGCCTGGGCAGCGATCTTGCCAACATCTTCCGGCAAAGTATGCGAAGCCATGAGGTGTTCGCGCAGCCGTTGTGCGTTTGGTAAGCGTTTGAGGAGCGTTTCGAGGGCGGGCAGGTACATTACCTCGTGTATCAGCACGTCGGCGCCTTTCGCAAATTCAGCCAACTCCGGCGCATAAGCAGTGTCACCGGAAATGACTATTGAACGATCCTTCGCGTCAAAGCGGTACGCGTACGACTGTGCGATCGGCGGATGATGCACCAGACACGTGCTGACCTTCACGTCATCGTTAACCAAAACTGTTCCTGCTTTGCTGAACTCGTGAGTCGTAACGAGCTTGCGCGGATCTGGACGGCCTTCGTCCACGATGCGCGTGTCGATATCAAATTTCTGATAGTTGAAAAAGTCGCGCGCCATTTTTGTTAGTCCTGGTGGACCATAGGCGTCGACGCGCGTTGGATTACCGGTGATCCAGCCGTTGTAAATCAGTGGGCCAAACTCCAGGTTGTGATCCGAATGGTGATGAGTGATGAAGATATAACGCAGCCGGTTGAGCGCGACGCCGGCCGTTACCAGTTGTCTCGAAGCGCCATAACCGCAATCGACCAGATACGGAACATCGTCGATCAGAATGAGTGTGGCAGGGTTGCTGCGGCCGGCTTTGCCGACGCTTGGACCACCTTTCGTACCGAGTAAGATGATGCGCGTTGGTTTCTTTTGTTGACTGAAGGTGATGCGGCCCAAAAGGGAACTATAAGCAGCAAAGCCTGCAGCGGCGGTGATAAATTGTCGACGAGTTGGGGGCATGTGTGTACTCTGTTCCGACTCGGAAGGAGATCAGAATGAAGCGAATGTATATCTTGATACTCGCGCTCGTGGCAACAGGATTTGTGCGTAGTGACGCCAGTGTTCCGGCGGTGCAGGATCCGCTCGTGGTGAACTCGAGCACGATTGCTTTGAAACTGGAGAACTCGCGCGTGCGCGTTCTGGAAGCGACGCTTAAACCCGGCGATAAAGAAAAGACTCACTCACATCCGGCATACGTGATTTACGTGATCGAAGGCGGGCGCGTCCGCACGCATGGAACGGATGGGAGTGTGGTTGAGGCGGACTTCAAAACCGGCGACGTGATCTATCGCGAGGCCGTAACGCACTGGGCCGAGAATATCGGCAAGACGACCATTCGCTTGGAGCTGGTTGAGTTGAAGAATTAGCGACCGGTTCTCTTCGCGCGGCCCACTTCCGCCAGCGTCTTCTTCGCCTCGCGTGCTTGCCAGGTTGCGTTGTTGAGATTTTTGCGCGCCTCGCCGATGTTCATTTTGGTGAGACACTCCTGTGCCTCTTTGATCGCCCTGATGGCATAGTTCAGCCGCTTACACGTTTCCCGCAGCCTCTCAAGCTCGGAATCCTGCGGCGGCATAGGTGCAAACCCGACGGCGCTCATCAAAGCAACTTAGCCTCACGATTTTCGCTTGGCAAGAAAGTTGACAGGATTTACAGAAGTTTCAAGATTCTATTTAATGACGGGTGATGTCCCGCTTCCTGAGATATCTTTGTGTTCTTGCCTTTGTCGTACTCTCGGCGACATCGTTGGCGGCCAAGCCGAAACCCACGGCGTGGCGTGCGGTGCACCTGCTCGACTACAACACCGATGCGCAACTCGACGCGTTGGGCGCCAATCTCGAGACACTCGCGAAGCAGGGAATCAATGTCATCATTCTCGAAATTGATTACAACTTCGCGTTCAAGTCGCATCCGGAGCTCCGGCGCGGAAAAGATCCGATTACGCGTGACGGCGCGCGGAGATTTGCGGCGTTGTGCAGGAAGCTCAACATTCGTCTGATTCCCGAGTTTCAATCGGTCGGTCACCAATCGTGGAAAGCGGAAACGTTTCCACTACTCACGGTTTACCCGCAGTTCGATCTCACGCCGGGAGCGTTCCCGAATAACGAAGGTATTTATTGCCGCGAGTGGGACGTGCTCAACCCGCAAGTCTGGCGAATCGTGTTCGAGTTGATGGACGAGATCATCGACGCGTTTCGCGCGGACGCAATGCACGTCGGTATGGACGAAGTCTTTTTGCTCGGCTCGGACAAGTCGCCTTCAACGAAGGGCAAAGACCCCACGCAACTGTTTGCAAAAGCCGTCAACGAACTGCACACGCATCTCGTGCGTACGCGCAAGGTCGAAATGTTGATGTGGGGCGATCGACTGATCGACGGCAAGAAATATGACCTCGGCGAGTGGGAAGCAGCCACGAACGGAACTGCCGGAGCGATCGACCTGATTCCGAAAGACGTCATCATCTGTCCGTGGCATTACGAAGTACGCGAGAGTTACCTCTCGATCCCGATGTTTATCAATAAAGGTTTTCGCGTGTTACCGGCCGGTTGGAAGGATGTCGCCGCCACAAAAGCACTGATCCAGTTCAGCCGTCTGCACGCTGGTCCAAAACTGCTCGGTTACATGTTCACCACCTGGGGCGTAAACAAAGATGCACTGGTTGAGTTTCCGCCATTACTCGAAGGCTTGAAACTCCTCCAAACCGAATAACGTCCGTAATAGCTTAAACATGAATAGAACCTGCGCACGGTTGATAAACCTATTGCTGTTGGTTTCGTTCACTTCAACCATCTTCGCTCAAAGCCCGATCGGAGAAGGCGATTTCAAGTTTGACGTCCAACATCGTGTCAACGCGCATGGTGACGAGTTCAACGCATTGGCGAAGAGCTCCGACGGCCAACGAATCTTCACCGGCACCGAGAAAGGTGACATCATCGTTTGGAACGTTGCGACCAATCGACTCGAAAGAACTCTTCATCAATCGAGCCCGGTTCATTACGTTGCCGCGCTATCAGATCCCCGCGAGTTAATTGCGATCGGTTCAAACCGCGTCAAGCCGCACAATGCTCTCGTGCGGAAATGGAATGTGGAAATGGGAACGTTTGTCGATCTAACCGTGGTCGAGGCTGATTCGCACCCAACCGCACTCGCAGCAGACACTGACGCCGGACTGATCGCCGTCACTACCGCAACCGGAGTCGTTGTCGTTTGGGATTCACGAAGTAACAAGCAACTCGCGCGGTGGAAAATCAACGGCATTCCGAGCGCAGTCGCACTGCTTGGGCGCGACGTTTTCGTCGCCACCGTCGATCAGGCGTCTACTATCCAAATGGGAACAGGCGCGCTCGTCAAACTCAGCGTCGACGATCAAAACCAACCTCCCGAAGAATTCATGCGCGGCAATCGTTTCTGGATTTCACTCGACCTGTCTCCGGATCGACGTCTGCTGAGCGCGAATTATCTAGCTGGTTTTCATGGAGACCAGGGCCTCCTAATCGACACAGTAACGAAACAAGCGGTGGGAAACTTCGAAGCTACTACATCGCTTTGGCTCGGCGCTTCAAAGTTGATGCTTTTCAGTTGGATGGATCCGGTGGAGATCGTTCAGGTCTCTCCAAACATCCCTTCGAAGAGCATTCGCAAGTTCGAGCGATTTGAGTCTGATACGCCGGGCAGAGCTTTCGATCTCAGCGGTAAGGTCATCAATGCTGATGGTTCTAAAGTCTGGGCCAGTTACGGCAAAGGCCCTGGCCTGCTCGAATTTGATCTCTCGTCAAACAAGATCAAGACCTTAATTGGTGGGCCGTCCGGCGCGTACGCACTTTCCGTTGTTACACAGGACGGTCAAACAGGCGAACTCCTGACGGGCGGCGCCGACGGCTACGTTCGCGTATGGAACTTTGCTGACCTTTCATTAACCAAAGAATACAAAGTAGCGAAGCCAGGCTACTTTGTAAGCGAGGTGCACCTTGTGCCAGGCACGCGCAGCGCGGTCGTCGCGGTTCCCCAAATGCCAACAGAGCATAAGCCACCAGGACCACCCGAGATATTTGTTTTGGATCTCGACGGTGGTCAACAGAGAAAGCTGTTTGACCTGTACTCATGGCGCGCGCAGGTGGCCGTAGTAGACAACAAAGTATTTTACCCCGAAGGCGATCGCGTAAAAGTGAGGAACATAGATGGAAGCGAGAACCCGCGCCAGTTAAGAGCCGGTGGTCCAATCAGCCTCACGGCCGTGTCCGCAAACAAACGCTGGCTCGCGGTCACTGATGAGACAGACCAACTAACTGTCTTCGACCTGAGGTCTGAGCAGAAGAAGACGATCCGAACCAGGCGTATTGATTATGGTCCACTGGTCGTCACCGACGATGGCCGCCACGTTTACAACCTCGGCGTCGAAGGAGCACTGACTCACTGGGACCTCAATACCGGTAGAGCGAACAATAGTGTTCTCGGCAAAATTCGGGAGAACCACTCGCGCGTGGACTTTATAACGCTCGCAAATGACGACCGCTGGCTGGTAACCGCCGGAAACCATCACGACGTCGGCATTTTCGATCGCGCGACCGGCCGGTTAGTGTTCTACGTGCAAGTCGGTGGTGCCGCGTTTTTCGTTGAGAAGGTATGGATCAAAGGTAAACGGATGATCGTCACGACCGACACCGGCGTCATGTACGACGGCCTTCTCAAGTGATAACTGCCGCGCAAAGAAGCACAAAAACTCTTTTGTGCTTTTTCGTGACTATCAATGTTCCCACGCAGCGGTCTTCAACGCCCAAATGCTCCGCGGATATTTCTGCCGAAACTGCCCCGGCAACTCACCCAACACAGTATGGTCGTTCGTTGCCTTGTAGTGACTGACGCCTTTCCAATAAAGCGCTTCAGGCGCTGCTTGCGTGTTTGGATAGCGATCGAGCACCGCGGCGTATTGTTTTTCCGCCTCAGCGAATTTTTTACTCATGAATGCAACGCGCGCAAGGCCGAGTTCCAACTGCGCTCGAAACTCGTCTCGTGGTAGATAACCCTCGATACGAAAGCGTTCCTTGCCGTTCGGATCGAGTATCACCACGGATGGCGTCCAGTTGGAATCGAAGCGATGGAAGTAAGCGGGACGCTCTTTGATGTGTGCTTCGAGAGGTACGAAGTTTTCGTTGATGAAGGTGGCGGTTTCTTCGTCGCTGTACGATTCGGCTTCCAGCCGAACACAAGCGCCTCAGGCGGGAGCAGCGCTGAAATCGATCAGCACCGGTCGTTTACTGGTCTTTGCTTCCGAGAGCGCCGCGTCGGCGTCTGTCATCCAGTTAACTTTCATTGAAGTGTCCTCACTCGGGGAATTTTCAGAAGTTTAATCCATTTTTCAGCCAATCGCAGTCACGACCGCGGTGTGATCGTAGATCGTGACGTTTACGTCAGCGCTTTGCGTGCTCTCGAAATCAAACTTCATTTGTTTCGATCGGGTGCTCTGAGCTAGGGAAGTTCTGTGCCGCGAATTAAACGAGGGTAGATTTGGTGAATTTTGAAAAGCGGATGCCTTAGTTTGATGCGGCGTACGTGTAGCGGTTTAAACAACGAAGCGGGCGACAAAGCGCCCGCGTCGTGTTGAATTGCTTGTGAGAAACGCGATTCAGTGGTGATGCGCGTTGCCTTTTGCCGGGCTTGCTGGTCCCGACGACTTGCCGGGTGCTTGAACGTCGATCACGGTGCGCATCCACGGGTGAATGCAGCACTGGAACTTATGCGAGCCGACCGGGAGTTCCGCGCTTCCCGCTGTCGGTCCTTCTTCAGTTCCGCCGGCAGGAATGAAGACGAGTGCCGGGAAGTTTAAGCACTCGGGCGCCGGAACGGGATTACCGGAAATACCATTCAGGTCCGGGATAAATCCGCCGCCAAACTCGGCTACGGGAGTAAAGGTGTGTACCTCGCCGCCGCGATTCTCGATGAGAGTCGGGCGGCCGACATTGAGCAGCATATCGCTTGGTTGATTGCGCCACTTGTGCGCGTCCTGGGTTGCCGAGAGTTCCGCGATGAACTCGTCGAAGGTGGTGTGGCCGTTACCGACGCAGGCGCCGTCGCCGAGCGCGGCATTGAAGCTGACGGGCTCACAGTCGTCTAACAAGCGGATTTTTTTGTCGCCTTGAACGGCGGCGTTTGTAGTGAGACTCAGCGTGGCCATGGCCGCAAGCGCCAGCCAAACCACGGCGTGAATCGTTAACTTTCGTTTCATTGTGGAAACCTCCCTTGTCCGTTCCCCACTCGTGCTGGTCGTTCGGGTGAGGTGGGCTGACATCGAATGTTGGGATAGCGTCGCAAGCGTATACACCGCGAGTGTGAGGATGTCAATGAAATTTCAATTTACACAGAAACCGGGTTTATGATTTGGCAATGACACGTCTGATTTCAGAACAAACTGAGAAACAGGAAAAATGGGAGCCTGTCGACGGGATTGTTACTCCTGCAGCTTCGGCGCTAGTTGCTGAAGATAAAGACGGATTAACGATCACCCTCTTGTTCTCGCAAATTGTTGATGGAAGCGATTCGGACCTTTGCATAAAGTTTGGTCGCGTGCTCGCATACAGTGTTTATGAAGAGTTCGCACATCCATGGGAGACATTAGAGTCAGTGCCGCGTCTCCCAGGGCGATGGGGTATATATTTCTATCCGCTTTTGCGAATCAATGAATCAAGATGGATCGCGTCGTTGCCTGATTTACAGGCTATTCACCCCGGCGTTAGCCATTACCGGCTGCTCACACTCGACCAGATCATTGATGTCTTGTGCAGCAAACCTCCTGAGGTAAGCTGGATCCCGCGCTGAGAAGTACTAAGCTCTAAAAACTTCATTTCTGCGCGAGGGGCACGCGGAAGGCGGCCATCTCCTCGCTGTTACGCACCAGCAGTACGTCGCGAACGAGCACCGGATGGTTCCAGGTCTTGCCCTGAATCGCGGGTAGTTTTGCGATTTCGGTGAACTGGTCGGGTGTCGCGCGAACTAACGCGAGCTCACCGTCTTCTGAAAGAACCAACAACAGATCCTGATCTTCGAGGAGAACGAGTTGGCCGTTGCCGTAACGTCCGCCTTTCCACTTGCGTTGCCCGTCTTTGAGATCGATGCACGAAAGGATGCGCCCGTCGAAACCAAACGCGTGACCTTTGTGAATCACGAAGTCGTTGAAGTAAGGCTTGAGTGCGTTTGACGTCCAGCGCTCCGTGGCTGTCCAACCACCGGAGTTGTGCGTAACGGCGAGACGGCGCGCGCCGTTTTCCTGACTCGTGATCAGAATGTCGCCATCGGGAGTTAAGGCTGGTTGAACGATACTGTTACCCGACCATGCATGCTGCCAGAGTTGTTTGCCGTCCGCGGGCGTGATGCTTAGCGCGCCTGCTCCGCTCATGAGCACGATCTGAGAGACACCATCGATCGCTACCAGATGCGGTGAGCTGTAGCTGCCACCTGCTTTTGGTCCAAGCCAGCGGCGATTGCCGGTCGCCGCGTCGTAACCGGCGAGTTGTCCCGACGCGGCTACGATCACCAGATCGCCGATCACCAAAGGCGAACTGGAAAATCCCCAGAAAGGTGTCTCTGTGTTGGTCTCAGACGCGACGTTGCGCGACCACACGACGGCGCCACTCTTTGCGTCGAGCACGTTGAGAATGCCTGTAGCGCCAAAGGTGTAGACTCGGCCGTTGCTGAGTGTCGGAGTCCCGCGTGGACCAGCACCCGCGTTCGATTCGAAGAAGCGCGCGCTATCGCGATGCGACCAGACCGGTTGGCCGGTCGACATCTTGTAACAAGCGACGACTTCGTTTTCGCCGCGTTGTTCCTGCGTGTAGAACAGATCGCCGTCAACCGCGAAAGAGGACCAGCCTGGTCCAATCGGACGGCGCCAGAGTTGAACGGGTGGTGACGCAGACCAGTCAGTGTTGATTTTTGAGTGTCGCACAACGCCATCGCGTTCCGCGCCGCGAAAGCCCGGCCAGTCAGCAGGTCTTTGATTCGCTACGGCTAAGGGTGTTACAGATGGAGTTGCCGAAGGCGTTGCTAAAGCGGATGGCGAGGGCGCTGGTGCGACGGTTGTTGTAGCTTCCGAAGGCGCCGCTGTTTGATCTTCCTGCGTTTGGGCGAGGAGTCGTTCTTCGGAACTCGCACTCCAACGCCAACCGAACGTCGCCTGGTGATCGCCGTTGATACCGTTCTGTCGTATCAGCAGCCAACCACCGCACGCAATCAAGATCGCCGCGGCCATTGTTGCGTAGCGCAATCGGTCGGGAAGTCGACGCGTGAGCACGGCCCACAACACGAAGGCCAGCGAGAGAAAGGGAACCGCGTAGCCTAACAGCCACGCGACCCACATCGATTCGTGCCGCAACAGCCACGTCACGCCGAGTGCGGCCACGATCAAGGCGAGACCGCCCAGGCATTCGCGCCACTTTGCGCGACTGAAGAACGCCCACCACACGATCAGCAAGATGGTGAAGCCGAACGACACCATCATGCCCATGCCGAAGCCGTCGATACCGGGGATGACTGCTTTAATTCCGAACCGGGCGGTCCATTGCAGCACGACGAGGACGATGCCGGGCCACACTCGTAGCAATCTCTGGGGAGTCTCCCCGCTCTGGGTGGAAGTCATGCGGCTCTATACTCCGCCCGCACGCGGTTTGTTTCATTGTTGTTTGCCAGGATTCCAGAATTTACAAGGCGGGCGCAGAGAACGTGTCGCCCTGGCGCATGTCGCCGGTTTCGTAGCCACGCATGAACCAGCGGTAGCGTTGCTCCGAGGTGCCGTGAGTAAACGAATCCGGCATCACGCGGCCGGTGGCCTGGCGCTGGAGACGATCGTCGCCGACCGCACTCGCCGCTCCTAACGCTTCTTCAATATCACCCGCCTCGAGCATTCCCTGGTTCTGCACGTAACGCGCGAACATGCCCGCGAAGAAATCTGCTTGCAGCTCTAAGCGAATGGAGAGTTGATTGGCCTGAAGTTCACCCCCGCGCTGTTGCAGCGCCGTGACGCGATCCGAAATGCCGAGCAGGTTCTGCACGTGATGGCCCACTTCATGCGCGACCACATAAGCCTGCGCGAAATCGCCGGGCGCGTTGAAACGCTGGCGCAGTTCTTCATAGAACGAAAGATCGATGTAAACCTTCTCGTCGCCGGGACAGTAGAATGGTCCAACCGCGGCACCCATGCGGCCGCACGCAGTGGGAACCTGACCGGTGAAGAGCACCAGCGTCGGTTCGCGATACTGCCTTCCGTTCTGACGAAAGATCTCACCCCAAACGTCTTCCGACTTTGCCAACACAACACCGACGAACTGTTTCAATTCTTCTTCTTCAGCGTTCTGCGGGCGTGAGGTTTGAACTTGCGATGGTTGATCGGTCGGAACCTGCTCCAGAAATTGTCGCGGATCAGCGCCGAACAGCAACGCGATGACGATTATCAACAGCGTACCGAGTCCACCGCCAACCGCGACCCTTCCTCCGGTTAGACCACGACGATCCTCGATGTTAGTGCTCTGCCGTTCTCCTCGCCAACGCATAGTTGTTTCTCTCCTCCGCGTATGTTTTTCCGCGGAGGAGAGTTGCAAGACTATGTGTCAGCCTAGCGATCCTTTAGTTGAATTTTAGTCACTCGCGCGCGGCGTGGATTCCTCCGGCACCACTTCGAGGTCCAACCTTTGTGTGCCTCGAATAACCACGAGCGTGGACTTGTGACCGATGCGTTCCTCGGTCAACAGCTTGTGCAGATCGTCGATGCCGGCGATTGGACGATCGTCGAAACCGATGATGATGTCGCCTTCCTGCAGTCCCGATTTTCTTGCCGGACTGTTTTCTTCAAACGAGACCACCAGGATTCCGCTCTCAACCGGAAGATGGTAATAGCGAACGATTCGCCGCGGCAGGGGAACGTTCTGTCCGGCGAGTCCGACATAACTGCGACTCACTTTACCGTCACGAATTAACCGGCTCGCCACAAACTTCGCCGTGTCGATCGAAGTCGCGAAACAGATTCCCTGCGCCGGCAGGATCATCGCCGTGTTCACACCGATCACTTCGCCACGCGAATTTACGAGTGGTCCGCCAGAGTTACCCGGATTCAACGCCGCGTCGGTTTGAATCACAGCGTCCATCAAACGTCCCGAGCCCGCGCGTAGCGAACGGCCGAGCGCGCTAACCACGCCCGCGGTCACGCTGTACTGAAAGCCATAAGGATTACCGATGGCCAGCACCAGTTGTCCGACGCGCACCTGTTGCGACTCACCGAGATGAGCGGGCACGAGATTCGGCGCGTTGATTCTGATCACGGCGAGATCCGTGTCCGGGTCGTCTCCGATCAGGTCTGCCTGATACTTACTCCCGTCACTAACCGTGACTTCGATTTTGGTCGAGCCGTGGACGACGTGGCTGTTCGTGAGAATGAAGCCGTCGGGCGTGAAGATGAAACCGGAGCCGCTGCCACGCGCGTCGCGCGGCGTACGCGGACCGTTTCCCCGGCGATTGTTGATCGGTTGTTGTACTTCGATGTAAACGACGGACGGGCTCACTTTTTCCGCCGCCGAGATTACCGCTTTCGAATAGGCGTCGAGCAGTTCGTCATCGTTTGCTGTATTTGCCGCCCGGTCGGGGTTTGTTGTTAAAGTTTCTGTCTTAAATTGTTCGTCACTTAAAAACTCAATTGCTTCCCGCATGTACTACCTCTTGGTTCGTTCTTTTGCCGCTTCAATTTTATCAAATCTCGTCAAGTGCTCTGTCACTTGTTTGATGCGCGCGGAAAGTCTGCAAGAGTCCCAGCGTGATGGCCAGCACGACCGGCCCGAGCACGATTCCGAGTAAGCCGAAAACGCTGATTCCGCCGAGGACGGAGAAGAACACGAGCAGTTCGTGCAGCCGCGTTTGATTCTTCATCCACTTCGGCCGGAGGAAGTTATCGATCGTGCTGATCACGAGAGCGCCCCAAAGAACGAGCAAGACGCCTTTCGCTACATGACCATTTGCGAATAGGAAGATTGCCCACGGCAGCCAAACCAGAAACGACCCGAGCACCGGGATCATGCAGACGAATGTCATCAACACCGCCCAAAGTAGCGGCGAAGGAATGCCGAGGATCCAAAACGCGAGCCCGCCGAGCAGTCCCTGAAGCGAAGCAATCACGACGATGCCGTAAACGCTCGCACTAACGACCTCGCGCGTTCGCGTGATGATGGCTTCGCTTTGCCGGAGTTCCAGCGGCAACGCTGCGGGCAGTTTGCTGACGATCTTCTCGCCGTCGCGGAAGAGGTAATACATCGTGAACACGACAAAGAACGCCTTCACGATTCCACTCGCGATGCCGCCCGCCAGGTTCCACGACAGGCTGAGCAGGAACTGTCCGGCGCGCTGTAGTTGATCGGTCATGAACTGTTCCGATCGCGAAGTGTCGACACCGAAACGACCCTGAATCCATCCCGACACCCTGCCCAGCACGGAGGTCTGTGGATTCATCAAAACGGCGATTTTTGAAGGGAGGTTTGGAACCGCGGCCGACAACTCTTCGGCGACGGCAACCGTGAGCAGGGTCAACGGCAGAACCGCCAGTAGCACTACGAGCACGCACGAGAGCAACGCGCTCAAACCCGGGCGTCCGATTCGAATCCGCAAACGTTGATGAACGGGATAAAAGACGATCACCAGGACGATTGCCCACGCCAGAACGCCGATGAACGGCCTCAGCATCAACCAGCACAAATAAAGCGCGAGTGCGGTCGCGGCCAGGACGGCTATCCAGCGTGCTTGATCGATCTGTTCCTTCACCTGGCGCCAATCCTAACGACTGGCGCCAAGTTAGTGAAGCTAAAAGTTTTTGACAGGATTACAGAATGAACAAGATGGCTATTTCCCTAATGGCAATCTGGTCAATTCTGTAAATCCTGTCCACTACTTAGATCTGTTTGCGAAATGTTCGCGGGGTCACGCCTGCAAACCGTCGAAAGCAGGTCGTGAAGTGACTCTGACTCGAGAATCCGGAGCGCAAAGCAATCTCCGAAATCGGCGAGTCAGTCTCCTGCATCAACTTCTTCGCCCGTTCGATCTTTCGCTCCGCGATGTAGTTCGTCGGCGTCATGCCCATCGACTGTTTGAACGCGCGCGAGAAGTGGAAATAACTCATCCCGACTCCCTTCGCCACCGTTCGCAATTCCACTCGCCCCTCTTGCTCGCTCAAGAGGTGCTCCTCGATGAGACCCATCGCTTTGCGCAAACGGTGCGGCGCCATTCCACCCTGACCGACGTGCAGATCTTTGAGAAAACTATAATGCCGCGCGACCTGCATCGCGAGCCCGACGGCGAGCGAGTCGGCATACTGCCGGCTCATCACATTTCCCTCGCTCAACTCGCTCAACAGCGAGAGTGCGATATGTCGAATATGCTGACTTTGAAATCCGATCTGCGGCGTCAGCTCTAAATCTTTGAACGACGAATCAAAATCCTGCACTGCGTTTCGCACAAAGAGCGGGCGCAGAGAAAGAAGCAGAACGTCGATGCGCGGACTGTCCGAACGGCACGACCACGACGTACTCACCGGCATGATCGCGACTTCATTCGTGCGCAGTTCACCTTCGAAATGCCGTTTGGTTATCTGCGCGCTGAGAGTGACCGGCGAGCCCAGGTTCAGAACGATGCAATGCCTGTCCGAAGCCGGCACCCGCAATTCCCTGAAGCTGCGCTGCAAATGCAAAACGCGGACGTTTTGCCATGAAAGATCATCGCTTGAGGCTACCACCGCTTCGGAATGCAAAACGGAAACTGGTGTGGATTGCCAAGCCGGCCAACTCGGAAAGCTGCTGGGAGTGTTGACGGTTTGTAACATGACTACCTCTTTTTTTTGCTACTAGACTTTTTTGGCAACGGTAGCGATAGCTTAGCCGGTGACGCGATTTCGCGAGACCCTCAAAAGCATAGAATTCATACTGCACTTTTCTGTAGTAACAGGTTTCCTAATTAGGGTTACCTATTTGGCACCCTTGCGGTTTGTGTGGAAAACGATATCGCCGGGAACGACGAGCGTGATCTCGGTTCCGTGTTTAGGCAAGCTGATCAGTGTGAGTTTTCCGCCAATGCGTTCCGCGCGTTCGCGCATGCCTTGCAAACCGAAGTGTCCGTGCTTCCCGTTAGCAAGGATCATTGGATCGATGCCCGTGCCGTCGTCCTTCACCGACACGGAAAGATCCTGCGCATACTTCAACCTGACTTCGAGCCGTTTGCCGTGCGAGTGCATCAACGAGTTGCGGATCGCTTCGTAGCCGATTCGATAGACTTCGTCACTGACAATCGGGTGCATCTCTTTTGCTTCGCCGACCACGGTGAAGTCGATGGCCATTGACGTGGGTAGCAAGCCGTTTTGCGTGGCGCGCCGCAAAGCTTCGGTCAGATCGTTTTTCTCGGTCGACGTCGTGCGCAAAGAGTTCAACGCGGCGCGGCCTTCCTCGGTTGCCTGCGCCAGCCACACTGAAATCTGTTCGATTGCGCGCCGCAGACGTGTGGGATCGGCTGGACCATCGAGCGCGTCGTCAGCAACCATCTTGCTGCCTTGAATGGTTTGCAGAAACGTGTCGTGAAGCTCGCGCGCGAGTTGCGTGCGTTCCGCGAGCCGTTCGTCGAAGCGCGCACTCATCGCGTTTGAGAGCTGGCGCACGCGGAGTCGATAAGCGAGCCACGCCAGTAGGATAAACAGCGCGAGGAAGAAAAGCCGGAACCATGCGGTTTGGTACCACGCGGGCGCCACGGTGAAACGGAACGTTGCCGCCTCTTGATTCCAGACGCCGTCGTTGTTTGACGCCGCAACGCGGAAGACGTAGTTGCCCGGCCCCAGGTTCGTGTAGAAGGCTTGCCGCCGAATTCCTGCTTCTTGCCATTCTTTATCCCAGTTCTCCAGTTTGTAACGGAAACGCACTCTCTCAGGCACGGACAAACTCAAGGCCGTGTAATCGAGGCGCACGTTTTTTGTCAGCGCGGGCAAGCTGGCGTTGGTTAACGTCGAATAGGATTTGCCGTCGGCGATTAACGATCTGATCGCGACGGGCGGGGGTAGAGGGTTGCGGAAAATTTGTGCGGGGTTCAAGCGAGCGATACCACTGCGCGTCGCGAACCAAAGTAAGCCATCGCTGCTTTCAATGACGCCCGAGGAGTAGCTGTAGACGCTGCCTCGTTGAAGTTGCTCGGGCAAGTCACTCACGAGATCAAACAACTCGTAACTCACCAGGTAAGCAGGTTGTTGTAGCACTTGCTGAATTTCGCTTTGCGGAATATGAACGATACCGGCGTTCGCGGATAACCACAGTCCGTCGTCGCGCACGACGAGTCCGGTGATCGATCCCAGTTCCAGGGCGGTGGTGCTCAGCTTATGAAAGCGATCGTCTTTCAGGAAGGCTAAACCCGATTGTCCGCCCGCCCACAATTGCCGATCGCGTCCGGCAACGAGGTTGACTGGTCCAATTGTGAGACCCTCCGCTGCCGCATACGTTCTCAGGTTCTCGCCCTCGATCGCCACCAACCTATCGACATAGACCAGCCAAACTTTATCGGTCGAATCTGTGAAGGCATAAGACGGAGCCCAATCCGTATGTTCCTTGATTACGGGCACGAACTTCCAGACGCCGTCTTTGAATTGAAACTCGCCCGCACCACCGTACGCTACCCACATCGTTCCGGCAGCGCCTCTCGTGATCGAAGAAACTGTTATCGGATCTTTAGTCGCCGACGTGCGAGCCAGCTTCAGCATTTCTTCACGCGGTGGAATGCTCGTGAAGACTCCGTTGTGCCAACGCAACAACTTGTCCTGCGCGCTGATCCAGATCGCACCGTCCGGATCGCGATAAGTCGTGAAAACCTGAGTCGGCGCGCCGTTGACCGGCGTCGCATCCGAGACGCGCGCGAGCGGCCACGGCGTAGTACCGTTCGATCCGGACCACACGTCGCCGTTATTGCCGGCGACCAGGCTGAAGTGAGTCGTGCCTGACGGAAATGGAAACCAAGCGACATTGCGAAACCGAAAGCGATCGAGCCCGCCGTCAGTGCCGACCCACATGTTGCCTTCACGATCTTCCAGCAGCGCTCGGGCTACGTTCTCCGTCAGACCCTGCTCTTCAGTAAATCTTTCGACGTCCCTGCTGGATTGCGACACACGCGTGCTTAACCGATTCGGGAAGGGAATGCGACTGACGCCATCGCCGGCCAACCACAAAGCGCCATCGCGATCGAAACGTATTGCCTCGGCGGGAATACTGAATTGCGGTAACGGATCGCTGTGAGTGTTTGTTGCCGGACGAAAGGCACGCACCGTGTGCTGGCCGTGATCGTGAAACAACATCGTGCCGTCTGGTGCTTGCGTAAATGCGTATATCGCTTCCGACTGAACGCCCGTGTCGTGAAACTTCGTCTCGCCTTTCGGCAGAAACATGATTCCCCTGCCGGTGGTGACCCAGAGTGTGCCTTGCTTGTCGACGTAGAGTGTCCAGGCGGAACGGCTCGGATAATTCCAGTCCGCGCGGATCGTGTGCCAGCGGGATCCGTCGAAACGTGTGAAACCACCGACGACACCGGCCCAGATCGTTCCGTCGTGATCCTGGGCGAAGGAACGCACTCGACCGACCGGGAATCCTTCGGCTTCGGAATAGTTTGTGACCCGGCCGTCTTTCAGAAGACTCGCGCCGCCTCTCAGATAACCAATCCATAAACCGCCGTCTGGAAGGGCCATCAGAGTGGACACCGCGACTGAAGGCAGATCGTTTACTTCCGGTTTGTACAGTTCAAAGAAAAGACCGTCGAACCGGTATAGACCGTCAGTGGTCCCGATCCAGAAAAAGCCGTCGGTTGTTTGCGCGAGCGCATTGACGGAGCCGTTCAGTCCGTTCTTGGCATTCCATGAGGAGTGATAGAGCTGTGTGAGCGGTTGCTGCGGATCGAGTGCGAAGGCGGACGGCGAGAACAGTACAAGCCACAGACAAATACACAAGCCACACAGAATGCACTGCTTCGGGGCCATCTTTCACTCCACCGCCACCGACGATAGATCGTTTGCGGTCCTGCCGAATCCTCAGAATCTTCAGTCCGCGAACTGTAGTTATCTATAGGTAGCTGTTTTGTGCCTCTTTGTGGCTCAGACCTGAAGTAGACCACGGCGCAGGGCGATGGTTACGGCGTGGGTGCGGTCGTTGGCTCCGAGTTTCTCGACGAGGTTTTTGATGTGGAAATTAACGGTGGTTTCGGCGATTGCGAGTTGATCGGCGATCTGTTTGTTGCGGTAGCCGTCGCGAATGAGTTCCAGCACTTCGAGTTCGCGTGTGGTGAGATCGTCTTCCCCTAAATGTTCCGCAAGCCGAGCAGCGACTGCCGGCGGAATGTGGCGTCCTCCTTCGTGCACCGAACGCACGATCCCGAGCAATTCATCTTTCGGCATGCTCTTCAACACGTAAGCAGCGGCTCCGGCACGCAACGCCCGCTGAATCTCTGCATCGCCGTCGGAAGTGGTCAACATGATGATGCGTGCGAGCGGAAACTCACCGCGAATCGCGATCAACGTGTCTACGCCGTCTGTACCCGGCAGCCGAAGATCCATCAACGTAATGTCCGGACGATGCCGGCGAAACTCGTTAATCGCTTCAGTTGCATTCGCCGCTTGCGCCACGAGCTGCATGTCAGACTGCGAGGCAATGATCGTGTTCAGACCCTCGCGAAAAACCGGATGGTCTTCGACACTCAGAATACGAATTGGCTGCGCCGCTTCCATCTTACCTCCGTGCCCGCAATTGTAATGGTTATCCGCACTTGAGCGAAGCTTGTGACAGCAACTTAACGACGAATTGAGCAAATTGAGAAAAGAAGCCCTCGCGCGTCAGCCTTAACTTTGAACGGACAAAAGGGAGATCGATTATGGAAGACCTGAGGCGGCGTGAATTTTTGAAGCAAACGGCGCTTGTCGGCGGGGGAGTAATTATCAGCCAACATCTGTTGACCGACGGTAGCAGCGCGTTGAAAGAAGCATTGGCGTTAGTCCCGGAGACAACCGCGGAAAAGATCGCGGTGCGCCTCCGTGTTAACGGCGCCAATTATGGTTTGCGTCTCGATCCGCGTGTTTCATTACTCAATCTCCTGCGCGAACAACTCGATCTTCCCGGCACTAAGAAAGGCTGCGATCACGGTCAGTGTGGCGCGTGCACCGTGCTCGTCGACGGCCGCCGCATCAATTCCTGTCTCGCGTTGGCGGTGACATACGACGGCGCGGAGATCACCACGATCGAGGGTTTAGCCAAAGACGATCAATTACACCCGTTACAAGCGGCGTTCATCGAACACGAAGGTTTTCAATGTGGGTATTGCACGTCGGGCCAGATCTGTTCTGCTGTCGCGATGTTGCAGGAGGTCGAACAGGGCACTGCGAGTCACGTGACAACGGATGTACGCCGCCAGGGACCAGTTGAATTGACTGACGAAGAGATACGCGAGCGGATGTCAGGGAACATCTGCCGTTGCGGCGCTTATCCCGGCATTGTTTCGGCTATTCGCGAAGTGAGTGCAGCGGGAAGGAGCAGTTCGATATGAAACCGTTTGCTTTCACGCGAGCTTCAAACAGCCAAACCGCGATTGAGGCCGTGGTGCACGATCAGGCGGCGAAGTTCATCGCGGGCGGGACCAACCTCGTCGACCTCATGAAAGAGGACGTCGAACAGCCTAATCATCTGGTGGACATCAATCGCCTGACACTAACGCGCATCGAGGAGCGCAACGGTGGTTTACGTTTGGGCGCACTAGCTCGCAACAGCGACACTGCAAATCATCGTCTCGTGCGCGAACGTTTTCCACTGGTCTCACAGGCGATTCTATCGGGCGCGAGTGCGCAATTACGCAATGCGGCAACAAACGGCGGCAATCTCATGCAACGCACGCGTTGTTATTACTTTTACGACGTCGCGATGCCTTGCAACAAACGCGAGCCGGGATCGGGTTGCGGCGCGCTCGAGGGTTTCAATCGCATGCACGCGATACTCGGTGCGAGCACGCAATGTATCGCCGTGCATCCGTCGGACATGTGCGTTGCGTTGACCGCGCTTGACGCAGTGGTCCAGGTTGAAGGTCCGCACGGCTCGCGGAGTATTCCGTTTGCGGAGTTTCATCGTCTTCCCGGTGACACGCCACAGTTAGACACGAATCTCAAACACGGCGAACTGATCACGGCGATCGATTTACCCGCCGCTGCGTCAGCCTTTGCAGCACATTCTTATTACTTAAAAATTCGCGATCGTGCTTCGTATGCGTTCGCGCTCGTCTCCGTAGCCGCGGCACTCGACATCCAAAATGGAACGATCAGACAAGCACGACTTGCGCTCGGCGGCGTGGCCCACAAACCCTGGCGCGCGCCGGAAGCGGAAGCTGTTTTGAACGGTGCACCGCTCAATCAGGAAACCTTTCGGCGCGCAGCCACGGCGGCTCTCGAAAAAGCGCAGGGTTACAAATACAACAATTTCAAAGTCGAACTGGGCCGGCGCGGGATCGTGCGCGCATTGACTCTAGCCGCTGGTGAAGGGAGAACGGCATGAGTGAACGGCCAGCGAATGTCGGTAAACCAGTCAGCCGTGTCGACGGTCCATTGAAAGTAACGGGTCGAGCACGTTATGCGGCGGAGTTCAAGACTCAGAACGTGGCTCACGGCATGCTCGTGATGAGCGCGATTGCGAGCGGACGCATCAAGTCGATCGATACGAAAGCCGCGGAGCGTGCGCCGGGCGTGCTCGGCGTCATCACACACCTGAACGCGCCGCGCTTGAATTTTCCGGAACGTACTGTGGGACCGAATCGCGTTGTCGACGATGAGGTTGGGCCGTGGATTGGACGTTCTCTGCCAGTGCTACAGAGCGACGCGATCTATTTCAACGGTCAGCCGATCGGCGTTGTCGTTGCCGAGACTCTGGAGCAGGCTGAATACGCCGCGACTTTGGTTAAAGTCACGTATGAAGAACGCCCGCACGCAACGAGTCTTGAAGCGGAAATCAGTCGCGCGTTTCCGCCGCAGGAAGGTTTGCTGAAAGACTCGCCTTTCGGCCGCTTTGCCGACTACTCGCGCGGCGACAGCCAGGCGTTGAGCAAAGCGGATGTGAAGATTGATGAGACTTATACGATCCCGATGGAGCATCACAACCCGCTGGAATTGCTCTCGACGATCGCGCAGTGGACGGGAAACAAACTGACTGTTCACGACAAGACGCAATGGGTTCCAAACACTCAGGAACACCTGGCGATGGTCTTCAATCTTCCAGTCGCGGACGTTCACGTGATTAGTCCGTTTGTCGGCGGCGCATTCGGTTCGGCGTTGCGCCCGTGGTCGCATCCGGTTGTCGCGGCGATCGCGGCGCGCGCGCTGCGCCGGCCGGTGAAGCTGGTGGCGATGCGCAAGCAAATGTTCACTTCGCACGGCCATCGTCCGTACACGGTGCAACGCGTTGCGTTGGGCGCGAGCAAGGACGGCAAGCTGACCGCGATCGTGCACGAAGGTTACGGGCAAACGTCGCTTTATGAAGAGAACACGGAAGCGCTCTTGGACGCGACGCGTTTCCTCTACGCGAGTCCAAACTGCATCACGAAGTACCGGCTCGTGCGTGGGAACATTCAGACGCCGATCTACATGCGTGCGCCCGGTGAATCCTCCGGTGTATTTGCGCTCGACAGCGCAATGGATGAGCTGGCTTACAAGTTGAAGATCGATCCGCTGGAGTTTCGCATCCGCAACCACTCCGATAAGGATCCCGAAAGTGGTTTGCCATGGTCCAGCAAGTCGTTGCTCGAGTGTTATCGCCAGGGCGCCGAGAGGTTTGGCTGGTCGCGGCACAAAATGGAGCCGAGATCGACACGCGACGGGCGTTACCTCGTCGGCATGGGAATGTCGTCCGGAACCTATCCAACGTTGCGAACGCCGGCGAGTGCGCGGGCCCGCATCTTCAAAGACGGCACCGCGGTGGTGCAGTCGTCAGCCACCGACATCGGTCCGGGAACATGGACCACGATGAAGATCATCGGCGCTGAAGCGCTGGCGCTCAATCTCGATCGCGTCAGTTCCGAGTTAGGTGATTCAAATTTACCGAAAGCCGGCGTTCAAGGTAACTCGATGCTGACCGCGAGCCTCGGTTCGGCAGTTCTCGAAGCCGGTCATGCGGCGCGCGCAAAGGTGTTTGAACTGGCCCGGAACGATGCGCGTTCACCGCTAAAAGGTGCGACGGCGGATCAGGTGGTTTTCGCTGACGGGAGAATTTCACTCAAAAACGATCCGTCTCGTGGTGAGACTTACACGGACATTCTTCGTCGTAACAATCAGGATTCAGTCGAAGCCACTGTCGATTCGTCACCAGGCGACGAGTTGAGCAAGTATTCAATGCACGTCTTTGTCGCTCAGTTTGCTGAAGTGCACATTGACGAGGAGTTAGGCGTTTGGCGTGTGCCTCGATTTGTGACCGGCTGTGGCGCGGGTCGCATCATCAACGAGCGCACGGCAACTACTCAATTGACTGGGGCTGTTATCGGCGGAATCGGGCAGGCGTTTACGGAAGAGACGGTGATGGACCATCGCATGGGCCGCATCGTCAATGCGAATTTGGCCGAGTATCACGTTCCGGTGAACGCCGACATTCAAAACCTCGAAGCATTCTTCGTTGAAGAATACGACGACAAGATAAATCCGCTGGGCGCGAAGGGAATCGGTGAGATCGGTTATGTGGGTGTTTCCTCCGCAATCGCGAATGCGGTGTTCAATGCGACCGGCAAACGAATCCGGAAGCTTCCAATCACGCTCGACAAGTTGCTGTGAGCCACAGACAAACACAGACGAACACGGAGCGTTTATGACTGAACGTGAAGCGATTATCGCGGCCTATCAGCAAGCTGCGAAACAAAATGTGCGCGGTGCGCTGGCGACGGTGGTTCGCGTTGAAGGTTCGGCTTATCGACGGCCGGGCGCGCGGATGTTCGTGACCGAAAACAAGGAACGGACCGGCGTGCTTAGCGGTGGATGTTTGGAAGGAGATGTAGCTGAGCGCGCGTTGAAGGTGATCGAAACAGGCTCGCCTGTTGTCGTGACGTACGATACGACTTCCGACGACGATATTGTTTGGGGCCTGGGGATCGGTTGCCGGGGCGTGGTCCAGATTCTGATCGAACCAGCTTCAGACTTTCGTTGTGCCGAATTGGTCCAATTGCTTGAAGACTGTCGGAAGACTTCACAGCGCGGCGCGTTGGCGACCGTTATTCGCTGTGAAGGGAATCCGGAGATCGATGTCGGCGCGCGCGCGTTGTTGTATACCAACGGCGCCTCGCGATCCGAGGCCGGGTTTTATCGAATGTTCTGTGGGCCGGAGATCGTGAAGGACTTGCGCAACGCTGTTCGCAACGGTGTTTCAGAAGTGCGTCGCTATCAAACCGAGCGTGGGATCGTCGAAGTTTTTGTTGAAGTGATCGAACCGCAACTTCCGCTTGTAATCATCGGCGCGGGGGACGACGCTTTGCCGCTCGTTTCGCTCGCCAAAACTCTTGGTTGGCATACGACTGTCGTCGATACGCGGTCGCGTCCGGCGATCGTAGCACGCTTTGCCGAAGCTGATGAGATCGTGTTGTGCCGTGCGGAAGAGGTGTGCGATCGCGTGCGGTTGACTGACAGAACCGCCGTCGTGTTGATGACGCACAACTATCTTAGCGATCTCGAACTCCTCAAGACGCTTTTGAATACGCCGCTTCGTTATCTCGGCTGTTTGGGGCCGCGGCATCGCACCGAGCAATTACTGCTGGAAATAGCCGATGAGATTGCTTTTCTCAAGCAGCTCTACGCTCCGGCTGGTCTGGACATTGGCGCTGACACGCCAATCGAGGTAGCCTTTTCCATAGTTTCAGAGATCAAGGCGGTTGTTACTGGTCGTGAAGGTGGGCTCTTACGTTTGCGCAAGGGGCCGATTCATACGACGGCGCCGCGCGCTGCTGTACGGACTTTTGAGTCACTGAAAATGCAGTGTGAAGTTGCAGTGGCGTAACAGGAGGAGCTTGGTTGATGAGAGTGTTGACGTTGGTTGCACGTCTCTTGCTCGGCGTGCTGTTTCTTGTGTTTGGGTTGAATGGCTTTTTGAACTTTCTCAGCATGGGACCGCCGCCATCGGGTTTGGCCGGACAGTTCATAGGCGCGCTGTTTCTGTCGCATTACTATTGGGTGATTGCGGCGTTGCAGGTGGTGGCCGGCGTGTTGTTGATTGTGGGTCGCTATGTGCCGCTGGCGTTGGTGCTGCTTGGACCAATCATCGTTAACATCCTGCTGTACCACATTTTCCTGATGCCGGCGGGTATTGTGCTGGCAGTGGTTGCGACGTTGCTGTGGTTCATCGTGTTCTACAGTTATCGTCAGTACTTCTCGGGTATATTCGTGCAACGAGCTTGAGCGTTGGGCCAGTTTAGTTCACAACCACGGATCGCGATCGTGCTCCTCGCGGCGGGCGCCTCAACCCGCATGGGCGTTCCTAAACAATTACTCGTCTACGAAGGACAAACTCTGATTCGCCGGGCTGTGGAAACGGCTCTGGCGTCTGTTTGCCGGCCGGTGGTTGTTGTGCTGGGAGCAAATGCTTTTGCTGTTGGTGCTGAACTCGAGTTGCCGGTGATCGTGACTCGCAATCGTGAGTGGGAAACGGGTATGGGATCGTCGATCCGTGCCGGTCTCGAGGCAGTGCTCGCGGCGGACGCCGATGTTGATGCCGTCGTAGTGATGCTTTGCGATCAGCCGTTTGTCACTGCGGATCTGATCGACACGTTAATCGAACGTCGTCGTGAAACGGGCAAGACAATTGTTGGTACTGAATATCGTAGTACGCGTGGCGTGCCCGCGCTTTTTGCTTGTGAGTTGTTCGCGGAATTGCGCGAGTTGAGCGGCCACGAAGGTGCGCGGCAGATTATTCGCAATCATCCGGACGACACTGCTGTGGTGCCGTTTGTCGGAGCGGCCATTGATATCGACACACCGCAGGACTATGAAGCGCTTTGTGTCGCGAACGAATAAGAAAGGAAGACATGGAATACAAGACTTTAGGTAATACCGGCCTCCTGGTTTCGAAGCTGTGTCTCGGAACGATGACGTTCAGTACCGGCGAGGGAATGTGGAAAACCATTGGAGTGGTCGAGCAAACCGGCGCGGATGAGTTGATTAGGGCGTCGGTCGATGCGGGAATCAACTTCGTCGACACTGCGGACGCGTATGCCGATGGATTCGCGGAAAAAACTCTCGGGCAGTCGCTCAAGAACCTCGGCATCGCGCGGACGGACGTTGTGATTGCGACGAAGGTTGCCAGTCGTGTTGGACCAGGACGCAATTCGGTAGGTTCTTCGCGCGGGCATATTCTGGATGCGATAGATGCAAGCTTGCGGCGCCTTCAGACTGATTACGTCGACCTTTATCAAATCCATGCAAACGATCCGGTAACGCCCGTCGAAGAGACGTTGCATGCATTGGATATGTTGGTGCGGCAAGGGAAGGTTCGCTACATCGGCTGTTCGAACTGGCAGGCGTGGAAGATAGCGCGGTCGCTCGGCATTTCTGAGTTGAAGAACTTTGTTCGCTTCGACACTTTGCAGGCTTATTACTCGATCGCCGGCCGGGATCTGGAACGCGAGCTCGCGCCGTTAATGGAGGCGGAGAAGATTGGGTTGCTGGTTTGGAGTCCACTTGCGGGTGGTTTGCTTTCCGGGAAGTACAGCCGCAACAATCAGAAGCCTGAAGACTCGCGCCGTTCGGAGTTTGACTTTCCGCTTGTCGACAAGGAACGCACGTGGAACGTACTCGACGCGATCGCGCCGATCGCGAAAGCTCATAACTGTAGTGCCGCGCGCGTCGCACTCGCGTGGTTACTGACGCGCCCGGTGGTTACTTCGGTGATTATCGGCGCGAAGCGTATGGATCAGTTGCAGGACAACCTGGCGGCGGTAGATCTGAAACTCTCCGATGACGAGCTCAAGACGCTTAACGAAGTGAGCGCCCTCCCACCGGAGTATCCGGGCTGGATGTTAGACTTCCAGAGCATGGACCGCCTCGGATCATTAACCGAGCCTCGTTTCGACAAATACTCCACCGCGCAGCAGTCGTAGGTTTTATATCCTACCGACTTTGTATCCCACCGACGCAGTCGGTGGTATGTTCATTCCCGACCTACTCCACCGATACTTGGACGGGTAATCCCACCGACGTAGTCGGTGGTGTGTTCATACCCAACCTACTCCACCCATACTTGGACGGGTAATCCCACCGACTACGTCGGTGGTTCGTTCATACTCAGCCTACACTACCCACATTTTGGGCGGGTAATCCCACCGACGCAGTCGGTGGTGTGTTCATACTCAGCCTACCCCAACCACATTTTGGGCGGCTAATCCCACCGACGCAGTCGGTGGTTCGTTCATACCCGACCTACTCCACCCATATTTGGACGGATAATCCCACCGACGCAGTCGGTGGTGTGTTCATACCCAACCTACAGCCGCTAATCTTCACTTTCCAAAAAACTCTTCAAAAGTGCCGTCGACAATTCTCCACACGTCCCCGCATATGCAGACGGCTGCCAAAGCTGATCGATTTTTGCTTCAATTAACCTTTCCGGATACTTTGTGCCCACAAAATACTGACCGTTGTTCATCAATATCAGTGCGCACTCCTCGATGCTCATCTTCGGCGTAATCCTCACAATCAAGTGGACATGATCAGGCAGTACCGACGCCTGGTCTAATGCAAAGCCGCGTTTCGCCGCAACTTTGAGCCAGTAATACACCAACGCCTGGCCTAACTTCGAATCAAACACACCGCGGCGAAATCTTGTTGAAAAGACCAAGTGATGTTTCAGGTCGAAGCTGCCGTGGGCTACCGACAGCGTTTTTGGTACGCCGATGCGAAAGCGAAACACAGGCGGATGCCATCTGTCTGTGTAACCGTGATGGTCTGTCTGGCGTTCCAGGTATGCCTTGACCGCTCGCGCGGTTGCGCGGCCGGAACTTCGCGCGAGATATCCTCGTGCCCACAGAGGCGGTGAAAGGTCTAACTCTCTGCAAATGACTCGCGAGCTCCCTCCTTTAAGCTTCTTCAGAACGTTGGAGATTTGGTGATCGGGTTTAAGGCTGAGAAGCAATTGGACGTCTGACGGGCGAATCTTACGACGAAGGTTGTGGTAACCATGCTCCGCGCAGAGGGAGTTTAGAGTTTCGTCAAAGAGTTGTTTTCGGGTGCTGAGAAATGGGCTCCTGCGATGAGTGCGGAAGCAGAGGTGGTAGTGAAGTTGATAAGCCCACGTGAGGTGGGTGTAAGTCGTGAGGAACATGCGGGTGAGAATACCCTGAGTTGCTGTCGGGCGGAAAGCGCGGGGGCGGTAGGCTGGGTATGAAGGACCACCGACTTTGTCGGTGGGATTATTCAGCAAGTGTGCGCTGAGTAGGTTGGGTATGAAGGACCACCGACTTTGTCGGTGGGATTATTCAGCAAGTGTGCGCTGAGTAGGCTGGGTATGAAGGACCACCGACTTTGTCGGTGGGATTATTCTGCAAGTGTGCGCTGAGTAGGTTGGATATGAAGGACCACCGACTTTGTCGGTGGGATTATTCTGCAAGTGTGCGTTGAGTAGGTTGGATATGAAGGTGACCACCGACTTTGTCGGTGGGATAAAGACCGGGAGATAGACACGCGTAGTCGATCGCTCGTGCAGGTTAGCGCAAAGAATCATTGTTTTCAGCAACCGCACGCAAGAATGCCGATCCGTTTCTCCTTAATCTCACTACCAAAGGAGAAACGGATTATGCGAGCGACCAAGATGACGCGGAGTGAACCTGATGAGAGAGCGGAGTTTCAACTGCCAATGGATCTCAGCCCGGAGGGTGTGTCGGAGATCTCGACCACACTGAGAACAGTTTTATCCGATGTATTTGCGCTTTATCTCAAGACCAAGAACTTTCATTGGCACCTGAGTGGTCCACATTTTCGCGATTACCACCTGCTGCTCGACGAACAAGCCGATCAGATCTTTAAGATGACCGACGACATCGCCGAACGTACCCGCAAGATCGGCGGCAACACAATCCATTCCATCGGCGAGATCGCGCGTAACCAGCAGCTCAAGGATAACGACGAAGAGTTTGTCTCGGCTCGCGACATGCTCGTGGAACTTTACGGCGATAATCAACAGCTAACTCGCTCACTGCGTGCGGCGCACGAAGTTTGCGACACTCACGGCGACGTCGCCACGACCAGCCTGATCGAAGTCTGGATTGACGAAAGCGAACGGCGCCAGTGGTTCCTGGGCGAAACCATCCGCGAATCCTAACCACAGACCCCGACACAGACGAACACGGATCGGATCTACCATTTCCATGGTCTGATCCGTGTTTGTCTGTGTACGTCTGTGGCTAATAATCGTTGATGTGATAATGTGTGCCGCCGCGGAGGTACACGAATGTTTATTGACGATATTGATCGCGTTTACGAAGATCTCGACATCGGCGAAGAGCAAGTCACCTCGAATGAGTGTTGGGAGCCTGACGACTCCGAGGACGACTCGGAAGAGGAGGAATAGTCATGGCGTGGCGCGTAGCAAAGAGCTTACTTCGCTTGCGAGAGCAGATAAACGAACTGGCGCCGAACAGAAGCAAGGCAAGTGACGGCACTATCGGCGACGCAGCACATGCTTCGCGAAAATCCGATCACAACCCCTGGGTCAAAGACGGCAGCATCGGCGTTGTCACCGCGATGGACATCACC
>DATEHX010000077.1:0-20736 GCA_035279345.1 Pyrinomonadaceae bacterium | reverse complement strand
GCGGCGAGCATAAGATCGAACTTGTACCGGAGGCGATTGTGAGAGCAGATCTCTCTGGTTTGAAGGACCGGAGAAACTTCGACGGTGCGTTCATCCTGAATCACGACACCACTAATGCGCCCGGGATCACTGCAATAAAGGACAAGTACGTTTCATTTGCCTCGTTGGGCGAACTCGATACTTTCGTCAAACAAGTCGACGAGTTCATGACGAGGGTCGCGGATTATCCCGCGGATTACGCGGGCAAACTGGATACGTCCGCCACAGTTACATTGCTGTGCGATCTCGCTAAACACGGGCAGATCCTATACGAGGCCCTGGCTGAGTTTCCGCGCGGAAATATGCAGGAAGTTTTTTCCGAACTCTCTCCAGCCGTGCCAAAAATTCCGCAGCGGATACAGATAATTTCCGCAAAATCCGAAACGCGGCTGCCGATGGAATTCTTGTACGACCGGACCGCTCCAGAGGATAGCAACGGGAAACTCTGCCCCAGAGCAGTCGAGGCTTTGGAACACGATGGCTGTTTCTCGGATTGCCCCGGTATGCAAGAGCCTGAAAAGCACGTGTGTCCGATGGGGTTCTGGGGTCTGTCGAAAATTATCGAGAGACACACCTACACGACGGACTACACAGAGACGACATTGGATGGCAACTTCCGCTTCCAGTCGGAACCTATCGAGGGACGGAAACGTCTGGACATTTTTAGAGGGGTTCTATTTGGCGCGTCTAAAAAAGCCGACAAGATTGAAGTCAGGTCCGCCGACGGCAACACAGTTAGCGTGGAAGCAGGCGGACTCAAGAAGGTGCTTTCGACGCTGGACACCATTACAAACTCGAAGTATCAGCACGTAGCTTCCTGGAAGGATTGGAAAGACAAGATTAACTCTACCCCTTCACCCACGGCCCTGCTGCTCTTGACTCATACGGAAAAGAAGGGGTCGGTACCCGCTCTCGAGATCGAGCAGGGCGTGCTCGTAGAGATGCAGAGTATCAAGAAAGATTACGTCTACTCGCGAAAGGAACCGTATCCTCCGGTGGTCTTTCTGATCGGCTGCGAAACGGGAGCTGCCGACATCGAGTTTATGAATTTCGTCGCAAAATTCAGGCGCGGCGGGGCAGCTATTATCGTAAGCACGGGCGCGCCCATCCGCGGCAGGCATGCAGTGCCGGTAACGGTGGAACTGTTGGACCAGTTAAAGAAGTATTCAGATCAACCGGCTATGTCGTTTGGACAAGTAATGCGAATCGTAAAACAAAAGATGGTGGCAGACGGGTTTCCGATGGTCCTGACGTTGATGACCTACGGAGATGCTGACTGGCAAATCGGAACCTCCAAACCCTGACAAAATTATGTTCAAAATAGAAATGCTCAAGGCCGCTTGGGGTGATTGCTTGTGGATCGAGTACGGCGACCGCGCCAAGCCATTCCGGATATTGATCGACGGCGGAATTACCGCCACTTACAAATCGGTAGAGAAACGAGTTTTAGCGCTGCCGGAAGACAAGCGCTATATAGATCTCTTCGTGATCACCCATATCGACGAAGACCATATCGCCGGTTCTGTAAAGCTGCTCGGCGGTCTGAACAAACTCGGCCTGACCTTCGGAGACATTTGGTTCAACGGTTACGAGCACCTGGAGCAGATGCAGAAGGAAGCGGCCGAAGATGATGATCGCCTCGGCGGTCTGCACGGAGAATTTCTTTCGGCGTTGATTAAGAAAAGAAATTTGAACTGGAACAATGCTTTCAATAGCGAGCCGATCGTGGTTCGCGACGGGGTTGAGCTGCCGGTAGTTAACCTGCCAGGCAAAATGAAACTCACCATACTCTCGCCCACCCGTCAAAACCTGATCGACTTGATCCCGGAATGGAATAAGAACCTCAAAGATACGGCTATTGAAGATGACAAGAGCCTCGAGACAGTGTTGGAGGTCCTCGATAAGAGGGCCGCGCTACGACCGGAAGACGATCTTGACGATCTCCTGGGCAAACGCGTCGAGATCGAAATAAATAACGACAGTGATATTAAAAAAGCCGAACAACTGCCCTACAAGGAAGACAAGGCAAAACCAAACGGAAGCAGTATTGCTTTTCTGATGGAGTACAAGGACCCGGAAGACGATCAGGAAAAGAAGTGTCTTATGACAGGCGATGCGTTTCCCTTTGTGATCAAAAGCTCGCTGGAACGATTGCCGTTGTACGACGGATCGAAAATAAAAATCGATCTGCTAAAACTCTCGCACCACGGAAGCCGAAACAATACGAGCGTCGATCTGTTGAAACTGCTGAACTGTACTCATTATTTATTCTCGAGCAGCGGCCAGAAGTTTTTTCACCCGGACAAGGAAACGGTTGCGCGCGTTCTGATTCATGGAAGGAACCAACGCAAGCCGCAACTGTATTTCAACTACACGAGCGAATTTAACGAAACGTGGAAAAAGGAAAATCTGGCGAATGGACAATACGGCTACGACGCACACTATATCGACGATGCAACGGACGCAGTCGTACTAGAGTTGTAAGGCGGAGTGAGTAAGCGTGAGGTGGTGTCACTTTAATGCTCTAAGACGATTCAGTACGGTCTCGCCTCGTGGAGAAATCCTGTAACCGATTTCGAGGCTTTCGGTAAGTCCGAGTTCTTTCAACTTTCGCATATGTTCTTTGAACCACTTTCGTTCAAGCCCGAGTGACGATGCAAGAGTTGTCGAAAGAACACCAGGGTTCAGCGAAACAACTGATAAGAAGTTGATCACCCATGGACCATGAATGCCGCGCGCATCCAGCCGATCCAACTTCTCTTTAAGTTCATTCCATTCAACGTTCGATATCTCGCGTTTCGTTCGGAGCACGATGCGTTCGTCTGGCCCGGCAAGCGAGAGACGGATGCGATAGAGAAACCCGTCACGCCATTCGAGATCTTGTAGCAGTTCGGCCTTTGATTTGAACCCGGCAAGTTTGGCGTCGCGTTCAGAGATGTCTTTTTCAACAATACGATCTACTGCCTGAATAGTCAGCACGCCGATACGAGTGCGCAGTCGCCCACCGGTCTTGACCGTGGGCTTTTTCCATTTTCGGAAAGCGAGCTTAATCTTTCCGCTGGCAATTCCCTCGAGATGTTTCGCATTGAGTAACATTCGCTGCCTGTCCTATGCTTAGCAAACATGATGCGACAAGTTATCGGACTAGATTTTGGCACAACTAACAGCGCTATTGCCGTAGCCGACGCCGGTCGAGAGGCGACGCTGGCGCGCTTCGGCGCCGACAGCGATGCGACCAGCAGTTTCCGATCGATTCTGTACTTCCCCGCTAAGGACCGTAATACAACTGTGAAAGCCGAAACGAAAGCCGGTCCGGAAGCCATCAATTCGTATCTCGACGCCGACACCAAGGGCAGGCTTGTTCTTTCCGTTAAATCCTATCTCGGGAGCCGCTTGTTTACGTCCACTCAAATCAATGGGCGCTACTACACTCTGGAAGACTTGATCGCGATCATCCTGAGGCGCTTGAGAACCGCCGTTATCGAACAATTCGGTGTTTCCGCTGAGAGTGTCGTATTAGGCCGGCCCGTTCGCTTCGCTGGAGCTGAAAACGAAGCGGACGAAACTTTGGCGCTCAACCGGCTCAGAACCGCGGCCGATCTGGCCGGGTTTTCCGAAGTCACCTTTGAACTGGAACCAGTCGCCGCCGCCTATCAATATGAAACTCAACTGGATCACGATGAGTTAGTTTTGATCGGAGACTTCGGCGGCGGAACAAGTGACTTCACGTTGGCGCAACTTGGTCCCGGTAGAAAACTGACCGGCAGAAATCCCGTCGTGGGAACTTCGGGCGTAGCCATCGCGGGCGACACCTTCGACAGCAGAATCATGATGAACCTGGTGGCGCCAAAACTCGGCCTTGGCTCGCATTATGTTTCACTGGGCAAAGAGCTTCCCGTGCCTGTCTGGCCGTATTCACAACTCTCGAGTTGGCATCGCACGTTCCTGCTGAAGGATCCAAAGACGATGGCCGTACTCAGAGAGGTCAAGAATCAAGCTTCTGAACCCGGCAAGATAGCGGCGTTAATTCAGATCATTTCGGAAAACTTAGGCTACGCTCTTTATCGCGCGGTTGAGATTACAAAAGTTAAATTGACAGAAAACGAAGAGGCCGCTTTCGTCTTCGCGCATTCTTCCGCGAACATCGACGACACGCTCGAACGTTGGCGCTTCGAATCGTGGATTCAAGAGGACATTCAAAACATCGCAACGTGCGTGAAGGGTCTTATTAATCAACACAACGTCAACTATAAAGATGTCGACAGTGTATTCCTCACGGGCGGGTCTTCTTTCGTACCGTACGTACGCCGCTTCTTTGCCAAAACATTCGGCAGTCACAAACTAAGAGGCGGTGAGGAGTTAACGACTGTGGCCAAAGGTCTCGCGCTCCGAGCCCTCGAGAATCCAGCCTGAGTTCACTTTCTGCCCGCACGCGGACGCCGTCTGATCCCTTTGTATCGAAACGTGCCCGGTAGCTTCGCCGGCAGCTCTAGTTCATCGTCAACCAAATCTTCCAGATGAATGCCGGCGAGATGAGAGTATTTCAAGAGAGTCGGGAGAGGCGGCTCATTTCTTCCGATTTCGTATTTTGAAATATTGGTGTAGTCAACCTCTTCCTCAATGCCCAACCGGCGATGCATCTCGGATTGAGACAACCCGAGCGCAACGCGAATCTGCCTGAGCTTTTCCGCCAGACGTTCCGGCTTCGGACGCGAACTCTTTCCCATCAGAAGCGATCTCCTGATGAAGATTGGTTCGAGACCTTGACTCCATGTATGAATATACATACACTGCAAATCCGCTTGTTATTCGCCGTGAGTAAGACCCTTGCATACTCAACGGCGGTGCTCATCTCTCAAGCGGACGCGATGGTGAGCTACACATTTGGCTGTTGCAGATTATCACTCACTGCTCATGGTTACAGCACTCACAAATCACTTTTCCAGAAAATAAAGTCCGGCACGGACCTCCGGCTCAGACATGGGAGCGACCAGTGCCGAAGGGCCGTCGTGGGTGGCAAGGGCACGCGGCGGCCTCATCACTCAATATCGTAGCCAGCTTACACATCCCACGGTAATATGGTCCCGCGGAGTGAAGCTCTACTCACCCTCCGTTTTCTCAGCACCCAAATTAGGAGAAACGACTCACGATGAACACGGGAAAACTATTTACCCCGGTAACAAGACTAACAACTACCCTCCTGCTCATTTCACTGTTTGTGTCCCTGACGGGCGTGCAAGCAGCACACGCCCAACGCAGCGCGGAATCAGCCGAACAACGCACGGCGCGCTATTACGACACCATTCGCACCCGGCCCCCGCAACTACTCGCGTTCCTGCTGCGCATGCCGAAAGGCGCCGACCTGCATAACCATCTCTCGGGCGCGATCTACGCTGAGAGCTACATCAAGTGGGCCGCCGAAGATGAAACGATGTGCGTCGATCAGACCACGATGTCGTTCGCGACGTGCAATCAAAGTCCTAATCAGGTGCCCGCGAGTTGGGCGCTGAAGAACGGCGTAATGTATCGTCAACTGCTCTATTCCCTGTCGATGCTCAACTGGCAACTCTCCGGACAGAGCGGGCACGACCATTTCTTCGACGCGTTCGGGAAGTTCGGCGCTGTGTCAGGCATCCAGACGGGCCCGATGCTTGCAGAAGCGGCGCAGCGCGCGGCGAAGGGCCGCCTTGGATACCTGGAGTTGATGTTTACTACAGACGGCGGAACGGCGAGTCGTATCGGCGCCACGGTCGGTTGGGACGGAAACTACGAGAGCACGCTGGCAAAGTTGAAAGCCGCGGGTATCAACGATGTGCTGGTCCAGTCAAAGAAGAACCTGGAAAAAGCCGAGAAGGATAAAAACGACCTGCTCAAGTGCGGCACCGCCCAAGCCGACCCAGGATGCGGCGTGACGATCCGTTACATCTATCAAGTCTCCCGCGGTGCACAGCTTGGTCCAGTCTACGCGCAGATGGTCGCGGGGTTCATCCTGGCCAGCGACCCTGACTCGAAGGTCGTCGCGCTCAATCTCGTGCAGGCGGAAGACAGCTATCTCTCAATGCTGAACTTCACGACGCAGATGAAGATGCTCGACTTCCTTCACGCTCAATATCCAAGAGCGCATATCACGTTGCACGCCGGAGAACTCGCGCCGGGTTTCGTGCCGCCTGAAGGATTGACGTTCCACATCCGGCAATCCGTGATGCTCGGCCACGCCGATCGTATTGGCCACGGCGTCGACATCATGAACGAAGACGAGCCCGAGGAGTTGCTGCGAGAGATGGCGCGACGCAACATCATGGTCGAGATATGTCTCACGAGTAACGACGTGATTCTCGGTGTAAGCGGCAAGCGCCATCCGCTCGCCACGTATATAGACGCCGGTGTGCCGTTCGCGCTCGCGACCGACGACGAAGGAGTGGCGCGCTCTGATATCACGATGGAGTACATGCGAGGCGCCGAGGATCAACAGTTGAGTTACGTGCAACTCAAAACCTCAGCCCGTAACAGTCTTCAATACGCTTTCATAGCCGGCGCAAGTCTTTGGCTCGACGCTAAAAAGTTCGTGAAAGTGCCTCAATGCGCCGGCGATCCTCCCTCGAAGCCGTCTCAACGCTGCCAGGAGTTTCTGTCGACGAGCGAGAAGGCGCGGCTGCAATGGTCGTTGGAGGAGGAGTTGAGTGCATTCGAGAATCGCTACTGACTTCAGAAGGAGGCGAGCGACGTGCGGTTAATCGAACAGTTTCTGCAAGACATCCGATACGGCAGGAGACTGCTGGCAAAGAACCCGGGCATCACGCTGATCGCTATCGTCACGCTGGCTCTCGGCATTGGCGCCAACACAGCGATCTTCAGTGTCGTCAATGCCTTTCTCTTTCGCCCACTGCCTTACGGCAACCCCGACCGCCTCGTAATGGTGGATTCGCAGCAGCGCGGTCAATCGGTGGGCGTGTCGTTTGTCGACTACGAAGATTGGCGCCGCCAAAATACTGTCTTCGAAGAGCTCGCGTTTTTTAATCTGCGTTGGCACGCAAACCTCGAATTTGGCAACGAAACGGAAACACTCAACCTAACTTTCGGCACCACAAATCTGTTTTCAACGCTTCAGGTTGCGCCGATGCTGGGTCATGGTCCAACAGCGACAGATACTGACACGGTTCTCTTGAGTCAGGGTTTGTGGCAACGGCGATTCGCTAGCGACCCGAATATCATCGGGCGTCAGCTTCGCATTGACGGGCAGAGTCTGACTGTTATCGGAGTGATGCCGCCTGATTTTCGCTTTCCTTTTCAGAGCGACTTATGGTGGTTGAGCGAGCGCTACTTCAATCGTCAGGACCGCGGCTTCCGCATCGATCAAACAATTGCTCGTCTCAAGCCCGGCGTCTCGACTGAACAGGCCCACGCCGAAATGCGCGAGATCGCCGCTCGTCTCGCGCAAAGTTATCCCGATACCAATGCCGAAATCACCGCAACCGTGATGCCGGTGCGTGATTTCTGGTTTGGCAAATTGCGCCGATCGTTCTGGTTACTACTCGGCGCGTGTGGATTTGTGTTGTTGATTGCCTGCGCGAATGTTGCGAACTTGCTGATGACGCAAGCGACCGTGCGCGAGCGTGAGTTGGCGCTGCGCGCGGCGCTGGGAGCGAGTCACGGACGATTGATTCGGCAATCGGTGTCGGAAGCTTTGCTGCTTGTTTCGATCGGCTGTGTTGGTGGGATACTGCTTGGTGCGTGGGGACTCCGTCTGCTCGTTGCACTGCTGCCTGAAGAACTCCTGCCGTTCTTTGTAAAGATCCAACTTGATAGCCGCGCGCTGATCTTTACGTTGCTGATCTCAGCGTTGACTGCCATCTTCGTCGGTGTGATACCCGCGTTGCGAACGGCGTCGGTGGACCTGGACCACTCACTTAAAGAAGGCGGCAAGTCCGGCAGCAATGCCGGCACGCGACGTATTCGAGGTTTGTTGGTAGTAACAGAGATCGCGCTGGCGGTCGTGTTACTCGCGGGCGCCGGACTCATGCTACGTTCGTTTACGCGACTGCAAAATACGTCGCCTGGTTTCACCGCGGACGGCGTGCTGCATCTGGAAATCAATCCAACTTATCGGCGACGGGAAGATTACCGCGTCGAGTTTATGTCGCAGCACTATCAAAAATTGCTTCAAGAGATCGCGACCGTGCCGGGTGTGGTAGCCGTCGCGGCCAACAACGATCTGCCTTTTGTGGGCCAGAAGCCGTGGTATCGAGGCGAGTTTGCGATCCAGGGGCAGTCGATCGACGATAGTAAGCAGAATCCGCTGGTTAATTATCAGGCCGTCTCACCAGACTATTTTCGCGTGATGCAGATTCCGCTACTGCGTGGCCGCGCCTTCACGGATCGCGACAATGTGCGGCCCGATGGTCAACGCGATGTGGCCATCATCAATCGACGGTTAGCCGAACGCATGTGGCCCAACACCGATCCGTTGGGAAAACGAATTAACTGCGGCGACGATGGAGCCTACTGTGGTGAAATCGTCGGTGTTGTCGGCGACGTCAAGCACAACAGTCTGGTTGAGGAAACCGGTTACGACGTCTACTACGCGTGCTTTCAGAGTTACGCCAAACAAACTCACTTTGTAGCCCGCACACAAGGCGATCCGATGGCGGTCGCAAACGAAATCCAACGCGCGATCTGGCGCGTCGCGCCGGACACGGGCATTTTCAACGTTACGCCGGTAACCAGATTGTCGGCGAACACGGTCTGGCAATCACGAGTTTGGGGATTGCTGTTTGGCATCTTCTCGGCGATCGCGCTGGTGCTGGCGGCCGCCGGCATTTATGGAGTGATGGCTTATTTCGTGACTCAACGCACGCGCGAGATTGGTGTGCGGATAGCTCTGGGCGCACAGTGGTCTGACGTACTGAAGTTGATCTTGAGCAGTGGCATGTGGCTCGTGGCGATCGGTCTGACGATCGGGCTTCTGGGCGCGTGGGCGTTAACCCGACTCATGTCCACTTTGCTGTTTGAAGTTTCTCCGACGGATCCGATCACGTTTGGCGCAGTCGCTCTTTGTGTGATCTTCGCGGCTCTACTCGCCTGCTTGATTCCGGCGCGGCGCGCGATCAGAGTGGATCCACTGGTGGCGTTGCGATACGAATAACCGTTCGAAACCGCGCCGCTACCGTTCGCGTATTGGTCATTGCGATTCCCACTCTTACGGCATAGGATGCGCGTCCAAAGGAGACCCGCTATGAAACTCAGAATTCTATTGATCCCTTGTTGTCTGCTGTTATTTGTAGCGCCGAGCTTCGGCCAATCAACACCGGCAAAGGCACCGGACGTTCCGACCGAACTGCGCAACGCTTTTAACGAAGTCAACGACTGGGTGACGAAATCCGCCGAGATGGTTCCGGCTGATAAGTACAACTATAAACCGGCGGACACGGTACGAACTTTCGGTCAATTGGTCGCCCACGTTACTGATTCTTACAACTATTTCTGCGCCGCCGGCGCGGGTAACAAAGTCGAATGGTCCGACGCGGTTGAGAAGGGCGCCACTGACAAAGACACGCTGCTTCCCAAACTGAAAGAAGCAGTCGGTCGCTGCAACGCCGCCTACAGCTCCGGCAATGCTCAGTTCAGACCGCTATTCACTAACGTGGGCCACACGAGTCTGCACTACGGCAACATCATCACCTACATGCGAATGATGGGTCTGAAACCGCCTTCGAGTTAATGCGAATAGCAATTTTCGGAACCGGCGGAGTCGGCGGGTATTTTGGCGGACGCCTGGCGCAAGCGGGCCACGACGTCACCTTCATTGCTCGCGGCGAGCACTTACGGGCAATCAAAAGCAGCGGCTTGCGGGTGGATAGTCCCGCGGGGGACTTCGTAGTCTTTCCGGCAAAAGCAACGGATGATGTTGGAGAAGCCGGCGACGTTGATCTGGTTATCGTTGGCGTGAAAGCGTGGCAGGTTCCCGAGGCTGCGCAAGCGATAAAACCTCTTGTCGTTCCGGGCTCAACTGTGTTGCCGCTGCAAAACGGGGTCGAGGCGGTGTCGCAGCTTGTTCGTGAGTTCGGCTCTGACAAAGTCATCGGCGGGTTGTGCAGAATCGTCAGCTTTATCGTCGGGCCGGGCCACATTAGCCATACCGGTTTTACGCCTACGATCATCATTGGCGAACTGGACAATCACCGAACTGAGCGCATCGAGAAGATCGAGCAAGCGTTCAGTGGCGCCGGTTTGGATACAAGCATCGCCATTGATATTCAAGTGGCGTTATGGACCAAGTTTCTTTTCATTGCGCCCTTTAGTGGGGTCGGGGCAATGGCCAATGCGCCCGCCGGTGTGACTCGCACAGATCCGAAATGGCGCGCGCTGATGCGGCAGGCGATGGAAGAAATCTACCGGTTGGCCCATGCGCGGGGAGTTAACTTGCCGGCAGATTCAATCGACGCCGTGATGGACAGTGTCGACGCTTTGCCTGAAGACGCAACGAGTTCGATGCAACGTGACATTGCGGCAGGTAGACCCTCGGAACTCGAGTCGCAGAACGGCGCGGTCGTACGCATGGCGCAGGAAGCCGGCATTGAAGCTCCCGCCCATAAGCTTATCTATGAGTCGTTAAGATCATCGTGACCTACTGGAACCGAACCATCGCTCGCGCGTTCTAAGAAATCATGAAACGTAATCAGGTCAGTTTTGTCTTAGTTCTAATTACTTTTCTTGTCTTTGCGGCGCCTTTCGGACGAGCTCAGGACGCCACGGCTCAGCGTGTTTCGCCGGCGCGCAACTGGGGTCTTTCGTTTACGATCTACAGCGAGTTTCGCGAAGGCTCAGATTCGTTACCCGTGAAGGTGATAGGCATCCGTGGAGGGAAACTTTCGCCCAACGAGAAGTTCAAGATCGAAGTAACGCGCGTCTTGAATAGCTCGACCAAATCAGTAACAGGCGCGGAGTTTACCTGGTACTTGTTTGACGATACCGATCTCGACAAAGTCGTCGACTCCGCCAGGACTCCCGAATTCAAAGTCTCGTTATTGCCTAACAGAGATCTCAGTGTCCCAATCCTCGTCTTGTACATCGAAGACATTTCCTACCTCAGAGACAAAAACCCGCGTGGCAATTTCCGTTTGGAAGTTGCTCTAACGAAGGTCACGTACGACGACGGCTCGGCGTGGGAAGCCGCCGGCATTCCTGGTAAGTTTGATCACTCCAAAGTTCAGTAGCACGCCGCGAGTCTGACGCAAAAAGATTGGCAAGCTTTGCTCGCAGGAGTATGCTTTGCCATCTCAACGGGAAAGGCTCACTGTACTCAGTCCTCGCAAACTGAACTTCTAACCAACTCCCCCCTAACGATCCGATTCACCAGGAGAAACAGAAATGAAACGAATACTCTGCTTGCTCACTCTAGTTCTTGGTCTATTCGCTGCCGGACTGTTTTTCGTTCCCACTCGCAGCGGCGCGCAGGAACCGAAATTCCGTGAAACTGAAAACGCAATCCCCGGCCAATACATAGTCGTGCTCGATCCTGAGACTTCTTCGGAGTTGGTTGAATCCAGCGCTGAAAGCCTTGCCTCAACGTATGGCGGCGACGTGGGATTCGTCTACGAACACGCCCTCAGAGGCTTTTCAATTGCGACAACCGAAGCGGCCGCGATAAATCTCAGCAACGACTCGGCGGTCGAATACGTCATCGAAGATGGCGTTACAACTGTCACCGGCACACAACTAAATCCTCCGAACTGGGGACTCGACCGCATCGATCAACGAAACCTTCCCCTAAACAATACTTACACTTACAAACCCACGGGCGCAGGCGTTCACGCTTACGTGATTGATACCGGCATCCGTACGACACACCAGGATTTTCACGGTCGCGCATCTACTGCTGCTGACTTTGTCGGCGGAAGTAACTGCGGCGCACACGGCACTCACGTCGCCGGCATTATCGGTTCAACCACCTACGGCGTTGCCAAGGACGTCACACTCCACTCAGTGAAAGTAATCTGCGGTACCTCGGGGCAAATCTCGACACTCATCGCGGGTATCAACTTTGTAACGGGTAATCGAATCAATCCGGCAGTTGTCAACGTTAGCATCGGTGCCAGCGCCAATTCTGCTCTCGACACAGCCGTGATCAATTCCATCAACTCCGGACTGACATACACGATCGGTGCAGGTAACGACGGAGTAGACGCAGGCGGCACATCGCCAGCTCGCGTCGGCGCTGCTCTTACAGTTGCGGCCACGGACGACACAGACACTCGAGCTGTCTTCACGGCGCTTTCGTCGTCGAACTTCGGTGCGGTCGTGGACCTATTCGCGCCCGGGAAGTTCATCACTTCCACTTGGGACTCGAGCGACACCGCGTCAGACACCATTAGCGGCACATCGATGGCCGCGCCACACGTCGCTGGAGTCGCAGCGCAGTATCTTCAACTCAACCCCTTCGCGTCTCCCGCAACCGTTAACGCCGCAATCGTCAATAACGCAACTACGGGCGTCGTGATCAATCCCGGTCCAAACACAACAAATCGATTGCTCTACTCAAACTTCCTGGCGAAACCCGCTACGGCACCCAGCACTGACTTCGACGCCGACGGGCTGGCTGATCTGGCAGTGTGGACTCCCGGCAACGGCAACTGGGGCATCTTCTTTAGTGCAACGAGCACATCGAGCAATGTGCAATGGGGCGCGTCGACCGACATCATCGTGCCGGGAGACTATGACGCCGACGGAAAAGCGGATCGCGCCGTGTTTCGACCCAGCACCGGCATCTGGTACATCATCTACAGTTCAGACAACAGTCAAAACTTCGAATATTGGGGACAGTCAGGCGACATCCCTGTTCCGGCGGACTACGATCGCGACAGGAAAACCGATGTTGCCGTGTGGCGCCCGAGCACGGGTATGTGGTGTATCGTTCCCAGTTCGACGGGTACGCCGAGTTATGTGACGTTTGGCCAATCCGGAGACAAGCCGGTGGCCGCTGACTACGATGGCGACGGCAAGGCTGACGTTGCGGTGTGGCGACCGAGCGATGGTACGTGGTACATCCTAAACAGCAGGACCGGAGCTGTTCGCTACGAGACGTTTGGCGGAGCGAGTTTCAACGATGTGCTCGTGCCCGCTGACTACGACGGCGACGTTTCTGTAGACATCGCAGTCTTTCGACCCGGCACAACGTGTCTCTGGTACATCATGGAAAGTACGACGGGAACCCTTCGTATCGAATACTGGGGCGCTCCGAACGATGTACCCTCGCAAGCCGACTTCGATGGTGACGGAAAAATAGATCCGGCCATCTGGCGGCCGAGTGACGGTAACTGGTGGATTATAAAGAGTACCGGAGGAACATTTGGCCATACATGGGGCACTTCCGGCGACGTCCCGGTTCACTCTGCTTACAACCGCTTCTAACTGAAACGTTAGTCTCGACAGGATCTAACCGCGGCAGTTGCCGGTTAGATCCTGTCAGTAGTTTGTCAGTATCTCTTCGGGCTTGAAACCCATCTTCCCCAAACGCTCGCGGGTCTGGTCGATCATCTCTTTCGAGCCGCAGACCAGCGCGACGGGCGATTTCAAATCGGGCAGCACGTTGTCGAGTAACGATTGCACGTAACCGGTCGGACCGGACCAATCGTGACCGTCGGGCCGCGAGATGACCTGTCGCAATTGGACGCCCGCGTCTTCCCATGCGTCGGTTTCATAGCGGTAACAGAAGTCGTCGGGCGTGCGCGCGCCGTACAACACGATCAGTTGGCCGAAGTCAGCTCTTCGTTTCAACGCATGACGCAGTGCTGAGCGCAACGGCGCGACACCAGTGCCCATCGCGACGAAGATCAGGTCGCGATGCTTGTGCTGGTCCATCCGAAAACCATGCCCGGCGATGCCGGCAAGATCGATCGTGTCTCCCGTTTGCATTTCATAGATCGCGTGACTGGCGCCGGTTTTCTGTTTGACCAGCACTTCCAAATCCGGATCTTCAGGCGCGCTCGCGAAAGCAAAGTAAGCGGGATCGTGACCCGGCACGCGCAACATCGCGACCTGACCGGGCACAAAGTCTACGCGCTGACCGTCCGGAACGCGCAGATCAAACGAACGAATAATGGGCGCCTGGTGGCGGACGCGTGTAATCGTGAGAGATAGATCTGTTTTGATCATGAGGTTTTGAGTGTAGCAATTTTCAGCGCCGGTGCTACAATCTGGGCCTGTCTTTTCTGCCGATGAATCGCAAACCTTACAGAATTGAATCGCTTGTGTTGCTTCTGCTGCTGGTTGCGATCTGCGCGAACGTGGCGCAAGCACAATCGGGGCGAAGACAACCGAAACCGCCGCCGTCCGCGCCGGTTCCTACACCGACTCCGGAACCAACGCCAGCACCAAAACAGCCACAGAAAGATCCGGAATTTGGTTTTATCATCGGCAGCGATCGTTTCGGCAGCACTTACGAAAATTATCCGATCTCTTATTACGACGCGGCGATGCGTGGTTGCGCCGATCAGTTGCGCACGGGTTCGTCGGCAGCAGTGTCAGTCTCGCAAAGCAATATGAGCCGCGGCGAGGCGATCAAAAAGGCGAAGGGTGAAACGAAGACCTACGTCGTCTGGATGCGTCTGGTGCTCGACGAAATGACGGCCCGATCGCTCGACGATCTCGAAATCGAGTTCGTCGTCTTTTCGCCGCAAACAGCAAAAGTCGTAATCAACGGCAGGTCTTATCTCAACGTAAACCGCAAAGGCCCGATCATTGTTGGCCCAACCTCACGCGGTCCGACAGGCGCGCTTTATCGTGAAGAGCTAATCCATCGTGCGGGCCAGGACGCAGGTGAAAGAATCCTCAAAGCCCTTCACCTCGACATACCAGTTATCCGGTAACCACTCTCATTCACACCTGGCTTCAGCCAGGTGTTGCGCAATTGGAAAAGGCCGGAAACCGTTTAAACGGTTTCCCGGTGGCGTGATGCCGCGTAACACCTGGCTAAAGCCAGGTGTGAATGAGAGTGGTTTATTCCTTGTAGAGCTTCTCGATCGCGTCGCGATATTTCTCGTCGATCACGCGGCGTTTGATTTTCAACGTAGGCGTGAGTTCGCCGCCTTCGATCGAGAACTCATTCTCCAGCAAGGCCACTTTCTTGATCTTTTCGTAGCGTGCGAGGTTTGGCGTGAGCGCATCGATCTGGCGTTGCAGAAGGTCGATGATTCGCGGATGGCGGCACAATTCGCCGCGGCTCGGGACTTCAATCCCTTTCAACCTGCAGTACGACTCCAACTGCTCCCACACCGGCACGATCAACGCCGCGGGAAACTTCCGTTCCGATCCAACCAGCACCACCTGGTTTACAAACCGCGAACCCTTGATTGCCTGTTCGATGGGCGCGGGCGCGATGTACTTGCCGCCGGAAGTCTTGAACAATTCCTTCTTCCGATCCGTGATTCGCAGAAATCCGTCCGAATCAATCGTCCCGATATCGCCCGTCTTGAACCAACCGTCGTCAGTAAACGCCGCGCGCGTTTCTTCCGGCTTGTTGTAGTAGCCACGCATCACGTTTGGTCCACGCACCTCGATCTCGCCGTCTTCCGCAATGCGTATCTCGACGTGCGGAATCGCCCTGCCGACCGTGCCGACGCGGTAATCTTCAAACGAGCTCGCCGTGACCACCGGCGACGTTTCCGTCAGTCCGTACCCCTGAATGATCGGAATGCCCGCACCGATGTAAATACGCGCGAGATCTTCAGGCAAAGCAGCGCCGCCAGACAGCAACAAACGCATCCGTCCGCCAAAAGCGTCGTGCCATTTGGAGAAGACCAGCTTCATCGCGAGCCGGTGTTTGAACTTCAGTGTTGCCGGAATCGACTCATGTTTGCCAACGCGAATCGCGTATTCGCGAGCTACTGAAACAGACCACTCCAGTATCGCCGCCGTCAACTTCCCTGCTTCAGCCGCACGCTCGCGAATGCGTTGATAGATCTTTTCAAACATCCGCGGCACGCCCACCAGCAACGTCGGCCGCACTTCGCGCAGGTTCGACGCAACCGTCTGCAACGACTCCGCAAAATAAACAGCCATCCCGTGATGCAGGTACATGTACATCGCCTGCCGCTCGAACACATGAGACAGCGGCAACACGGACAACACAGTGTCCTCTTCACCAATCGACAAATGGCCGCAGGAATCAATCAGATTGGAAACGAGATTCGCGTGCGTGAGCATCACGCCTTTCGGTTCGCCGGTGGTTCCCGAAGTGTAAATGATGGTTGCGAGATCGCCGGGCGCGGTTTCCGCTGCCATGCGATCGATTAGACCGGGATCCTTTTGTTCGAGTTCGCGACCCTTCTGCTCGAGTTGAGCCAACGTCAAACCGTCTGCTTCCGTAACGCCTTCCGCGTCAAAAAAGATAACGTGCTCGACGTGCGCACACTCGCCGAGTATCTCTTTCATCTCCAGAAACTTTTCGCGGTTCGCGAGAAACAGCGCGCTGGCGCCGGAATCTTGCAGAATGTAACGCACCTGCGGCGGCGTCAGCGTCGGATAAATCGGAACGTCAACCGCGCTCGCAAAGAGACAACCCGCGTCCGTGAGCGTCCATTCAACACGGCTATCGGAAAGCAAAGCAACGCGATCGCCGTGACGAACTCCGATCGCGTGAAGTCCGGCGGCGATATGCTTCGAGCGCGCGAGCATTTCGTCCGAAGAGAGCGAAACCCAACGTCCACCGCTTTTATAGTTCAACGCGTCCGGCCGGTTGTGCACACGAGCCGCACGCGTAAAAACGTCGATCAGAGTTTGCGGTTCGTCAGGCGCAAACGGACGTTGAACGGGTGAAAGCGGCCGCGCCACTGAGATGTCCGCGGCCACGTTATTCACGATGCTTTGACTCCGTTGAGCAGGATATCGACGACCTGATCGGCCATCGGCGCGAGTTTGTAACGGCGCTTGGAAAGGATCCAGTTCGTGGCCATTTCGTCGAGCGCGCCGAAAACGATCTTGGCGACCACGTTTGCATTCAGATCGCCGCGAAAGACGCCTGCCTGTTGTCCTTCTTCAAACGTGGTGCGAATGAGCGCGAGATACTCCGCAAAGCCGGCCGCGGAAAACTCTTCCATAAACTTCGTCGAGCCGCGCAATTCGACCTGAAACACGACCGCGAGATCGCGATCCGCGCCGAGTCGTTCGAGGTGCAGGAAAGCGATGCGGCGCAGCTTGTCGCGTGGATCTGTGATGAGCTCGATCTGTTTGCGAGCCGAGGCGAGTGCTTCCACGACGCTGCGATCGAAGATCGAGTGAAGTATCTCTTCTTTACTTTTGAAATAGAGATAAACGGTGCCGTCAGCGACGCCTGCTTCGCGCGCGATGTCGGCGACTTTGGAATTGAAGTAGCCATTGTGCGCGAAGACAGTGATGGCCGCGCGCAGGATTGCTTCGTGCTTATCGCCGCCAGAAACGCGGACGTTGTTGTTATTTAGAGTTCGGGCCGTTCGCATGTGCACTGAATGATGCCTCATTCAGTGGTTGCTTTTCAATCCCGCATACGCGGTCCGTCGTCGTCACCTCGCAGAACCGGTTCGAGATCCTGTGGCAAGGGGCCGCCTTTGAATAGGAATTCCTGCGTCGGATAGGGAATCTTGATCTCGCGTTCCTTGAATAAACGGAAGATGCGATAGTTGATGTCGCTACGAATCTGCACGTGGCGGCGCGGCTGCCTGGTCCACACCAGCAAACGAAAATCCAGCGAGTAATCGCCAAACTTCATGAACTGTACGCGTGGCGGCGGATCTTCCAACACGTAATCGACGCCGTCGGCCGCTGCGATCAATGTCTTCGTCACCAGATCGATGTCTGAATCATCAGCCACGCCGATCTGGATCGCGATGCGCGCCCGTGGATCTCCGTACGACCAGTTGATCACACGCTGACTGACGAGCTTCGAATTCGGCACGATGATCGCGATGCGATCGTTGGTGCTGACAACTGTCGTGCGCAAATTGATGCTTTCAACATCGCCTTCATCGTCGCCGATCGTGATCCTGTCGCCAACGCGAATCGGTCTTTCGAAGAGAAGTATGAAGCCGGAAGCGATGTCAGATGCAAGATACTGAAGTCCAAAACCGATACCGACCGACAGCGCAGTGAAGATCACCGCAATCGACGTCAGGTCAACTGCAAATGCTTGCTTGACCGCGGCCAGCGTTCCGACGGTGATCACGAAATAACGGATCAAGCGGCAAATCGTATAACGCAATCCCGGATCGATGTGCGATCGCAGTTGCAGACGACCCTCGATAAAGGTGCTCAGGTACCGCGCCAAAAGCATCGTCACCGTGAAGACAATCGCGCCGACGAGCACGCTGGAAGCCGAAACGGTAATCCTGCCGAAGGTGAAAGTCTGTGTGATGTAAGCCCAAATGCGAGCGATAAGACTCGCAGATTCCTGCCACATCAACGCAATCGTCAAAAACTCCATAAAACTGAACTCCATCTGAACTCAGAACTTCATTGACACATCAATAAGCTCTAACTAATCTAGCCCCGGCCCATGAACGTGAGCATACCCGAGCACACCACCGGACCCAACTATAGGAGAACACTATGCGGACCCCTGTTTTTCGCAGTTTCCCCCGATTCCAAACTTTTGCAACCAACCTAGTATTAATCCTCTTGCTTGCTCCGGCAATCGCCGCGCAGACGCAGATCACCACCGGCGGCATTCAAGGAACCGTTGTAGACGCCAATGAGGAACTAGTTCCGAGCGCGACTGTCGAGATCAAACACCTCGAAACCGGCGCTTCCAGATCGGCAACAACCGATGAGAACGGGCGTTTCCTCGCGCTTCAATTACAGCCCGGAAAATACTCGGTTACAGTTTCCAAACAAGGCTTTTCAACCGTTCAGGATCTGAATGTGATCGTAACTGTAGGCTCAAACGTGGAACTAAAATTTCCCTTGCAGACTGCGGGTGTTGAAGGTGGAATTGTGACTGTCACGGCGACTCAAACCGTCGACACCATGAAAACACAAGTCAGCACCACGATCGACGAGAACGCCGTCGCGACGACACCGATCCTCGGCCGTAAGTTTGAAGACCTGCTCACGCTCACGCCGGGCGTCAGCATCACGCAGGGACCTGACGGCGACGAGATCAATTTCGCCGGTCAACGCGGCATCTTCAATAACGTCAGTCTCGACGGCGGCGACTACAACAACGGTTTCTTCGGCGAGCAACTCGGCGGTCAACGCGCCGCGATCGATATCACACTCGAAGCCGTGAAAGAGTTTCAAGTGGTCGCTACCGGAGCGAGTGCTGAGTTTGGCCGCACGGCTGGCGGCATCATCAACGTCATTTCCAAATCAGGCACGAACGACATTCATGGCAGCGTTTTCTACTACCAGCGTTTGGAAGCACTCACGGCCAATACGTCAGATGGAAAACCGCTCCAGGATTTTCATCGCGAGCAGTATGGCGCGACGTTCGGCGGTCCACTCAAAAAAGACAAAGCGTTTTATTTTCTCGCCTTTGAAGGAATCTTTGAAAACCTCACACGGCCGAACCTAAGCGAACCTATCGGCGCACCGTGCCCGGTTGGCGCGCCAACAATCATCGCCAACGAGGCCTTGATCAATAGCAGTGACGACTGCGCGCGCCTTGCGCTCATCAACTTCATGCGCACCACGCGCAATCAGGAAGAAGGCTTGCCGATCGCCCACAAGATCAACAACCAGGCATTCTTCGGGAAGCTCGATTTCAAGCTCAACGACGCAAATCAACTGGCGATCTCGTATAACTTCGACCACTCGGAGAACACGAATCAGACCTTTGACGTTGCGACTTACGGCAATTCCGCGAACGGTATCGAAGGTCCTTCGAAGATCAACGTGGTTCGCGCCAATCTTTACACTACGGTCTCGCCGTCAAAATTGAACGAAGCACACTTCTCTTACAGCCGTGAGCTGCGTCCGCGTTCGGCAGTTGATTCGAATATTCCGGCGGATACGGCGATGGGCTTCGTGACCACGTTCCGTTTCGGTAATCCGTTCTTCCTGCAGCCAAACGTCGACGAGCTCTTATGGCGAACACAAGTGAAAGACAATTTTTCGATCGTCAGCGGTAACCACAACATGAAGTTCGGTGGCGAATGGCTGCACACGCTGAACGATCAAGTGTTTCGCGGTTTCTTTACGGGCCGTTACATCTTCGGCAGTGTCAATGGCTTCCTGCGCTATGCTTCGCCTGCCGCGCCCGGAGGTTTTGGTCCAAACACCATCGGTTGCTCGGATGGAACGTTCGTTACTGCTCCGGCTTCGTGCGGAGCTGGCACCACGGCAACCGGTAGTCCACTTCTGCTCTATTTGCAGGGCGCGGGTTTGACTGGTCCAGCAACGGACGCTGCCGGTGCGTCGAACATTACCAACGAAGACATCGCCTTCTTCGCGCAGGACTCGTGGAGGGTCTGGCGCAACTTCACGCTCAACTACGGTCTGCGATGGGAAGCGCAGCTTTTCCCGGAACCGGTCGTGCCGCCAAGTCAAACGGCTTACGGAATCTTCCTGAATGATCCGCGTTTTCCATCCGACGGCACGTTGCCGGATCAGAAGAATGAGTGGCAACCGCGGCTCGGCTTCGCGTGGGATGTCTCTAAAAAAGGCACGTCTGTGATACGCGCAAACGCGGGCATCTTCTACGCGCGGCAGAACATGCTCTCGCAAGTCGGT
>DATEHX010000076.1:0-22947 GCA_035279345.1 Pyrinomonadaceae bacterium | reverse complement strand
TTGAGTGCAGTAATAATCTCCTGCACTTCCTCGGGACTGAACGTGCCGTCTTCGTAGTTGAAACCGTTGCCGGCGCCATCCGAAGAGGTCACGTCAAACTTCACGAGGTGAATGTGCTGGCCGAGAATGTCGGTCGGCGTGCGCACCTGGAAGTCGTCGACGAGGTAATAATTCGGCACGAGATTGGTGTGCCAGTATTCGACGATGTCGCCTGAGTTACCGCGGAAGAACAGCGGCTCGGGCTTGCGCGTGTTATTCATCGTCGGCGAGACGTCGTTCCACAGAGTGAGTATACGTTGTTGCGGGTAGTGCCACTTCTGCTGGTTCAGAACGACGTTGAGTTGAATAGCGGCGGCTTTGTAACGGCGTATGCGCTGCTTGTTCGTAACTGGATCGATGTTAATCGGTTTGCCGTTGTCGTCAACCGCGGGGTCGGCAAACGGAGCACCCTGTTGTGGTCCAAGCGGTAGTCCGTTCAACACAAAACCCGTCGGCTTCCCTTGGGTCATCTGTGGTGGTCCTGAAACCGGGGGCGGACAATTGGCAGCACCGCCGCCGTCGGGGAAGAAGCTATTGCGGCAGCGGATTCCGAAAAACTTCATCGCCACTTTTTCAACGTTGGTTCCGTCTTCCGGAAGCTGGTTCGCAGTCAACGTGGCGAAGTCTTTACTCCAGTCAAACTGATCGTGCTTTTCGTAAGAGATCGTGCCGCCGGTCGTCACGTGACGCGGCAAGCCGCCGTCGAGCGGGACGTTGGCTGCATCGCGTGCGAAGTCGAGCGGTGGATGCGGCGCGCGCATGCCCGCGATTCCCGGAATGAAATACGGGAAACCAGGATTCACGGTTACGTTTGCGCCGGTAGGATCCGGGGTTCCCGGGGTACCGAAAACAATCTGACCGTTCTTAATAAAGACCGGCGACGGCATTGGCGCCATCGGTAACGTCGGCATCGGCACGAGGGCGGGGTTTGGCGTTCCGGCTAGAATCTCGCCATCAGGCAAAGCGCGCGAGTCGTTAGTCGGAATGCCGTTAGCGTCGAGTTTCGTGCCCGGTTCGAAAGTATCGTGCGTGCGCCACATGGCCCACATACCGGCCGCGAAGTGCGGATAGAAGTGGCAGTGGAAGATCGAGTCGCCCACAACCTTGTTACGGTTGCCGCTGCCGTTGAAGGTCATCTCCAACGTGTAGCTGGCGCCCGGACTGATCATCTGGCTGTCGAGATACGCACTCTGATCGCTATTCGGCGACATCAGCCACTGATGCGCGTGCTGGTGATGCACGTGCGTGGCAACGGTACCGCCGTGATGAATTCTGAACTTCGTGTGGTCGTTGATGTAGCTGTGATAGACGTTTGACGGATCGTCAGGATAGTACGCCTTCGTCGCTTTAATAAGCGGCTTCATCCCGTACGGAAAACCAGTAGCCGGCGTCTTCGTACCGGTGCAATTCGGATCTCCCGCCGCGTATTGAGCGGCAGTACACAAGACCGGTGGCTGCGGCCCGGTTGTCGGAACCGGCGGTTCCGCCGGCAGCGTCGCGAACGCCGGCAGCACGCTCGAGTTAGCCGGACGATCGACGAGCAGCGCGGGATCGCCGACCGACCACGCACTCAGGAAAAACTCTTCAAACTTGCAATCGACGCAATTGCCCATCGGACCGACGCCGATGCGGTTGGCATAAACCTCAGCGCCGATGCCGCCAGTGCCGTAGTTGATCGCGAAGCCATCGAAGCCCGCATTGACGGTACTGGCCATCGCCGGATCGGTGAAAATAGGAAATGCCTGCGTCGCGATCTGCCCGACCTCGTGATAGATGATCGTGAATTCACGATATGGCTGTTTGCGATCGGGCGCGGACGGGTTAGCGCAGAAGACCGGATTGCCTGCGCCGGTTCCGTTATTCGCGGCGTTGCAGGGAGGCTCGGGATTGTTCACACCGGTGGTGCCGGGGAATCTTCCCGCTTTTGGACCAGTGATGACCGCCGTCAGATCGCTGTACAGCAGTTTGACGTTGCCATTCGCGTCAGGGTCGCTCCACATCCTAAGAATATAGGTACCGGCTGGACGGGCTGCATTGACGGGATACTTGGCGTTGTAGTTGATGATCGGTTGTTTGTTTGCGGTAACTCCGGTCGTGGCCCAGTCAAGTTCCTGTTTCGTGACCTGGCTGCGATACCATTCAGCGCTTTCCGGCTGCACGTTCAATGCGCCGAAAAGTCCGCGGCTGATTTGACCGGTTGGTTCCGCGGTAGCGTCACCCATCGTGTAAAGCAGGAATGTGCCTTCGTTTTTAACGAACAGTTTGTAGACCTGCGTCGGAGGCGTCGGCATCGGTGATGGCGTTGCCGGTGGCGGGTTTGGTGTTGCCAGGCTCGAACTGTTCTTGCCTACAAACGATCCGTCGTCCTGACTGCTCGTGGTCCATTCCTGTCCCTGGATGAAAAGGGAAACTTCCTTCGTGCCGACGGCCGGTGAATTCGGCGTCGTGCTATCGAAGGCAGCCTGCGGAATCGCGTTCGTGAAAGTTACTTCCAGACAATCGCCGACGTTGGCGCGCAGCACAATCGGGCGCGGCCGTTTGCCGTCACGCAAGGTAATGTTGTTGCCGGTGCCGGTCGTATCGTCTCTCAACGCAAACAGGAATGCGTTGGGGATCGTGGCGCCGAGACGATTGAGCATTATCGGTTGTGGAATCGCGACGACGTCAGCTTTGACGGTCCGCTTGCAGGTCTGCACCGCGGCCGGTCTAGCCTGCGTTGTCGCATTTACGGTTTCGGGTTTCACTGACTCGGTTTCAACTTTGGGAGACGCAGTCGCAGGTTTAGCGACGGTCTCTTCAGCGACAGGAGTGGCAACATTGCTGTTGGTGGGCGTTGCAACAGCGGGGTTGGCCGCAGGCTTCGGAGTCGAAGCATTCAACTCTGCCGCTGGTTTGTCTTCCGCAGCGACGGGCGTTTGTGCGCCGACGATCGCCGCAGTGAACAAACTAAAGATGATCACTGTCAATGAGGCAACAATGTGTACGGGGGATCTCGAACCGAGCATTTTTACTCTCCTTATTTACGTCTGCCGCTGGTGGCGAACATTAAAAAAGACTGAGGATCAAAATTGACACTCGGGACTAACTACCGAGGATAGGTTTGTTTCAAGCAATCGAGAGCTGGCGTTAAGCGGGTGACCAGCGCGTGAGTTAACAATAAGCGCGCCCTTACATATTGACACCCGCAGCGTAGTTCTCTTAACCTTCCATGTCAAGCAAATTTCTTGCGGTACTCTAAAACAAGTTTAGCAACTCAACTCGTAGGTTAAACTGCCAGTCCTCTCGCCCGGACTTTTATACTCTGAGATTTATCTTTCGCCTTCATACAAAGGGAGAACAAGGTGGCCACTCACATCACCGTAGTAAAATTCGGCGGCACTTCAATTCAAGATGCGCCGGCGTTTATGCGCGTCGCGCAGATTGTTAAAGCAAGAGAATCGTCACCACTGATCGTTGTCGCTTCAGCGATGAGTGGCGTAACAGACGCCCTTATCGCCAGCTTTCGTTGCGTTTCGACTCGCGGTGCCGGCGCTTCAGCACAAACACTAGAAGAACATTTCGCGCGGCATCTTGAAGTGGGACAAAATTTGTCACCGCTGCGTTTTACCCGCTTGCGAAGTTTGATCGAGAACAGTCGTAGCGAGATTGTTGAATTGCTCAAGCATGTTTCAAACAACGGCAAGGTTGATCTGCGACTTCACGATGCGATTGTTTCGCACGGCGAACGGCTTGCCGCGAACCTGTTGACGCTCGTACTCGAAGAACATGGAATGCCGGCTCAGTACGTCGATGCTCGCAATTGTGTGATTACTAACAACGAACACGGAAACGCCGCGCCGCTGCTGAAAGAGTTACAGCAAAAAACGTGCGACGAGTTGTTACCGCTGTTGGATCAGAAACGCATTCCGGTGTTGGGTGGCTTCATCGGCTCAACAACTGACGGCGTTACAACAACACTCGGACGTGGCAGCTCTGACTATTCTGCAACACTGATCGGGGCCGCGGTCCACGCACGCGAGATCGAGATCTGGACCGACGTCGATGGCATTCAAACTGCCGATCCGCGTCTGGTAGAAACAACGCGCACCGTACCGCACGTCTCTTACTCGGAAGCAGCACAACTCGCAAATCTCGGCGCACGCGTGATGCATCCGAGTATGATAGAACCCGTGATAGCTGATCGAATCCCGATCCGGATTTTGAATTCACACGCGCCACAGCAAGCAGGCACGCTGATCTCAGCGGAGTCGCACCCAAACGGCACGGTCAAAGCTATTGCGCACAAGATTACGGGCGAGACTGCGATCGTGGGCTGCGTCGGCCACGGATTGGATTTCAAGTTCCGCGTCGAACGTGCTGACGTGGGAACGGTCGTGAGACGCTTGCACGCGGCGATTTTCGAAAGTACACAGGATTCACAAAAATTAACAAGATTGCCTTAGGAATAAGCCATCTTGTCCATTCCGCAAATCTTGTCAAAGACTTTTAGCGCAAAGCCGCTCGCTTCGTAGCTTCGGCGAGAATGTCGACGATTTTTGTCGGCGAAGTCAGACCGTACGCGCGCGTCCAATAATCATTCGAGTCGTTACCAATCAGGATCATCGGCGTGTGATCGTTTTTGTTTGAAACAGCAGCGCCGAGTCCCGCCAACACGGAATCGATTCGCGCTTTATCACCAGTCACAAACGTCCAGTTTGGACCGGCTTTGAACTTCGCCGCGTAGTCGTTCAGACGTTCGGGTGTGTCGGTCGTCGGGTCGACGCTGACCGAGATCAACTGCACGTCGATGCCGCGGTTGGCGGCATCCTGTTGCACGCGGCGAAACGTCGCGGTAAGCGACGGACAGATCGCGGTGCAGGTCGTGAACACGAAGTTGATCGCGACGGTCTTGCCCTTAATTAAGTCTGAATAAAAGTTAAGCTGCTTGCCGTGCTGGTCGAGCACTGGCGCGTCCGGAATCTTCGACGATGTGAAAGCACTCGATCCGTTAGCTGATTCCTCCGGACTCGGCGTCGGTGTGGGTGAGGGTTCTTCTTTTGGCTCATCCTTCTTCCGCACCAGTTTCATCTTGCACTTCGGACACGTCCCCTTCTTCGCGGAAACGATTTCCGGATGCATCGGGCAGGTGTAAAGAACCTTCTTCTTCTGCGCGGCGATCTCGGGCGCAACGAGCAACACAAGACAGAATACGAGTAGTACCTTGAAGTTTTTTACATTCATGATTGCTTTAATCCTCGGGCGTCTTCTCGGGCCCCTTGTCGTCGAGTACGCTTTCGACCACCTCGACCAGCGCGTCGCTCTTCGCGAGTCCAAACGCTTTCTTCCACAGGCCGGTGCGCTCGTTTCCGACGATGATGATGTTGTAGTGATCCTGCTTGTCCTCGACAAACTGGCCTAACTTCTTCAGCACGAATTCCACGTTCTCTTTAGGACCGGTAAGAAAATACCAACCGGGCCGTGCGTGAAACTTTTTGCCGAATGCCTTCAGTTCCGCCGGCGTGTCGACGGTCGGATCGACGCTGATCGAAATGATGCGCGCGTCTTTGCCGAGTCGATCTCCGAGTGCTTCCTGCACTTTCTCGAGGTTGCGTGTGATCGGTAAACAACTTCCCTGACAAGTAGCGAAGAAAGAATTGATGATGACGGTTTTGCCTTGTAGCAGATCGCTGTAGAGGCGCATCTTCTGGCCGTCTTGATTAACGAGCTCTACGTCTGTGAAGTATTCCTGAGCTTTTGCCGCCACACGCGTAGTTGGATTCGGACCCGGAGGTCCAGCCGGTTCCTGAGCGTTTGCCGCAACAGCGGAAAGGAGCATTAGTAAGCTTCCCAAAAGTATTGGTTTCATTGGATTGTCCTACTTCACCACTTGGAGAGTGAGTGGCATTTGTTGATTGAACTGAACGCCCAGCGAGGGACTTTGAAAGAAGATATAGTATACGCCCGGCTTCGGCGGCACAAAACTCATTTCGTAAACGCCACCGGAATCCGGCTTCGCTACCTCACGGTGCTGCCAAATGCCGGGCGCAAGAAACGCCAGCACCATGATGTCCTGCACGTCTGACTTCGCGTTGCCGGAAGTTGCGTCAACCACTTTGAAGCGCACCGTGTAACGTTCGCCGGAATTTGCCTGCGCGTCATTGGCGAGTGGTTCAAACTTAACGGTCGTTTCTACTTTCTTCGGCTGCGCCGGATTATCGGCGACAGTCATCGGGAAGCAGTTAATCAAACGCGGCGCGTCAAGAAGAAACACGACGTCGTAGTGGCCGGGCGCCGTCAACCGCACGGTGCTCGTGTAAACGCCGCGATCGGTTTCACGCAAACTGTTGTCGAGCACGAGCAACGCACGCGGATCGCGTTTGTAGTTTTGAAAACTCCCCATCGGCGCGGCCATACCTTCGGAGTAGTAATAGATCATTTTGTCCGCGGGATTCGCGACCAGCACCGCGCCGTCGTCCGGTGCGGGAACGATTGCCTGCGCGATCGAAGTGGACGGCGATTCGCCCGGCGCTTTTTGTCCCGCGGGAAAACGCGTCACCGCGGCTTCTTTTCCCAAATCCGAAATCTTGATCATCGTCACAAATTCACTGCTGGCCGAACGAACGTAAGCAAACTGTCGTGTGAAGCTGATCTGATCCGAGCCTGGCGCAATCGGTACCCGGTGAACTACGCGATTCGATGAAAGATCGAAAATGTAAACGAGGTTCTTGTTTGTGTTGACGGCGAAACCATAGCGGCCGTCGGGAGTTATGCTGAGCGTGCGGATGCCGGGTTCGGTGGGAATGCGGGCGATGACGCTGTGTTTTGTGCCGCCAATCGCGACGATCGCGCCGTCGCCTTGGTTCGCGACGTAAGCGGTTTTGCTCAACGAAGAATAAACGAGCGCTGTGGGTTGTGCGCCGGTTTTGAGTTCACGCACCGCCGCCAATTTACGGATGTCTATTTGCGAGACGGTGCCTGCTGCTTTGTTGGTGACAAACGCGATCGTGTCGTCGTCGTTGAAAGCGATCTCGTGCGGACCCGCGCCGGTCTTTATTTGTGCGACTTGTTTGGCTGTGACCGTATCGATCACGGCGACGCCGTTGCTGTTTCCGACCCAGAGGTATCTTTGATCGTGCTGGAGCGCGACGCGCGTGGGTTTCACACCGGCGTCAATATTGGCGATCACTTTCCAGGTGGGAATGTCCAACACCGCGATTTGATTGCTCTCGGGCATCGACACGTAGACGCGTTTATTGTTGTCGGTCATCACCCAGTCTTCACCCGGACTCTTGAGCGGAATGAGCGTGTAGAGCTTGCTGCCGCCAAAGCCTGATAGCGGGTCGATGACCGAAATGTTTGCTTCGTTATTCAACGCGAGCACGAAATAGGCGTTGAGATCGAGAGTGGGACGCTTCGTAAAACTCGATTGCAGAAACTGCTGTACTTTGTCGCGGCACTCGCGCCCTGTCAGCGCTTGCGGCGACTGGTGCTGATCGATCCACGCAACCGGCCGCAGATTGCTCAACGGTTCGCCGCCGTTAGAGCTGGTGATCTTGAAACGCACGGTCGCTTCCTCACCGGCGACAGGTTTCGAGAGAACGCTAAACTCAATCGAAACGCCTTGCTCGGTGAAGACCTGTTGTGCGTAGACCTGAGTGAACTGCCCTGCGATGAGCAGCAAGAGTACGGTGAAGAATTTGTGGTTCACTTGATTTTTTTAGAGTATTGCAGCGAGTGGTGGTCGTTAATACTGTTTACTTCCTGCCTCTTGTGCCTTTTGTGGCTTGAAAAAACTATTCCCACGCGCGGACGATGTCAATCAAAAAGTGTCCACAGCCACATGAACAAAAACAATCCATAAAAAACGGCCAACGCGACGAGCGCTATTCTGCGCCACATCGGCGGACGCAACTCCACAGGAAGCAGGCGGGTGTTGACGTAGAGCAAGTGCACCGAACTGATGATGAAGACGATGCCCGCCATGTTGGCGCTGAGCGCGAGCAGGATGATCGGTTGTGTTAACCGCAACGCGATGATGCCCCACGCGGTGATCGCGACGAGCACTGTGTAGTAAACCACGCGCACGTCGCCGCCGCGCCACGCGCGGATACGACTGCTGCCCGTCCACAGAATGTCAGTGATCGCGCGCGTCATCGCTTCGAGAATGTCCAACTGCGTCTTGAACAGGAGCCAGACGCCGAGAACCGCGATCACGCCGCCGAAGATCGCGCCCTTCTGCGTGGCCACTGCTTCAGCTAAAGCAGCGGCGACTCCGAGTCCGCGAATGTCGCTCCCAACGGGCACAAACGTGACGTAAAGCAACGCCGGCAACACCATCCCGAGAATCGCGCCGATGAAGTAAACGCCCCATTGATCGACGCGCACGATTCGCCACCAGCCGCGCCAGCGCTCGAGTGACGACGCGTTGGGTTCAAACGTTGAACCCGTGTGGGCGAGGGCAACTTTCTTCCCGCCCACCGCCGCGGGAATGAAGCCAACAATGCTGCTCATGCCATAGCCTTTGTCGCGCGCCCAGTTGGTCAACGTGAGATTCGCCACGCCACCGCCGCCGCAATACGCCGCAAACGCGCCCAATAAAAAGAAGTCGGCGCCGGCGGGAAGAAATTCAAATGAACCTCGTTGAACGTCATAACCCGCAAAACCCGCGACTGCTGCGCCCCATGTCGATAGTGGAACGAAAAGCACGGCCAGAATGCCCAGGCCGCCGATGATCACGCTGACCATAATCCAGTTGAGATACTCGAGCGTGCGTTCGATTCGCCTGCCGAACGTTAGGATCAAGGCACACAGCAGAAACATAACGACGCCAATCACGTAGACCGTGTTTGCTTCAGCAGCGATCGGCAGCCGCTTCGCAAACAGAAAGAAGACCGCGCCAGCGGCAGCGCCTGCCCAGCCCGGCCAACCCATTTGCAGGAAGTAGAGGATCGCGTAGAACCACGCCCAGAAAGTCGAGTGTGGCCGCGTGCGCATGAATCCGGTGACGGCGGGTTCGCCGGTAGCGAGGGTGTAACGCATCAGTTCGACGTTGAATAACGTTTGAAGCAGCGCCGCAACACCGACGACCCACAACAGCGCAAGGCCGTACTTCACAAACGCCGCCGGGCCGAGCAGAAATTCGCCGCTGCCGATCGAGACGCCGAGTGCGATCACGCCTGGACCAAGCGCACTGATCCAACCGAAACCTCGCGGCCGTGGCGCGGGTGGAAGTTCAGCGATGCGCCACGGATCGAGTCCGGAGCGAGCTTCGGGTGCTTGCGTCATGTGACCTTCACTTGATCTGAGTTTGAAAACTAATCCAGAATTGCGGCGCGCATTCTATCACTTGACTGGGCCACAACGATGTCCGAAATTCGCATTGCCCGCTCCGCCGACGCGGAACGGATCACGGCCGTAATCAACGCCGCCTTTCGAATCGCCGAAGGGTTCTTTGTCGATGGTAACCGCATCACGCTCGACGAAGTGCAGCATTACCTCGACAAGGGCGCGTTTCTTGTCGCTCAGGACTCGCAGGCTTTGAGCGGTTGTGTTTACGTCGAACCGCGTGGCGAACGGGCTTACCTCGGGCTGTTGTCGGTCGACCCGTCGCGCCAGCAAAGCGGACTCGGTTCGCGGCTGATGACCGCGGGCGAAGAGTATTGCCGCACGCGTGGTGCTCGTTTTATGGACATACTGATTGTTAACCTGCGCGCTGAGTTGCCGGCGTTCTACGAGCATCGCGGGTATGTTGAAAACGGTACGACGCCGTTTCCGCCCGACGTGCCGACAAAGCAGCCGTGCCATTTCATCAACATGTCGAAGCCTTTATAATCCGTCTATTCCGTGGCCAAGACTGACACATCCGAGGTACTTACGATTGACGGGCACGACGTGCGCGTCAGTAATCCGGACAAGCTCTACTTCTCCAAACAGCTCAAACTCACGAAACTCGAACTCGTTCGTTATTACCTTGCGGTTGCGCCGGGCGCGATTGCGGGTATTCGCGATCGGCCCATCGTGCTGAAGCGATACGTCAATGGCGCTGAAGGTGAAGCGTTCTATCAGAAACGTGCGCCGGATAACCGGCCTGAGTGGTTACGCACCGTGACGCTGTCGTTCCCGTCGGGACGGTTTGCCGAAGAGGTTGTCGTTGACGATGCGGCAGGACTCGCGTGGGTGGTGAACCTGGGATGCATTGAGTTGCATCCGCATGCAGTGCGTTCGAATGATTTGGACCATCCGGATGAGTTGCGTGTCGATCTCGATCCGAATCCGGGTGTCGGTTGGGACGACGTTCGCGTCGTTGCTTTGGAAGTGAACGCGTTGCTTCGGGAGATGGGATTGCGTGGTTGGCCCAAGACGAGTGGCTCGCGTGGGATGCACATTAACGTGCGTATCGAGCAGCGTTGGACGTTTAGTGAAGTGCGGCGCGCGGCAGTTGCGCTTTCGCGTGAGATTGAGCGGCGCGTGCCGAAGCTGGCGACGTCGAAGTGGTGGAAAGAAGAGCGTCACGGCGTGTTTCTTGATTACAACCAGAACGCGAAGGATCGCACGACGTGTTCGGCGTATTCCGTGCGGCCGTTGCCGGACGGGCGAGTGTCGATGCCGTTGCGTTGGGAGGAGGTTGAGAGCTGCGATCCGGCGGACTTCAACGTATTGACGGCGCCGCCGCGTCTTGCGGAGTTAGGTGACGCGCATGCGGAGATGGATCTTCATGCCGGTTCATTGGACCAGCTCCTCGAACTCGCAGCGCGTGACGAAGCTTCCGGCCTGGGCGACGCCCCCTGGCCTCCACACTTCGCGAAGACGGCGGGCGAAGCCCCGCGCGTCGCACCTTCACGAGCGCGCTCCGCCGCGAAGAAGAAACCTGCTCGCACACGCATGCCGTTGTTGGTAATTGCAAACTCGCCGAGCGAAGAAGCAGCTCGCGCGGGCCTCGACCGCTGGAAGAGCAAGCATCGAAAAGTGGTGAAGTATTTAGCGGCTGACGACGTGCTGGTGGATAAGATGCGTGGCCGCTCGTCGACATGGACACGAATTCGCGTGAACCTGCGCAACATTCCCGAAGAACTGCGCCCCCCTCAAGAACCCCCCGACCCCGACGACGACCCCACCCGCGAGTGGCGCAACGCAAAACGGACGAGCTAACGTTCGCAGCTTCCCGCGCTCGAAGCATTTCCACCTTTGTGCTTTAGCCCGGATGTGAGGCAGCTTCCTTTCGATAAAACTTCGTCCTCTGAGTACGCTTCATAAGTGCGCAAGCCCACTCGAAACCTTTCCACTTGGGCTTTGCCCCGGATGTGACGCCGCTTCGCCTTCCTATAAAACTTCGCCTCTCTGAGTACGCTTCAATAAGTGCGCAAACCCACTCGAACCCTTTTCACTTGGGCTCTGCCCCCGGATGTGAGGCGGGGCTTCGCCCCGCCGGAGGCTATCAAAAACCCAAGTGGGCTATGCCCCTGGTTCGGGCTCAGCCCTTTACATCACGCTCATCACAACGTAACTTTCCGCCAGTTCTACAACCTCACACAAAAGGAGAGCAACCTCATGGCTCACCGATTTCTGATCTCGCAAGACTCACCTGCCCTCTACATCACTGTTGTCACTAAAGACAGACTCCCCGTCTTCAAAACGGATCACATGAAACAAATTGTCTGTGACGCAATTAATGAAGCCCGCACTACAGCGCACTTCTTATTGTTCGCCTACGTAGTCATGATCGACCACCTGCACCTGCTCACTAGCCGACCATCTACTACTTCCGAGGTACTGCGCGTGTTGAAAGGAATCACCGCTCGGCGAGCGATCAATTACTTGAAAGAGAAAGGGTACGCGAGGTCGTTGGCGAAGTTGCAGCATCAGGAGCGGGAACGGAACTACAAGTATTCACTTTGGCAAACAGAAAAGAACGTGCTTCCGGTTTTTAGTGAAGGTATGTTTATGGAGAAGGTTAACTACATCCATCAGAACCCAGTGCGTGGCGGGCTGGCTCAAAGCGTGTTGGATTATCAATGGTCCAGTGCTCGCATCTGGCGCGGTTGTTCGCGTGAAAGTGAACCATTGTTGGTGGATAAAGACGTGATTTATTGGCGCCAGAGTATTCGCGGGCGGTAGGGCAGAGCCCGAACCAGGGGCATAGCCCCATTGGGGATTAGTAGTGTCCGGCGGGGCGTAGCCCCGCCTCACATCTGGCGGCGAAGCCGCTATGTAGCGTCTTCCGCGGTAAGTTTTCTTTCACGGTTAAGCTGTTGCGCGGCAAGTTTTCTTTCACGGTTAAGCTGTTGCGCGGTAAGTTTCTTTCACCGTTAAGCTGTTGCGCGGTAAGTTTCTTTCACGGTTAAGCTGTTGCGCGGTAAGTTTCTTTCACGGTCAAGCTGTTGCGCGGCAAGTTTTCTTTCACGGTCAAGCTGTTGCACGGCAAGTTTCTTAATACGGTGAGTCTTCAGAGCATTGAAGGTGGTGTTTATTAATGTAGACGCATAGTACATCTGCTGTGGACCATTAAACTCTGGAACGAGGGACTAAACTTATCGCAAAGCCTTGGAGTCGGCTCTGCCGCCGGATGTGAGGCGGGGCTTCGCCCCGCCGGAGGCTCTTAAAAACCAAGGGGCTGTGCCCCTGGTTCGGGCTCGGCCCGACTAGCCGCCGAAGATCTGTTTGATCTCATACGGCGGGACGACTTCGAGTTGCTCGTAGGTGCAGTCCACGGGCTTCTTGTCGGTGCGCCAGCGGCGGAATTGGGCCGTGTGACGAAAACGATCGCCTTGCATGTGTTCGTACGCTACTTCTACCACCAACTCAGGCCGCAAGGGTTCCCACGACAAATCCTTGCCCGCGCTCCAACGACTCTGTGCGCCAGGAATGCGCCGGCCGCCGTCCATCTCGCCCATGGCCCACGCTTTCCACGGATGATCCTCAATGGCGTCCTTCCGGTACGGCTTGAGAAACTCCACCAGCTCAATGCGCTTCTCGTCCTTGAAACTCGCACACACACCGACGTGATGCAGAAATCCCTTGTCGTCAAACAACCCCAACAACAGCGAACCGATTCGCGTGCGTTCGCCTTTTTTGTGCCAACGAAAACCCGCCACCACACAGTCGCAATCGCGCTCGTGCTTCACCTTCAGCATCACGCGCTTGTTCGGCTCGTACGTGCCCGCGATCGGTTTCGCTATCACGCCATCCAACCCCGCGCCCTCGAAACGTCGAAACCAATCCGACGCCGTGTCAAAATCCGTCGTCACAGGCGTGATGTGCACGGGTGGTCCAACAGACTTAAGCAACGACTCCAAATGCTGCCGGCGCTTATCGAAACGTTGATCGCGCAGATCTCGCCGGCCGTCTGAAAGCAGATCGAAAAAGACAATCGACGCGGGTATTTGTTGGGAAAGCAGTTTGATGCGCGACTCCGCGGGATGAATACGGAGTTGCAGCGCGTCGAAATCGAGCGCACCGTCTTTGGCTACTACAACCTCACCGTCGAGCACACAACGCTTCGGAAGTTGCGTTTTTAAAGTCTCTACTAACTCCGGAAAGTAGCGGTTGAGCGGCTTTTCATCGCGGCTCTGAATCATGATTTCATCGCGGTCGCGAAAAACGAGCGCACGAAACCCATCCCACTTCGGCTCAAACAACCACTCACCGCCGCGCGGCAACTCCGAAACACGCTTCGCCAGCATCGGCAAGATCGTCGGATTCACAGGAAGTTCCATGAACCCGATCTTATGCCACAAAAAGGCACAAAACGCAGCCGCCAAGAAGCTACATCAACTGCGCGCCGTGCATCTTCGTGTAAAGCGCCAGGCGCTTCGATCGCAGCGTTCCCGGTTTGTACTTCTCCAACCACGGCTCAGCCGTCTCCGACAGAAACAGGCTCGCGTCGTTGTTCAACTTCTGCCCCTGGTCCTTGAGCGACTCCGCCACCGACCGGAAGTAGTAATGATTGAAGAGCCGGTTAAACTCGGTGAAATAAATATCAGCCACGCGCTTGTCGCCGCGAATGATGATCATATTCTCGTCATTATCATTCGTCGACGCTTTGCTGAAGTTAGCCGAGCCCGTCACCACGTGTGGATCTTCGCCCAACGGATCGCGCAGCAGGAACTTCGAGTGGATATACGCGACGTGCGAATTGAGTTGGAGAATCCGGTTGTTCTTTTCCCTTGCCCAACGGTAAACCGGATCATCAAGGAAAGCTCCCCACGCCTGGTAGACGTTGTTGCGAGTTGTCAGGGGAACAAACGGGTCCTTGGCCCGCTTATTTGGAGCGTCTTTCTTTTCGAGCAACATGAACACGATCGCGTTCAGCGGATCGTTGTCGATCAATTTCTGCTTGAAAGCGGCATTGATCCCGAAGGCGAGCGTAATGCACGAACAAGCACTCGCTGAATCCACCATGTTCACGTAGAGATCGAGCACCTTCAGCCCGGCCCGCGGACTGAAAACGGTCGTTACACCCTCGCCGACATCATCGAGCGAATCAGGCACCTCTCTCAACATACCCACCGCATCGCGCAGCGCTTTGTTAGCCTTGTTCGCCTCGGCACGTTCCAAACCGGCGATTGCTCCCGGATCTTTTTTCAACAGTTGCCAGTAAGCTTCAAAGTGTTCCGCGCAGTCGTTGTCTCTCACCCAGTGTCCGACATTCGTCTGCCCACTGAAACCACCGAGCGAAATGTTCGTCGAGCCGGTCCATACTTCCTTCGGTTTGCCTTTACGCAAAAGCACGATGAACTTGTTGTGCTGAATATTGCTGGGTTTTGCCTGACGAAGAGTTACGTTCTTTTTGGGAATACGAGCGTCCTTTATCGTCTTGAGATTGTCCTCGCGCGGGAAGCTCGCACCCTCCTCGCCCGCTTTCTTATCCGGGTCTCCGTTAACCTTTCCGTCGACAATCAGCTTCACGTCTACACCGCGATCGATCGCTTCCTTGAACGCCTGCGCCACCGGCAGATAGCGAAACTCATAAAAACAACCGTGCAGACTGTCGCCCTTCTTCGCGCTCTTGATGAATTTCAGAATCGCATCATCCAGCTCGCGCGTAAGCCACTGAATCGCCTCTTTGCCTTTCTCGGTCGGCAACTCCCTGGGAGTCAGGTCGCCGAAGCGTCGCTGGTACGCCTGACTACTCGCCACGCCACGGTTGAAAAAGATGTCGTGAACGTTCTTCGAAAAAAGCGGCTCGGTCTCCACGTTGATCGGAATCGGTTTCGTGCGGCGGTCGATATTCCCGGGCGAGCCTTTCAGGGGATGAAAGACGTACTTGTACGAATGCTCCGGCTTCGCGGTGAAGTCGTCCCAAACAAAACTCTGGACCGGATGGTCCCAGGTGCTGACTTCGGTTTCTGGTGTCGGATCAGGGACGAGCGAACGAAAAACCTTAAAGCCGGGCATCACGCGCGTTTCGTTTTCCGTCAGATCGTGACGTTCAACCGCGAATCCGAGTAGACCTTTTCGCGCTGCGTCACTGGCGTTGACGCCGAACGAAATCGTATTGACGCCGCTGACTGCAAAAACCTGATAACCATTGGAAGGCTTGGATTTGAATCGCATTTTAGATTCTCCTTTGTGAAGAATGGGAAAAAAGGACTGAATCGTTTCTGAGAAGGTTCCCGGGCGAGGCCGATACTAGTGCGAGGCTGGCGAAATGTAAATAGCGTGGGGCTGGGAAGCAATCCACAGATTACACAGATTGTTCTAAGCCAGTTTTGGCATCTGCGTAATCTGTGGATGGGTTAATGACGATCTAAAACGCTACGAACGGATCGGTGTGGACCACACGCACTGCAACGCCGTCCAGTGACGGTGCAAACACCGGCTTGTGCCCGGACGTGCGATCGACGTAAACGACGATTGCGGGTTCGGTATCGTTCTCTGATGTTGCGCCGACGCCCGCGCCAATCACACCCGGCGTGGCCATCAAATTCGCACGATTATTTTCGAGCGCCGCCGAAGCGCGATCGGAAGCTTGTAAAGGCAGTTGCGGCATGGCTCCTCCGAATCCACGAACGAACGGTTCGACCTCAGATTTCCCGTTCTGAGATGTTATGGGGCTGGCAGTGCCGCTGCCGACGAAGCTCAGCGATCGGCCCAGAACGCTGCTCAACCTCGTCAACACCAAACTGGCCGGATTGCCAATTGTTGCGCTGCTGCTGCCGGCAAACAACAAAGCCACCGGATTGTGTGCCGAATTGTTAGTCACGATCAGCGATCCGGAGTCGCCGCCGGCGCTGAAAGTGCTGCTGTTGATTATGACTTGATTCGTGTAAGCGACGTTGAACTTCTTACCGCCACCACAGTCGCGCGTGTACTGCACGCTGACGCTCGTATTGATCGAGCTGATCGATCCGGTTGTGAAGCCGGTCGTGCGTCCGCTCTTCGCGACTGACATGCCCACGGTCGGAGCGACCACCGCGCGGCTCGGCACGCCGATGTCTTCGATGAAGCCCGTGCCATCCATCGTTCCCGGACGGAGTTGCGCGATCGCGGCGTCGACGTTTGAGCCGAGCGGCGAAGCGATTGTGAAATCGGCAACTACCGTTGCGATAGCGCAATTGCTGTCGATCAATCCGGGTTGCGAAACGTCGTCGCCTGGCGATGCTTGATCGCCGCGTGCGAGCACGTGATTGTTGCTAAGAATGTAAGTCGTGGTTCCATCGGTGACAAGCGCCCCGAGCGTGCCGCTGCAGCAGAACCTGCGTGTCGCATCGTTGACGTTTCCGCCCGAAACTCCCAGATGTTGATTTCGGACTCGATGATTTGGCCCGTTATCCGCCAAGCTTGGCGCCACGAGTGACCCGCTCACTAAAAATGCGAGGACAGTAAGAACAATTAACAAACTACGGAATCTGACCATCTTGGTTCTCCTTAATTAAAGACGGTTGTAGGTGTTGCCAACTGACGGTGGTCGCCGTAGGGTGCGGGTAGAACGCTTTCGTCAGCGGACAATGAGATAGAGAGGGGTTACTTTCTTACGCCGGGAATTTTTAGAAGTCAATCAACGAATTAGGCTAGTAGTTTGGCGAAGCGATCCAAAGGAAGGTTACCGCCCGAGATGATGCCGACAACCTTCTTGCCGTGCAGTTGATCGCGCAACTTGATCGCGGCGGCGAGTGAGGCCGCGCCGGCGCCTTCGACTAGTTGTTTGGCGTCGCGCGCGAGTATGCGAACCGCGTCGTTGATCTGTTCGTCGGTTACGAGGACGAAGTCGCAGAGCAATTGCCAGAGAATGTTGTTTGGAAGTTCGAATGGAACACGCGTCGCAAGTCCCTCGTGCTCGGTTTTCATCGTGGGATACGGATCGAGATTGCGATTGCGCCAGGCGTGCCACATCGCGGGCGCCGCTTCCGACTGAACCGCGATGACTTTCACATTCGGGTTCCGCTCGCGCGCGACGATGCAGTTGCCCGAGGCGCAACTTCCGCCACCAGCAGGTGCGATGATCACTTCGACATCCGGCAGGTCTTCGAAGATCTCCAACCCGATCGTGCCCACACCTGAGATCAAGTGCGGCTCGTCGGCCGAGTGAACGTAACGCAAGCCTTCGGCGTTGGCGGCGCGCTCTGTTTCGAGGCGTGCTTCGTCGAAGTCGCGTCCGTGGAGACGAACTTCAGCGCCGAGGTCGCGCATGGCCTGAAGTTTTGCCTGGTTTACGTTTTCCGCAGGCGCGTAGACAATGACGCGCGTGTTGAAGAGCCGTCCGGCGTATGCGATCGATTGTCCGTGATTTCCGGTTGAAGCAGTAACGAGTGTTTCGTTGCGGCCTTCACTGGCGGTGCGGCCGACGAGATTTACGCCGCCACGAACCTTGAACGCGCCGACCGGTTGCAAGTTTTCCAACTTGACGTAGTAGTCGCAGCCGAGCGCTTCGGAAAGCTTGTGGCTGCGAACCAGCGGCGTCTTCGGTAAGTACGGCGAGATGAACTCGCGCGCTGCTACAACGTCCCGGTAACTCGGTGCTTGCATACGGAGCAAGCTACCACAGTTCGGGTCGATTACGAACTCAACAGCAGATCGCGCGACGCGCCCAGCACGCTTTGCGCGTGGGCCCGGCTGACACTCGGAAACTGGGCCAGGAATGTGTCCAACGTCTGGTCGTCTTCCAAAAACTGGAACAGAAACTCGACCGGTACGCGCGTCCCCGTGAACACGGCCACTCCACCCATCTTTTCAGGATCTCGTTCGATAAGTTCTTCAGTCTTCATGGCGATGCCCCCGAGTCCGCAGAAGCAGGGGTCGCGCGCCTCTGCGGACTCCACCTGGCGCCCCCGCCAGGTGCCCAAAAAAAATTTCTATTTACGATTTTCTCCAGACGCTTTACGATTGCACTCGTCTTTGACAATCAAGCCGCCAAATGCGCAGCTCAAGCCCCCACACTGACGAGTGATGAGCATCGTCGCCATCCATGACAGGATTATGGATGCGGCGAAAATCGAAAGCGCGGTGATACTACTCCCATCAGGGAGTTGGCGCAAGCAAAATTTTCGCACACGTCTGTGGGCAGGTAGTGGTTACCCGCCGGGATGTGATGGCTGTCCGTTAGGACGAAGTGGTCGTCCGTTCAGACGTCGTGGTTTTCTGTCAGATGGTTTTCTGTCAGGACGTCGTGGTTGTCCGTCAGGAGGTCAAGTCTGATGGGAAACCCGCGTCCGCGTCCTTTGCGGCTGGCCAGTAAACTGCGCGAGATTCGTGAGAAGCTTGAATTGTCACAAACGCAGATGTTGATTCGTCTCGGCCTCGAAGACACCATGCACTACGGCCGCATCTCACAATACGAAAACGACGAACGCGAACCCACCCTCATGACGCTACTCGCCTACGCGCACGTCGCCGCGGTCCATCTCGAAGACCTCGTCGACGACAACCTCGATCTCCCCGCCCGACTCCCCGGCAAGGTCCGCTACCGCGGCCGGCGGCACAAGTCGTGATATAACTGCTCGAAAGCATTGATGTCCGACAGAGAGTCAAGTCGTGGCTAGCTTTGCCAGAAAGTATGCCTGCCACAAGAGGCACAAGCAGCACAAAGATGGTGAATACATTTGTGCTTCTTTGTGGCCACTCAAACTATCTTCGGCCGCCAACGATTGTGCGCAAGAGGCGCAGGCGGGTGTCGAGTTCTTCGGGGGTTAGGGAGGCGTATTTGGCGGGTAGTAAGCGACGGCTGGAGGATTCGAAGACTGCCAGCAATTCCATGTATTCCAATAACTCAACGTCGCGGCTCGGGAAGTAGTCGATGGCCGCGCGCTGGAAATGTGAAGCCAAAACCGGCGCGTCGCCGCCGGATTCGCGCGCGGCGTCTTCGTTCGCCAACAACAACACGGCTTCGATATCCGCGTTTGAATAGCCAACGAGTTTGCTCGAGAAGCCGTCTCGAATCGCCGCCGGATCGACGTCGGTTTTGATCTTGTTCTTCTTCAACAACGCTCGCGCGACGAGTTCCACCTCTTCCGGCGTCTGCACGTAAAGAAAAGGAATCTTGCGATCGAGGCGCCCGGCGCGTTTCAGATCGACGTCGAGTTTGTCCGGCCGATTGGTCATCACTAGAAACAGGATGCGGCCGCGATTCGACGTGTCAGACATAAACTCCTTGATGCGCGCGATCACGCGCGACGAGGTGCCGCCGTCCCCTTCCCCATCCGTGTTGCCAAACGCGCGATCGCCTTCGTCGATGATCACCACCACCTGCCCGATCGCACGAATCACGTTCAGAATCTTTTCGAGATTGCCTTCCGTGGCGCCGACCCACTTCGAACGGAAGTTTTTCAACTTGATCGTCGTGAGCCCGCATTCCTTCGCAAACGCTTCCGCGACGAACGTCTTGCCCGTGCCCATTGGACCAGTGAAAAGAATGCCCATCGGCACGCGGCTCGTGCGGCCTTCGCGAATGCTTTCGGCGATCACGAGCAGGTCCTTCTTCACCTCTTCCATGCCGCCGACAACTTCAAACCCGTGCCCGGGCTCGACAAACTCCACCAACCCAAAACACTCGCGTTCGAGAATCTCGCGTTTGCGTTTCGCAATCAGCCGATCCGTCTCTTTGCGCGCGAGTTCGATCGGGCTAGGCACAGCGACATCAGGAACGGGCTCCGGAGCTGTGGGCGCGACGAGTTCCTTGATCTCGTCGCGATTCATGTTGCTCGTGAGCGCGGCCAATTTGTGCGCACGGCTTGTCGCGTCTGGTCCACCACCGAGTAAACCTGCTATGAACGCTTCTCGATCCGCGATCTCTTCTTCAGCCGCGGGTTGGGGCGTTAGTATCGACGCGATCTGGATCGCTTTCAGGCCGGCCGTGATTCCCGCGTAACGTTCGCCGTCTTTCTCGGTCAATCGCGTGTCCGCGAGCATCGCCGCCTCGCGCCGTGTTGCGTGATCCGGCATCGGCACTTCAACCACCGCGACTTTCGGATTTGAAATCAGTTTCGGCGCCAGCTCCGTGAGGTTTTCAGAAATAAGCAACACGACGTTATCGCCACGCTCGATCTCCGGCAGCGCCGACCACCGATGCAGCGTCACGATTGCGGCGCGATCCGATTCGCTTTGGAAGTTTGGATCGCCCGCGGGCGCGATCGCTTCGGCATATTCCATGATCACGGCGGTCTTGGTTGAGCCAATCAACAAACGTTCGAACGCCGAAAAGATTCGGCTCTTGTCCGTGGCTATCAATAAGTCGTCGACGGCGTGAGCCGGCTCGTGCTTCGTAAAACGCGTACCCGTAGCCACGTTATAAACCGCGATCGTCTCCTTCGAATCCTTGAGCAACACGTCCGTCAGGAACTCGGTCAGCGCCATCATCTTCCCGCCGCACAGGACCACGTCGTAAACATTCCCATGCAACACAAACATCGACGCCTCGCCGCGCAAATAGCGGCGCCGCAAGTCTTCAGCCCATGCCGGAAGCGCGCGCGACTCACTCATAGATCAAATTCCTTCATACCCATCGGATTCAACATCTTTTCCGTGTCAGCAGCCGTCTGCTTGATCGATTCAACACCGTCGAGCAATTCGTCTAACTGTCCCGTCAACTCCTGCGGCGACTGCATCGTCACGATCTGATCCGCAATCAACTGAAACGAGTTTTCGATCAGATCGAGTTGGCCGCGCGCGGTTGTCAGGTAGGCGTTGATCTCTTTCATCTTTTCGAAGCGTTTCATGATCACGGTGAGGTTCTTCGCGGCGATATCGGCTTGCGAATCATGAATGCTCTGGTCGTTGACAATTTGCTCCCAACGACGCCTGTCTCTTTCGAGTTCGCTCAGGTTGATCGAATCGAGATAAGCCTCGTAACGGCTGCACGTGGTCGCCATCTCGATGAACGCTTCGACCAGGCGATCGGTCTTGGTTAATTCATTCCGAAGCAGTTCACCGGTGAAAGAAGGATTCTGTGAGGCGAGTCCGTTGATCTCCTGCTGACGCGCGATCAGTGTGACCACGCGTTCGCGATCGGCTTCATCAAGATTGTGAAGCTGCTTCGCTCGTAACTCCTGGAGTTCCTTCTGCTCGGCGGCGTCAAACTGCGGATCCCAAAGCCACTCGCGCAGTTTTTGCGAACCGGGCGCGTTCACTACCCACAACACTTCGAGACCGAGCGTGACGATCGCGAGCAACGGATTCAGCGTGAGTGCTGAAGCGATCAGTCCACCGCCGAGTAACGACAAATTGTAAGGATTGGCAAACGCGGCTTTGAGATACGAACGCTTTTCGTGGACCTTTTGGCGGACGAAAGCCTGCGTCGCCGCAATCGGATCGTCACGCAGAGCCGTGACGTTCACAGGCACACCGTCCTTGCGCATACGCGGTTGTGGCTGCTTCGTCAAACCCTGCTTTCCGGTTGTCCCCATATTCGTAACAAACAATTTCCCGCAAAGGCGCAAAGACGCAAAGAAAACCTAATCAGTCTGGTGGCTTTGCACCGCTTAACCTTTGCGCCTTTGCGCCTTTGCGGGAACTCTCAAGATTTAGTGGGCGCGTAGATCAAATCGAGTAACTGCTTTTCCACCGCCCGGAATTCCGCTGCTGATTTTAGCGCAATGTCGCGGACGGGAAACGCGGGCACGTTGACCTGATGAAGAATTCTTGCCGGCCGCGCCGACAGCACGTAGATCGTGTCGGCCAAATAAACGGCTTCGGACACGTCGTGCGTGACGAACAGGATCGTGTTGTTCTCGGCGCGCGAGATCTCGAGCAGCAGACTCTGCATGCCCCAGCGCGTCTGCGGGTCGAGCGCGCCGAACGGCTCGTCCATCAACACGACGCGCGGCTTATTGACGAGTGTGCGCGCGATCGCTACGCGTTGTTTCATACCGCCGGAAAGGTCTTTCGGATAACGACTCGCGAAGTCGGCCAAACCGACTTCTTTCAGAATTTCATCCGAGATCTTGCGCCGTTCGGCTTTGGGCGTTCCTTTGAGTTTAAGACCGTACTCGACGTTCTCGCGCACCGTGAGCCAGCCGAAAGACGTGTACGCCTGAAAGACCATGCCGCGATCGCGTCCGACGTTTGTCACGAGTTCGCCATCAACGAGCACTTCCCCCTTCGTCGGCGGCAACAGGCCCGCGACGGCTTTCAAAATCGTCGACTTGCCGCAACCTGATGGTCCAAGAAAAACGACGATCTCGCCGGCGTTGGGTTTGTCGAGGATGTCGAACGATACGTCGCGCACTGCTTCCGTTTGATTACCGTTGCGATCGATGTAGGTGACGCTGAGATTGCTGACGCGCAACTTGGGCGTGACGCCCGCCTGTTCCGCCTGATACGTCGCGTGTTTTTGCTCGCCGACGTCGACGGCGATCGTTCCCGGTTCACCGGATTGTGGAAGGGTTGTAGCTTCGTTTTCGGACATAAACTTAAGTCGCTTCGCGCCAGCGGAAGAGCAAGCTCGAAAGCAGACGAATGAGAAAGTCAGTCAACAGGCCAATGCCGCCAATCACCAAC
>DATEHX010000075.1:0-4988 GCA_035279345.1 Pyrinomonadaceae bacterium | reverse complement strand
GATGCGTGCATTGCCGACCGCGGTCCACTACGCGACGTCGAAAGCCGCGATGATTGGTTTCACCAAATGCCTGTCGCGTGAAGCTGGGACCTTTGGCGTGCGCGTAAATGCGATTGCGGCGGGAATCTTCGATACGGATCTCGCGCAGGCGTTACCCGATCGACTTCTGCAAATGCACGACTTCTGGACTTCAGCGGGCCGTCTCGGCCGCCCCGAAGAACTCGCCGAGTATGCCGCGTTCATGGTGAGCGAGCGTAACAGTTTTATGAACGGCGAGATCGTGATCGTGGACGGTGGTGCTATCACGTAAAACCATCCACAGATTACGCAGATTTGTACTAAACAGTTAACGGCTTAACTTTTTTCGTTTTTATCTGCGTAATCTGTGGATTGTATTCGGCGCTCCAACTCGCGGACGGTACGTTGTAAATCCCCCAACCGGCGAAACGCTGCTGTAGATCTGAGCCAGTCTTTGTTGTCGAATGCCGGAATCCCCGAAATAACCTTACCCGCCGGAATGTTATGACTCGTCGCGCTCTTCGCCGTTAAGACAACATCATCGCCAATCGTTAAATGTCCTGCGACACCAGCCTGTCCGGCCAAAATAACTCGATTGCCAATGTGCGAACTTCCCGCGAGGCCGACTTGCGCGCACAGCAACGCATCTTCGCCCACGGTACACGAGTGACCGATCTGTACGAGGTTGTCGAGCTTCGTGCCGCGTCCGATGCGGCTCTCACCAACCGACGCGCGATCGATCGTTGTGCCCGCACCGATCTCCACGTCGTCTTCGATCACGACTCTTCCGGTTTGCGGAATCTTTAGCCAGCGTTTCTCTTCATCTTTCGCGTAACCAAAACCGTCGCAACCGATCACGGAGTTGTTGTGGATCACGACGCGCTCGCCGATGACGGTTCTTTCGCGAACCGCGGTGCCGGAATGGATCGTTGAATCTTTACCGACGGTGACGTCGTCGTAGATCGTCACGTTCGGATGAATGCAAACGCCTTCCGCGATCTCGGCGTTGCGCCCGATCACGGCGCAGGCGCCGATCGAAACGTGACTGGCAACGCGTGCGGTTGGATCGATTACCGCGGAAGGATGAATTTGCGCAGTGAGCGGCGGTTCGGGATGAAAGATGCGCAGCGCGCGCGTGTACGCAAGGTAAGGATCTTTCACGCGCAGGATCGCGATGCTGCGATCAGTTTGCGCATCTTCGCTGAGATAGATCGCGGATGCGTTGGTCGTGTTCACTCGCGGCGTGTAGCGCGGATTGGCGAGGAAAGTAACGTGTCCTTCACTCGCCTCGTCGAGTCCGGCGGCTCCTAAGATCTCGACGTCTGCTGCTCCTTCAACACGCGCACCTGTTAGTTCGGCAAGTTCTGAAAGTCTCATATACTTTTGTGCCTTTTTGTGGCTTACATTATGGAAACGGGATCGATCTCGAGATTGACTGAACGCAGATTAACACCATTCCCGGCTGCGATTTTCAGCGCCGCGTCCGCGACTTCGCGCAGGTTGCGGCGGCTCCGTGATTTGAGCAGGAGCTGGAAACGATGTTCGCCTTTGAGCCGCGAGAGCGGCGCCGGCGCGGGCCCGAGGATGCGGCACTTTCGTCCCTCGTTCGCGGCGTCTAGCTGTTTACGGAGCTCAAGACTGTCGGTGCGCACACGTCCGAGATCAGGACCATGGACCAGCAAACTCGCCAACGCCACAAATGGCGGATACGAATGGTTCTGCCGGTAATGAATTTCCTCGTTGTAAAAGCCTTCGTAATCCTGCGCGCACGCGTGGCGCAACGCGTAGTGATACGGATGGTAAGTCTGAATCAAAACTCTACCCGGCCGATCGCCGCGGCCCGCGCGTCCGGCCACCTGTGTTATCAACTGAAACGTTCTCTCCGCCGACCGGAAATCGGGTAAAGCGAGGCCCGCGTCAACCGAAACCACACCAACTAACGTCACATTCGGAAAATCGTGACCCTTCGCCAGCATTTGCGTGCCAACGAGCGTATCAATCTTGCCCTCGCTGAAATCGGACAACGATTGCTCGAACACGCGACGCCGCGCCGTGGTGTCGCGATCGATTCGCGCGACACGCAGAGCAGGGAAGAGTTGCGTCAACATCTCTTCGAGTTGTTCGGTGCCTTCGCCGACGTAATAGATGTATTTCTTGCCGCACGACGGGCAAGTCTTTGGCACTCCTTTGCGATGATTGCAGTAATGACAAACTATCACGCGTTCGCTGCGATGATACGTGAGCGTGACGTCGCAGTTTGGACATTGGATTGTCTCGCCACACGAGCGGCAGAGAATGAAGCTAGAATAGCCGCGGCGATTCAGCAGGATGATCGACTGCTCGCCCCGATCATGCGTTTCCTGGATTGCTTCCAGTAGTTGATCGGAAAAAACGCGCGGTTTGCCGTGACGTACAAACACGCTGCGCATGTCGACGATGCGAGCCGTGGCCATCGGCCGCGCGGCGATTCGTTCGGGCAACGTCAGTAAGCGATACTTTCCGGCTTGCGCGTTGTGAAACGATTCGAGCGACGGCGTCGCGGAGCCGAGCACGACTGTTGCCGATTCTTTTTGCGCGCGCACAATCGCGGTGTCGCGTGCGTTGTAATACGGCGATTTCTGTTGGCGATAAGTAGATTCGTGTTCCTCGTCGACAACAATCAAACCGAGATTCTGCACGGGAGCGAAGACTGCCGAACGCGTGCCGATCACGACGCGCGCATCGCCATTCTTGACGCGCGTCCATTCGTCGAAACGTTCGCCGCGTTGCAGTGACGAATGAAAGATCGCGACGCGGTCGCCGAAGTGACTGCGCAACCGCTGCGAGAAGACAGGCGTGAGCGCGATCTCCGGAACGAGCATCATCGCGGAGCGTCCGCGTTCCAGCGCCGCACGCATCGCGCGAATGTAGATTTCGGTTTTGCCGCTGCCGGTTACGCCGTGAAGCAGAAATGCGCCGTAGGTCTCCGTCTCGACTTGCTTCCGGATCTCTTCGAGCACTGAACTCTGCGCGGCGGTCAGCGTGAAGTCTTCGACCGGAAACGAAGCGGAGTTTGCGAGTGGATCGCGTCGCACGGCCTCATCAAAGATCTCAACCAATCCCTTTTTTACCAGTGATGAGACAGTTGCGGCGCTCAGTTCCTTTAGCGGCAAAGGCCCGCGTTGTTGGAGCGTTGATAGAAGCTGTTGCTGCTTCTCTGTGACCTTTTCGGCCATCTTTTCGACGCGGCCATTTGTGAGCCGCACAAACCGACGCAACTTCGCTTTCACGACTGAAGCGCGTGCGGTTTGCGGTCGAGGATTGATGCCCGGTGGCAACGTAGCCTTGATCACTTCGCCGAGTGGAGACGCGTAGTATTCGGCGACCCACTTCGCGAGTTGCAATATCTCGGGAGTGCTGACTGGAATCTCATCCACCAGCCGTTCGGCTTCTTTGATCTCCGATTCGTCTAGATCGAGGTCTGCTGGAAGCTCGTCGCGAAGTGCGACGATGTAGCCGGTGCGCATCTTGCGCCCGAACGGGACCATGATGCGAGCGCCCGGTTTGGCTTGAACAGCTTGTTCAGGTGTGAGGCGATAGGTAAAAGTCTGCGCGACGTGTACCGGCACTGCGACTTCTACAAAGCGCGGGCCACAAAAAGGCACAACGGCAGCCGACTGCTCGCCTGAGTCAGTCGTGCTCTTTTGTGCCTCTTTGTGACTCATCAAGATAGTCTCGAACCTTTTTTAGATCTTCCCACGTCTCGCGTTTCTTCGAAGGGTCGCGCAGCAGGTACGCCGGATGAAACGTCGGCATCACCTTGATGCCTTTGTACTCGTGAAAACGGCCGCGTGCGCGGGTGATACCCTCGCGCGTGTCGAGCAGGTTTTTCATCGCGGTGTTGCCGAGTACTACGATGATTTCAGGTTGCGCTACCGCAATCTCGCGTTCGAGAAACGGTTTGCACGTCGCGGCTTCATCAGGCATTGGCGCACGATTGCCGGGTGGACGGCAACGATTGACGTTACCAATTAACACTTCTTCACGTTTCATCCCGATCGCTTCGATGATCTTCGTGAGCAACTGTCCGGCACGACCGACGAACGGTCGTGCCTGCGCGTCTTCATCCGCGCCCGGAGCCTCGCCGACAAACATCAAACGCGCTTTGCGATTACCTTCAGTATGGACCACATGCGTGCGTTCGAGGTGCAACGGGCAGCGCGTGCAGTCGCCGATCTCCGCATGAATCTGTTCGAACGTTTCAGTTGAGGGTTCTAATTTCTTTGGGGCGGGTGCCAAATCCTCAAACAAAGAAATCCCTGTTTCCTGCTTTGGCTCCACAGCGGAAACCACATCTAAACGGACACCTTCAACACCGAGCACACGCAGGTGCTCGAGTTGTTTCTTCGTTTCGGTTGCGAGTTGCTGTACTTCGGAAGTTGCTTTCATGCTGATCGAAGACTCACGATAACATCGAGAATCCGGTTTGCCGCTTCGCTTTTCGAAAGCGTCGGCAATTCCACGGGTTCATCGTTCTGGGCGGTGAGTATGGTAATCGCGTTAGTCCTCGAATCAAAACCGGAGTCGCTGCGCGTCACATCATTAGCTACGATCGCGTCGAGTTTCTTGCTGCGCAGTTTTTTGCGCGCGTTGGCGATCAAGTTTTCCGTCTCTGCCGCAAACCCAATCACCAGCATTCCATTCGTGCGTGAAGCTGCGACATTCGCCAGGACGTCGGGTGTTCGTTCGAGCGTGAGCGTTACTGACTCTTCAGTCTTTTTAATCTTCTGCTCGGCACGACTCGAGGGACGATAATCAGCGATCGCCGCCGCGCCGATAAAGACAGAAGCCTGCTTGCTTTCACGCGCCACCGCCTGGTCCATCTCCGCCGCGGATAAAGCCCGCACGATCTTCGCGCCAGCAGGCGGATCAACGGTGGTGATGCCCGCGATTACAGTTACCTCGCCACCGCGTTTCAACGCTGCTTCAGC
>DATEHX010000074.1:0-13802 GCA_035279345.1 Pyrinomonadaceae bacterium | reverse complement strand
CATTCGCATGCGTGGAGCTCCTTCCGCTGCAGGGGTGTATTAAATTTTTGCGAACGATATCACGAAAAGCGCGCGGTTAAGCAAGGAGAACTGTAAAGAAGTGTAAAGTCAGATGCGCAGGCGGTTCGGGGTTCTGCGAGGACGGCTCGGTTGGGTGGTAGTAGTGATGTTCGGCGCGATGCGGTCGGTCAGGAGTGGTAACGGATTAATAGCCCCGGACATCGTGTAGATGCCGAAGTGAAGATGTGGCGGTGTGCCGGCGGCGTTTCCGGTTGTGCCGACATAGCCGAGCACGGAGCGAGTCGTCACGCGGTCGCCGACTTCAATATTCGGCGCGTACTTTTCCAGGTGCGCGTAGTAATAAACTCGGCCGCCGGCACTGATGACCGAAACTGTCTGACCGCCGAGATTGTTCTCGCCGATCTTGTAGATGAAACCGTTAGTGGCGGAGAGTATCGGCGTGCCTTTTGGCGCGAAGATGTCCTGGCCTTCATGGCGCCGGCCGGTGCCGCGCGGCGCGCCCCACGTGTCGGCGATCTGCCGCTTGGCAACATCTTCTAACGGCATTGCGATCTTGCGATCCGGTTCTTGCGTGTAGAGATGCGCAACCTGCGCGTAAAAAGCGATATTGTCGACCAGCATGCCGCCGATGCCGGTGACTGCCAACAACAACAGAACAGCAACAAAACCTATTGAAAACTTGAGTAAGCGACGCATTCGAGGTTTGGGATGCCCGCTGTTGGGTTTGCGGTTCGCCGTAATCCCGACCTGTAATCTCGCTGGGCCGTTCATGGCGAGCTAAACGAACTTTTCCAGTTATGAGTTCAAAAGATCTGGCTTATTGGGCTATTATGACGGCAAACAACCATGACTTATCAGGACTTTCTTCGCGACTTTGAGGAGACGATTCGCAGTGCGAACGCTCGCTTGCGGGAGATTTCCGCGGCTGAAAGCAGTAAGAGTTCTGACGGCGAGTGGAGTCCAAAACAGATCCTCGGCCACCTGATCGACTCAGCCGCCAACAACCATCAGCGCTTTGTGCGCGGACAGTTTACCGATACCCTTGAGTTTCCCGGTTACGAACAGGAACAGTGGGTCAGCGCGCAGAAATACAACGACGAGCCGTGGCCCGCGGTGATCGAACTGTGGCGCGCGTACAACATGCATCTGCTGCACGTTGTCTCCGTGATACCGCACGAAATCCTGACACAACAACGAGACAAGCACAGTCTCGACCGGATCGCGTTCAATACGGTCGAAACTAAGAAGCCAGCAACGTTGGAATACTTAATCCGTGATTACCTGGATCATCTAAAACATCATTTGGACCAGATTTGGAGACGTCTTTGACAGGATGTCAAAGACTTTTGAGGCAAGCCGATGCAGTCAGGTTTGACTTTCAAACTAAACTGGCATAGAAGTTCGGGCGAAACAAATCTTTCAATACAACTAGTTCGAAAAGTGAGGTAGCTCATGAGTAAGGCTATCAACCTGAGCGTGAATGGTGTCTCTCGCGAAGACGAAGTCGAACCACGCATGCTTCTCGTCCATTACCTGCGCGACGTTCTCGGCCTGACCGGCACGCACGTCGGTTGTGAAACGTCACTCTGCGGCGCGTGCACCGTCTCGGTTGATGGACAGGCAGTGAAATCGTGCACGATGTTTGCCGTGCAAGCTGACGGCGCGACGATCACGACCGTCGAAGGTCTCGCAACCAACGGCGAACTGCATCCGGTGCAGGAAGGTTTCTGGGAACGTCACGGTTTGCAGTGCGGCTACTGCACGCCGGGCATGATCATGACCGCGGCGCAGTTGCTCGATCGCAACGCGAATCCGTCGCGCGAGGAGATCTGTCACGGTCTCGAAGGCAATCTTTGCCGCTGCACTGGCTATCAACACATCATCGAAGCCGTCGAATACGCCGCAAAGAAATTTTCCAAATCCGTGTAAGTCTGTGTAATCCGTGGAGAAGAAACATGCCAAACAGTTACGTTGGCCAAAGAGTAAGACGCACTGAGGACCCCCGGCTAATCAAGGGCCTTGCGCACTACGTCGACGACATCAGCCTGCCGGGCACGCTTCACGTCGCGTTCGTGCGCTCGGTTTATGCACACGCGCGGATCACCAATATCGACGCCTCGGCAGCACTCGCCACGCCGGGTGTTGTTGCCGTTTACACCGGACAGGACGTCGCGAAGGTTGGACCAGTTCCCTGCGCGGGCGCGTTGCCGGGCTTGAAAGTGCCGGACCATCGCGTGCTCGCCGGCGAAAAGGTTTACTTCGTCGGCCATCCGATCGCGGCGGTCGTCGCTACCGATCGTTACGCCGCGCGCGACGCAGTAGATCTCGTCGTCGTTGATTACGACGACTTGCCGGTCGTCACGGACGTCGAAGCGGCCGCCGCGGGCGGGACTGTCATTCACGAATCGTTCGGCGACAACATCGCGTACAAAATGACTGCCGGCGAAGGCGACATCGACGCCGCTTTCGCATCCGCGGATCGCACGGTCAAACAACGCATACTGCACCGCCGCCTCGCGCCGATCGCGATGGAACCGCGCGGCGTACTCGCGCGCTACTTCCCCGGCGAAGAGGAACTGACGCTCTGGTCCTCAACGCAGATTCCGCACCTGATGCGCACGCAAGTCGCGTTGATGATCGGCATGCCGGAAAACAAGTTGCGCGTGATCACGCCGGAAGTCGGCGGTGGCTTCGGTTCGAAGCTCAACGTCTACGCGGAAGAAGCGCTTCTCGGCTGGATCTCGATGCAGCTCAACAAACCCGTGAAATGGATCGAGACGCGCCGCGAGAACATTCAAGCGACGATTCATGGGCGCGGACAAGTCGGCGACATCGAAGTCGCATTCAAGAACGACGGCACGTTAATGGGTCTTCGTTACAACGTCTTCGCCGATCTCGGCGCGTATCATCAACTCTTGACGCCGGCGATTCCGACGCTTACGGGCCTGATGCTTTCGGGCGCTTACAGGATTCCGGCGATTCAAATCAACATCACCGGCTGTTTCACAAACAAGATGGCCACGGACGCGTATCGCGGCGCGGGCCGTCCGGAAGCGACGTACATCGTCGAGCGCGCGTTGGATTTAGTCGCTGTTGATTTGGGAGTCGATCCGGCTGAAGTGAGACGGAAGAATTTCCCCGGCAAAGATGAGTTTCCGTTTCACACTGCAACGGGTCTCGATTACGACAGCGGTGATTACGAAGCAGCTCTCGACAAAGCGCAGCAGATCGCCGGTTACGCGCAGCTTCGCGAAGAGCAGAAGAAGGCCCGCGCGGAAGGACGTTTGATGGGCATCGGGATTTCGACCTACGTTGAGATCTGCGCGCTTGGACCATCGCAAGCGATGCCCGCCGGCGGTTGGGAAAGCGCGACGGTGCGCATCGAGCCGACAGGAAAGGTCACGGTGTTAACCGGTGCGTCACCACACGGTCAGGGTCAGGAAACTTCATTTGCGCAAATCGTTGCCGACGAACTCGGCGTGAGCATCAATGACGTGACTGTGATTCACGGCGATACCGGCATAGTCCAGTACGGCATCGGCACGTTTGGCAGCCGCGCCACGGCCGTCGGGGGAACCGCGGTCTACATTGCGGTGCAGAAACTGAAAGAGAAAGCCGAGAAGATCGCGGCGCACATGCTGCAAGCAGGTTCGTCGAAAGTCTCGTTTGAAGGTGGCAAGTATTCAGTCGAGAAAGCGGCCGCGGCCAGTGCAACCGGAACTTCCGAACCCGTCGTACCGGTAGCCGAAGCGCCAGCCGCCGCGTTACCCGAACCGCAAACCGAGGGCCGTTCGAGTCTGACGATCGCGGAGATCGCACTCGCTGCGCACCTCGCGAAAGAGTTGCCACCCGACACCGAACCCGGTCTTTCCGCAACTTACTTTTTCGAACCCAAGAACTTCACGTTCCCGTTCGGTACGCATATCGCCGTGGTCGAAGTCGATCGCGAAACCGGCGACATTAAGTGGCTGCGTTACGTCGCCGTTGACGACTGCGGCAAAGTGATCAATCCGATGCTGGTCGACGGGCAGATCCACGGCGGCATAGTTCAATCAATTGGCCAGGCAATGTATGAAGAGGTGGTCTACGACGAGCAGGGGCAGTTGATCACCGGCACGTTGATGGACTACGCGGTGCCGCGCGCTTCGCATATTCCGACATTTGAATTGGATCGCACGGAAACGCCGTCGCCGGTGAACCCGCTCGGCGTCAAAGGTGTTGGTGAGGCCGGAACGATCGGCGCGACGCCCGCGGTTGTCGGCGCGATCGTCGATGCGCTTGCGCCGTTCGGAGTCAAGCATCTCGATATGCCGATCAAGCCGGAGAACGTTTGGCGCATTATCAATGAGAAAGGCGGTAACGCATGATCCCAGCACCTTTTGATTACCAAGTGGCTGCAACCCTTGAAGAAGCGGTGTCGTTAATTGCCGCCGATCCGGACGGCGTAAAGATCCTTGCCGGCGGTCACAGTTTGATTCCGGCCATGAAACTGCGTCTCGCACAACCGCAACTGCTCGTCGACATCGCGCGGATCAAATCGCTCAGTTACATCCGCGAAGAAGGCAATCAAATTCTGATCGGTGCGACTACGACCCACTATCAGATCGAATCGTCGGAACTGTTGCAGCAAATCTGCCCGCTGTTGCCGGCGTGCGCAAAGAGCATCGGCGACGTGCAAGTGCGCAACAAGGGAACGATCGGCGGCAGCATCGCGCACTCCGATCCGGCGGCTGATTGGCCAGCGGCCGTGTTGGCGCTCAACGCGGATCTGGTGCTGGTTGGACCAAACGGCGAACGAGTGGTAAAAGCTACCGACTTCTTCATCAATCTTTTCACAACAGATTTACAGCCCGGCGAGATACTGCGAGAAATCCGGATCGAGAAACCGTCCGGGCGTTTCGGTCAGGCTTATCAAAAGGTGCCGCATCCGGCTTCCGGCTTTGCGGTTGTCGGCATTGCTGTGCATCTCACGTTGAATGACGATGGTTCGTGCAAGGCGGCGCAGATTGGTGTGACTGGTGTCGGACTTAAAGCCTATCGAGCACAAGCTACGGAAGCCGCTTTGGCGGGTTCGAGTCTCGACGAGCAAGCGATTGCTTCCGCGGCGGCGCACGTGTGCGACGGAGTCGATCCAAACTCGGACCTTTATGCCTCCGGCGAATATCGTTGTCATCTCGCGCAGGTACACGCGCGGCGCGCGCTTCAAGCCGCTAAGCAGTAGCTCCATCCACAGATTACGCAGATTACTGCTAAAACATCTGCGTAATCTGTGGACTGCTTTTATTCCGACTGCCGCCGGGCCTTCGCGATGAAGTCTTCAATCTCGCTGAGCTTGCGTGGCAACGCCTCGGTCATCCACTTCACACCGTCAGGCGTAATCAGCAAGTCATCCTCGATCCGGACGCCAATCCCCTTGTATTTTTCAAACGCCGGCCGAACAGCGGCTTTGAATTTATCCCAGTCTTCCTGTTTCCAACCGCCGGGCATCTGGTCCAACGCGTCCGGCCGGATGTAGATTCCCGGCTCGTTAGTGAAAACCACGCCGGGCACGATCTTCGCTGGTCCACCAACGTCGTGCACGTTCATTCCCAGCCAGTGCGACGTACCGTGCATGAACCACAAACGATGCTGCATCGAATTGCTGTCGGTGATCAGACCGACTTTCAGAAGTCCGGCCTTGATCACGTCCGTACCAGCGCGACTCACGTCTGACAATGTTGCGCCTGGTTTCGAAGCGCGTGCCACAGCCTCCTGCGCGTCGTAAACAATCTGATAAAGCTCGGCCTGATGCGGACTGAACTTGCCGTTCACTGGAAACGTGCGCGTGACGTCCGCGGTGTAGTGATCGTATTCGGCGCCCACGTCCATCAACAGCAGTTCACCGGGTTTCACCGCACCTTGCGACTCGATGTAGTGCAGCGTCGTCGCGTTTGGACCACAACCGACGATATCGGGATAGCCCCAGTTGTCGGCGTTCCGCAGCTTGAACGTGTACGCCATGATCGCGTCCACTTCATATTCCCACTTCGCCTCGCCCGCGATGGCCCACGCGCGTTGATGCGCCTCGATGCTGATGTCGATCGCGTGTTGCAGAATGCGCTGTTCCATGGGCGACTTCACCAAACGCATCTCCGAGAAAATCGGCCACGCGTTCTTCACGCTGAAACCAGAAGCGGTCTGCGCCCAATCGGCGGCGAAACGCTGCTCTTGTTTGTACTCACGGCTCTCACCGGAACCCGGCACGAGCAGATACATTCCCGCTTCGTTTTTGGCGGCCGCGTCGAACAACGCCGTGTAGCCGTTGTCGTTTGTCATCGGCATGTCTTTCGGCAGATCCGACATGAAGATGTTTTCGGGCTTCGGTCGATAAGGTTGGCGGTTGCGCAACGATTTGATGAACGAATCAAACTCACTCGCCTGCCAGATCTCGCGAACGCCCGAGAGTTGGTTTGCTTCTTCGGGACTGTACATGTGTCCGGTCCATGTTTCGGCGAGCGCGTTGCGGCGCGGCAGGAAAAGTATTTCGCGAATCTTTGTGTTGCCCGGGAGCAGGACGAGTGTGGCGCCATTTTGCTTCAGGTTGGTGAGGTAATAAAGATTGTTCTCCTGGCGATAGGGATAATCGACGTCGTTGGCGTAGACGCGCGGTTGAGTGCTGAACAGAACCATGAACGATTGCGGACCGATTTTTTGGGCGACACGCTCGCGCCGCTGCATTAGCTCCGCTACGCGTTCCTTGTCGGTGAAGATCGGAGCCGGTGGAGTTAACCTGATGTTCGCGGGAACCGGTGGCTCACTCTTCGCACGCACCGCGACGCCCGTGGGACTCAGCAATACGAGCAACGCACAGAAGGCCAGCAAAGCAAAAACGACACGGGTAGTTTTTATATTTCGCATTAGTTTGTCCTCACGAGAAATGGACAGGATTTCAGAATTAACAGGATTAGTTTTGAATCCTGTGAATTATGTAAATCCTGTCTGGTTACGGCGATGGAGCTTGAGCGGGCGGTGGCGTGCGGCGGTTCGGGCGATCGCGCGGTGGAACCACTGTCCGCTTGCCATCCGGCGTTACGTAGACACGCGTGCCGTCGCGCATCGTGATTATTTGCGAACCGTCCGGCAAAACCCGCATTACTACACCACCGGGCAACACTCTCGTCTGCGGTCGACGAACCTTTACGCCACCCTGCGCAGCGTTAGGCGGCGTCGGAACTCCGGGCGGTTCGTCTTCGTCGTTATCTGCCGGTACTTCAACACGCACGCGCGGTTCGTCAGCGCGCGGCGTTCTCGGCTCGTCGTTGCGCGAAGCACGCTCCTGTTTCTTCGGCGTTGGTTTTGGAGCTGTGGCGGTCTCTTCCTCGTCCTGATCCGCGTTTTCAGTCTCTGACGGGTCCGGAGTTGGTTCACTTGCCGCCGGACTCGCCGCCGGTGACGACGACGCAGTAGTGACATTCGTTACCTGCACCGCGCCGCGATCATCTTTCTTCTGCCACATGTAAAAACCAAACACACCGCACGCCAACACCAACAGCGCCACTGCCGGCAGCGCGATCGGCAACATACGTCTTCCCGGTCCAGTGTTGACCGGCCGCACCACCGTCGTCTCGCCCGTCTTAACCGTGTTCTGCCCGGCAACAGTTTGCGTCGGCACTGATGCAGTCTTCGTAGCTGGCGGCGGAAACAGCACTGTCTGTGCTTCACCGCGATTCACCACAGTCGTCGCCTGATCGGTCTCGTGCAACGCCTTACGCATGTCAGCCGCCGTCGCGTAACGCTGTTCGCGACTCTGGGCCATCGACTTCGCCAGCACTGCGTCAACGTCTGACGCCACTGCCGGATTCGCCTCGCTTGCCGGAGCCAACGGGTCCGGCTGGCCGTTCACGAGTGCAGCCGCACGCGTTAAAGCGTCAGGCGGTTTGACGCCGGTCATCAAGTGGTAGAGCGTCGCGCCAAGCGAGTAGAGATCGCTGCGCGAGTCAGTGCCGAGACCTTGAATCTGTTCGAGTGGCGCGTAGTTTGGCGTGTAACCGAAGATGCTCGCATTAGTCGTGACGCGCGAGATGTCACCCGCCTGCCCTTTTGCGAGACCGAAGTCGAGCAGAATGATCTGTCCGCGCGAAGTCAGTTTCAGGTTCTGCGGCTTGATGTCGCGATGAACGATCTGCGGGTCTTGTGTGTGCAGGTAATCGAGCGCGTCGAGCAGTTGATCCGCCCACGTCAGCACCTGGTCCGCCGGAAACGGGCCACGCTTGCGGTTCATCATCTCCGAGAGGTCATCACCCGGGATGAACTGCATCACGAGAAACTGGCCGTCGCCTTCCGAAAAATGGTCGCTGACGCGCGGCAACGCGGGATGATGCAAACGCGCCAACAGTCGCGCTTCACGCTCAAACTGCTTGCGCAAACGCTCGTCCGTGAAAAGCGTCTCTTTCAACGCCACGGTCGTGTCGAGACGTTGATCGATCGCGTCGTAGACGGCGCCCATGCCGCCCTGACCAAGCTGGCGAATGACGCGATAACGTCCCTGGAGAATCGTTTCCGGCGAAAGCATCAGTAGGTAAACACCGCGAAGGCTGCAAACCGAGCGATTATACACGTTAACCACAGATTCCCCGACTAAACGAACCTCCAAAAAAGTTCATTGCCCGTACCGAACTACGGTGATAGTATCGCCGCCCCCCGCAGGCTACTGACTGGTCGAACGGAGTACCCAACCGATGACCGATATCACTCGAGCCTCACGATGAGCTTCACGAAACTCAAGAACCGAATTAACGATCTGCCGCTGATTCTGGCGGGTCCGATGGTTCGACGCGTCGAGCCCACGTCTGTTTCGGTCTGGTTGGCACTGCGCGAGCCGCGAGACGTTCGTTTGCAGGTCTTCGATCCAGCCGGCCTAACCGTCGATTTTCAAAGTGACCCAACACCCACCTTCGCGATCGGCAAATTTCTTCACATGGTCGTCGTAACGGCCCGGCCACCACAGCCTCTGCCCGATGGAGAAGTCAGAAGCTACACGCTGTCATTCGAGCCGCAAGGCGGCGGAGTGAAACAAGATCTCTTCGATCCCGGCGTCGTTGCGGCAACCAAAACTGAAGCTCAGGACTTTCTCGTCTATCCAAGCGATCCCAAGGGGCCGACTTTCAAGGTCCCACCGGCATCACTCGACCAAATGCGGATCTTTCACACGTCGTGCCGCAAGATCGACGGCGAAGGCGTCGACGCGTTCCCGGCAATCGATCATGCGTTTGACGAGGCGTTGCGACATTCCCAAGACCGGCTGCGTCCCACGATGCTCTTCCTCACTGGCGATCAGATCTATGCGGACGGTCCTGTTCGCGGACTGCTCGAAATCCTGACGGACATCGGCGGGACGCTACTCGGTGAAGACGAAATACTTCCGGTCGTAAACCAGCGTCCTGAAGATTTGCCGATGATTCGCACGTTCGTGGCTGTGGATCAAGCCGGACTCAAGAACCCGCGCCAGTATCCCGCGCTCAGTTTGGGTGAGTTCATCGCGCTCTACCTGCTGACGTTTTCGAATGTGCTGTGGCCGCCGGACCATCACGATCACGACAGCTTCACGCGCGGGTTACTCTCAACCCGAAGAATCTTCGCGAACCTCGCCACGTACATGATCTTCGACGACCACGAACTCTCCGATACCTGGTACTTGACGCGCTCGTGGGCCATGCCGCTATTCAAGAGTGAGCTCGGTCGCCGCGTCCTACAGAACGCGCTCTCCGCTTACGCGCTCTGCCAGGCATGGGGAAACACTCCCGATCAATTCGCACCGCCGACAACTCCGGGCAGGGTGCTGCTCGATGCCCTCGTCGCATGGAGAACTCAGAATTACAAAGCAGGTTCTCCGGCTCAGCAGGTAATCGCGCGTGTGCTCGCAATTCCCGACGCGAGTAGTTTCGAGGCAACAAACTTCGATCTCTCCGACAATCGTTTTCACCAGCCGCCCACACAGATCCTTAACTGGCACTACACTGTTCCCTGCAAAGCGCTCTCGATCAACGTCTTCGATATTTACACGTGGAAAAAGTTTGATGCTGGTAATGAGTACGAACCCGGTGACCACCTGCCGCAACGCGCGCTGGACGCGCAGGTGCACAAGATCGGCAACCAGCGAATCGCACTTTACGTCGCTTCCAACGTAGTCATCCATCGACATCCGCGAACTGGCGGCGATCCCGACACGATGATGCCGTTTCTCAAAGGCGTCATCGGCCGGGCGGTCGGAGTGGTTGGCGTATCCGCCGTAGCAATCTTCGCGGCGCACCTGTACGACAACGTGGTGTTCTGGCTCATCCTCGGCGCGATTGTCGGCGTGGCTCTGGTTGGTGCGGTGATAGTTTCAAAGTTCACGACGGGCCACTTTATTCCGCCGCTGGGTTGGTTGAATCGAGCGCTAAAACAAGTTCACTACGACGAGATCGGTACGGAGTTCGAATGGCACAGCGCACCGTTTGAACGCCTGTTGGATCGCGTCGCGCGCGACTCAGCGCAAACAGTCAACAACCAACAGTTCGCTCGCGTGTTGTTCCTCTCCGGCGACGTTCACCACAGCTTTGCCATGCGGCTGTCTTACTTTGCTGATTTCAACCAGGGAACGCCTCAACTCCGCGCGAGTTTCGCGCAGCTCGTCAGTAGTCCATCGAAATACGTAAACGAGAGCGCCCAATCTTATGACGATAAGGCCGCTGGTGAATTCGTCGGCTGGAAGCGGGCGTCCGGCAACGAAAAACAGGAACCGAAGATTAAGCCCGGAGGCGGAAAGGTTAATTGGCTCGGAAAGGGAGAATTCTGGGTCACTAAGATCAAGCCAGGTCTTCCCAAGTTTGATGAACAGGACAACCACCGCTACAAGATCGAACCGATCCGGCCGCGACCCGAACAGCTTAAATTCTCTACTCTGCCACCCAAGACTCAACGAACCTTTGACGACATGCTTTCGGATTTGGATCTGCACCAGCGGGCCGTGCTTCTGCAAGCGCGACATTCCGATGTCGTCAGGGCCAACAATGTGTCGGATGTGACGTTCACAGTGGCCGGCGATCAAACCAAGGTTCGCCAGGATGTCTGGTGGTGGTATAGCGGAATCTCGGACGACCCGCCCGGCTGGTTTGTCCGAACGTTTGAGGTCGACATGAACCCGATCAATCCACCCACGATCTGAGTAACGCTGATGAGTTCACCGCCCCCTTCATCTCCAACACTGCTCGCGAGGCTGCTGGTCCTTCTCGCGCCGTTGCGCGCGGCGGCGGAAAGCGAGACGTACCTGCGCGACGCGACTCGCACCATTGGTTGGGATCTCGAAGCGGCCGGTGTTGATTTACCTAACACTGTCAGGAATCTGCGAGAGCTCGCGTCGGACATCGACACGCTGATGCGTTTCGCCAGCGAACCACCGGAGGAGCTCGACGACTATCTCAAGCTGCTGGATGCGTCGGCACGAGTCTTTGAAAATCTGCGAGACCTTGGCGGACTCTTCGATGGGGCCGGCGATGTCGATTTCAGCGAACTGGGACGCGACCTACTCGACAACCTCATCCTGGGTTCGTGGTACCGGTTCGCACCTGTCTCTCTCACAATCGCAAACCTTCTGACGTTGGTCCAGGAAGCGCCCGAAGCAACAGAGATCGTTTCCGATGGACGTGTGATTCGTCAGTCGCGGCCAAAGGCGCGAGTTCGTTTCGATCGGCTTGGACCACTGCTGCGCGATCCTGCTCGTTTGTTACGTGAAGAGTATTTCAGTGTAAACGGACTCACCGATCGTGAGACTGCGTTCAGGGCGGCGGACCGGCTGTTTCCGCGCCTCGCGTTTCTGGCGCGGCAACTCGGCCTTGGCGCGCACTATGGATTGCCACCAGAAGCACCGACAGAAGGAGACGCAAGCCTCCTCCAGGATCTCGATCACATGCTCACGATCTTTGGTGTGCCCGACGATGGTCCGGCTTTCGGCGCGAGTTTCATGCTTTCGAGCGAACCTGGCGCGCGCGGTTTGATCGTGAGTCCGTTTGGACAGATCACGTTTCAACGCGCCTTTGAGTCGCTGGTCCTTTCACTGGAAACGTCAGCGACGGTTAACGGCTTACTCTTCGGCGATCGGATCGAGTTGCGTGACGGTGGCGCGCTGAAGCTTCGCTGCCGCGCTGAGTCTGCGAACGTCGAAGACCAGCCGACCACTTTGGGCGGGAGCTCGGGATCGAGTCTTCAGATTGGAGCCGCTCGCTTTGAAGGCGAGTTGGAAATCACGAACGACAGCATCGACGCGGCTCTCGGACTGTCGTTCGATCACGTTCGTTTGCAGATCGCGCCTGCCGACGGCGACAGCTTTCTTTCGAGCGTACTGCCGAGTGAAGGCATGAACACGGAAGTGTCGCTGGGAATAAGTTGGTCCACTCAGCACGGATTTCACTTCAGCGGGAGTGCGGCGCTGGACATCACGTTGCCGGTCCAGGCTCGCTTCGGACCGGTACGACTCGATTCAATCAACCTCGCCATTGCCACGCAAGGAAGCGCCATCCGCGCTCACGTCGCGGTTACCGCGGGCCTGATTCTTGGACCATTCGCCGTGCAGATCGATCGGCTGGGTTTGGCGGCGTTGATTGAGTTTCCGGAGAACGGAGGCAATCTCGGGGTTGCCAATCTGGACCTCGACTTCAAACCACCGAATGGATTGGGCCTTTCGATCAATGCTGCGACTATTACGGGCGGCGGTTTCGTGGGTTTCGATCCGGAGAAGGGGGAGTACAGCGGCGTGCTCGAACTGGAGATCGCCGAGAAGATCTCTGTCAAAGGCATCGCCCTGCTGACTACCAAACTGCCCGGCGGCGGTAAGGGTTATTCGCTCGTCATCATCATCTTTGTCGAAGGCTTTACGCCGATCCAACTCGGCTTTGGTTTCGCCCTGATCGGTATCGGCGGAATGCTGGCCATCAACCGCAGCTTCGACGAAGAAGCGCTGCGCGCCGGGCTCAAGTCACACGCGCTTGACAGCGTGATGTTCCCCGCTGATCCCGTGCGGAACGCGCCGCAGATCATCAGCAATCTCAATCGCCTGTTTCCACCCGCCAGTGGACATCACCTGTTCGGCCCCATGGTCCAACTCGCCTGGGGCACGCCGCCCTTGATCACTGCCGACATCGCGCTCGTGCTCGAGTTTGGCACGCGCCGCAGACTGCTCATCCTGGCGCAAGTGCTTTCCGTGCTGCCTAAGCCGGATCACGAACTCGTGCGCTTGCAGATGGATGCGGTCGGTGTGCTCGACTTCGATCAGAGCACCGCGGCGCTCGACGCTACGCTGCATGATTCACGACTGCTGAACAAGTTTGCGCTCACCGGCGACATGGCGATGCGCCTGAAGTGGGACTCGTCACCAAACTTCGCGTTGGCAGTTGGTGGTTTGCATCCGGCTTTCAATCCGCCGCCGAACTTCCCCAAACTGGCGCGTATCTCCATCAATCTCTCCAGCGGTGACAACCCGCGCCTGCGTTGTGAGTCCTACTTTGCACTCACTTCCAACACAGTGCAGTTTGGCGCCCGGGCGGAACTCTTCGCTTCCGCGGCAGGCTGTAGTGTGCATGGTGAGATTGGTTGTGACGTATTGATTCAGTTTGATCCGTTCGCGTTCATTGCCGACTTTCATGCCCAACTGCAACTCAAGCGCGGCTCCACCAACCTGTTCAAAGTAGAGCTCAAAGGCTCACTCGCCGGGCCACGTCCGTTGCACATCAAAGGCAAGGCTACTTTTTCCATTCTCTGGTGGGATG
>DATEHX010000073.1:0-11486 GCA_035279345.1 Pyrinomonadaceae bacterium | reverse complement strand
CAAGGCAGTCTCCTCGCGGGATTCGTGCGCGTTTCATCAAGTGTTATTGACGCCACCGATGCCGATCTGTGGATCACCGCGCGGGGAGTTCCTTGTTTCGATTTTCCGGCTCCGCTTCCGAACCGGTTTCGTGAACTCTCGATGAACGTCAAAGGCGTCGACTCAGTCAAACGCATCGCCGCGGGCATCACGTCGTGGCAGAAGCCTTCAGGTGTGAAACAGACAATCATCATCGTTGGCGCCGACCCGGGCGTTGGCGGCGCATTTCCGTTGCCGTACCTCAACGGAAAAACAGATTTGGTTTTCCCCGAAACAGTCCTTATCGATAACAGCAATCTCGAGGCACTCGGATTAACTACCATGCCTGTTGATGTGGAGATCGGCGGGCGTCGCGCGCGAGTTGCCGGAGCGGTTAGTGGCTTCGGCTCATTCATCGGTAGCCCTTACGTCTTCACGGGCTATAACGATGCAGTTCGCTATCTCGACTTTGGCCCGGAAGAAACAACGTTTCTTTTGGTGCGTGTTGCGCCGGGTAACGATGTTCAGGTGGTCCAACAAGATTTGAAAGCGAGGCTCCCGGAAGTCGATGTCTGGACGCGTGCGGAGTTCGCCCGTCGAGCGCGGCTTTACTGGGTTGTCAAAACCGGGGCCGGAGGCGCCCTGCTCACGGCCGCATTGCTAGGATCGATTGTCGGCGCTGTGATCGTGTCGCAAACGATCTACGCCACGACGATGGAGAGACTGGAGGAGTTTGCCACGTTGAAAGCGATGGGTGCTTCGCGCTGGTACATCCGGCGAGTCGTTTTGATCCAGGCGCTCGTAAGCAGCGTCATCGGTTGTGCCATTGGCCTCGCCGTGACGTTTCCTTCGGTCGAAATCGTGCGGGGAAGTATCCCGTGGGTTTACACGCCGTGGTGGTTGCCCGCCGGGATGATTCTCGTGAGCCTTTTAATGTGCAGTCTGGCGTCAACGGTTTCGATCAGAAAAGCCATCCGGGTCGAACCGGGAAGAGTTTTTCGTGCGTGAACCCCATGCTTGCTGCTGAAAATGTGACTGTTACTTACGGCTCCGGAAGCAGCGTCGTGCATGCTCTCGACTCCGTTTCTTTGGCGTTTGATGCGGGACGTTTGACTCATGTGATGGGACCTTCAGGCAGCGGGAAGACGACTTTGTTATCAGTGTTGGGATGTCTGCTCACGCCGGATAGTGGAGACGTATACCTTCAAGATCGCCTTGTCACTGATCTTTCGGAGCAGGAAAGGGGAGACATTCGCAAACAGTTCATCGGTTACGTGTTTCAGGCGTTTCGCCTCTTTCGTTCACTCTCCGCGCTCGAAAACGTTTTGGTCGCGCTTGAAATATCCGGTTGCCGCGGACGGCAAGCGCGCGAGACAGCGCGGGAGGTTCTCGCGGTAGTCGGGATGGCGGATAAATGGCGCTTGAAGCCGAATGAACTGAGCGGAGGAGAGAAGCAACGTGTGGCCATCGCGCGCGCGCTTGTTAACGACCCGCCGATCATTCTTGCGGACGAACCTACCGCCTCGCTCGACAGTTCATCAGGCGTACAAATCGCAGAGCTGCTGCTAAAGCTCGCCGAAGAAGAGAAGCATTTGGTGCTGGTTGTTAGTCACGACTCGAGATGGGCCTCGTTTTGTCACCGAACGATAGAAATGCGAGACGGGGCAGTGATCAAGGTTTCATAATGCGAAGACTACGGCTCATCGCGGCGATTTTAAGCATTCTGGCTGTGGCCGGGTTGCTGGTTTTTGCGTTCGCTCGGAATGGCTTCCGAAAGCAGACCACCGTACCAGGTAAAAGCGAAACCAAAAAAGAAACCAACGCGCGCGAGGAGATCGTTTTGGCTTGTCCCGGACGAGTCGAAGGTCAAAGCGAGGTTATTAATGTTGGAGCCGGGGCGGATGGTGTTTTGACAGCGGTCCTGGTTCACGAGGGCCAGCAAGTTAGAGCAGGCCAGGTGATTGCTCTCATTGATTGCCGGGAAATCGAATCTCAAATCGATGAGGCTCGCGCGCTTGCGGATAGAGCCCGTCAGAATCGTCTTCGTTTACTGCGCGGAAGTAGACCGGAAGAACGTAGTAAAGCGGCGGATGAGACCGCCGTCGCCGAAGCTCAGTTCAAGCAGGCGCAGTTACAACACCAGCGCGTAGCGCAGCTTTTCAAAAGCGCCGTTGTATCAAAGGAAGAACTGGACCAGGCAGCCAGAGATCTGGCGGTCGCGGAAGCCACACTTAATGCCACAAAGAATCAGCAGGCTTTGGTGAACGCGCCGCCGCTTCCCGAAGAACTTGCGCGCGCTGACTCGGAAGTGGGACTTGCGCAGGAACAAGCCAGAACCGCCAAAGCAAGATTGGACAAGTGCACTGTGAAAGCGCCTCTTAGTGGAACGATCTTAAGAACATTTTTGAAGGCCGGTGAGTCCGTCAGCACAGTCTTCCCACAACCGATTGTCAGTCTTGCCGACACGTCTCAGATCAGGGTTCGGGCGGAAGTTGACGAGCGCGATGTTGGCCGGGTTTACGTGGGCCAATCGGTGATCGTATTGGCTGATGCTTATCCTGAAAAAAGATTTACCGGAAAGGTATCGCGTGTGGGTGCAGCCATGGGACGTAAGAAAGTTCGCACGGGCGACCCGGCTGAGAAAAGCGATCGCGACGTACTTGAAGTATTAATTGACCTGGAAGGAACCGAGGAATCTTTAGTGGTCGGACTTCGTACGAGTGTGCAATTTTTAAATCATTGAGATCAGGATCAGCGACCTCACCAACCTTGACATTACTCGTTGAGCGGTTATAAAACGCCTTCTGCCATCGGAATATTTCTCTGCCGTTGAGCCTCAACATCCATAAACAACCAGCTACGAACCAAAGGGAGGTTACTCATGTCTCACAATCCGTTAGCTTCAAAGATCACAAGCATCACTTTAGCGCTCGCGTACGTGCTGCTGGCCATCCAGTTTGCGCCACTCGCGCTTGCGTCAACCCATCGTCAACATTCCAAAGCTGAAACCGTCGCTTTCCGAACGGTAAATCCGGCTGTCACGCCCTTCTTTCTGCCGCCTGACATTGTTGTTCAAGACGCTCACGTCGTTGAACCGGGTTCAGGCGCAACCAACATGATCTTCACAGTCTCACTCAACGCTGCGGCGCCTGCCGGCGGCGTGTCGGTAAACTTCGCGACCGCGCAGGAACCGCCGGCCACGAACCATGCGACTGCTGGTGCGGACTACACCACCACGTCCGGTATCGTCAATTTCGCAACGGGTGAAGAGCTCAAGGTGATCTCAGTGCCAGTGCTCGCGGATGCCACCAGCGAAGTCAACGAGACGTTCTTGGTTGTGCTATCGAATCCGGTGAACGGCGCAATCGCTGACGGTACAGCCACCGGCACGATTCAGACCGTGAATCAACCGGGCACGATTACGATCAGCGAACTGCGCACGAGCGGACCCGACGGTGCGGGTGACGACTTCGTTGAGATTTACAACAATTCGAATTCGCCGCACACGGTCACGGCTACGGATGGCACCGCGGGTTATGGTTTGTTCAAGATGGGCGCCACTTGCGGAGATGCGCCGGTGCTCATCGGGTTGATTTCAAACGACACGGTTATACCGGCCCGCGGCCACTACCTGTTCGTCGGATCCTTTTACAGTGTGTTTGACTACAGCGTGGGCGACCAGAGATTAATTTCCGATGTCGAGAACGATGAGAACGTCGGCATCTTCAGCACGACGTCCGTGGCGGGTATCTCGACGGCGAACCGCCTGGATGCGGTCGGTTTCGGTTCCAACACGGGTGCTAACTGCGACCTGCTGCGCGAAGGCACAACTTTAACGCCGCTTGCGGGCAGCGTGCTCGAATGGAGTTATCAACGCGATCAATGCGGCAAGCTTGCCAATCCGGCCACATTCGGAGCGTGTCCGACGAGTGTGCCCAAGGATTCGAATAACAACGCGCAAGACTTCTTCTTCGCTGATACCGCGGGAACAAACACGTCAGCGGGCCAACACCTCGGTGCACCCGGGCCGGAAGACTTGACGTCGCCAGTCGTCAACCAAACCCCACCAGTGTTTTTGCTTGACGCGACAATGCCTGTACCCTCCGCGCCGAACCGGTTCAGAGATCTGACTCCTGATCCAGCCAACAATTCATCGTTTGGGACGATCGCGTTCCGGCGCCGGTTCTTAAACAACACCGGGGCTCCGGTGACGCGTCTGCGGTTCCGGGTCATCGATATCTCGACTTTTCCGGCGCCAGGCGGAATAGCAGATCTTCGTGCCCGAAGCTCGGGCTCTGTAGTAGTTACTAATATCAACGACGCGGCCACGTGTTTGGCATCAACTGGCTCGGCTGCAACTCCGTGCACGGTCACGGTGCAAGGTACAACTCTGGAGATGCCGCCGGCTCAGCCGAACGGAGGCGGTAACAACTCAACCTTGAATGTCGGCACAATCACTTTAGATACACCGCTAGCCCCCGGCGCCTCGATCAATTTCCAGTTACTGACGGGCGTTCAGGCTACGGGATCATTCAAGGCATTTTTCTACGTAGAGGCGCTGCCTTGAGGTGATGGCCCAACGTCGCCGCGAGGGGGAGAACTCGATAACAGAGGGTAACGTCATAGTGATCCCGCGGAGCGGCCGCCGCATCCAATGAGGCCACGCGGCTCGGAGGTAACGAATGGATCGTCCAAAGAGCCGCGTGTCCTGCGAAGATGGCATCGTTCAATGATCTGATTCATGTTCAAAAGAACTTTGATGACTGTGTTTGTGCTCATGCTAGTGGCGTTTCATGCGCACGCTCAGGAAAACGGTGTCAAGCTTGAATGGATTAACGGTTTTGTAGTCGCCTACGATCAGATTGAAGGCACCACTCCTTGTTTTCGAAGTTGTGAGCGCTACTTTATTGTTCGCGTCGACTCCGAAGAGGTTCGATACATTCGTGTCGGAGTCAAGGTTAAGGAAAGTCAGTACTTTCCACGTGAACTTATCGCAAAAAAGCGACTGTGGCGCTTTAAGGTGATGAGAACGCCCACGCTTGACGAGCCGGTCTATGAATTTATCATCCAGAACGCGACGGAATTTGCTGCCGAGAAGAAATACTTTATTTGGAAGCTAATACCTGGTGCTGAGGGTGAAAAGCTGCCGTTCAATGAGAGCATCGCAAGTTACTTAACTACGAGCAATGGGTTTAAAGCCATTCTCCGAAAGGAATGAAATGAAAACCTGCACCATACTCATCCTGTTGCTTGCGTCGATCGCGGCGTCTGCTCAGACACAAAGAACAACGCCCGGTACCGAGGCTGAATTGGCCCAAATCACTGAACGTGGACGAAACCTTGCTGCATACGACGTCGCAGCCTGGCATGGGAGTGATGCGGTGATGGCCTTGCAGCCAACGGAAGGTAGCGTGGTGCGTTATATCGCGAAACGAACCGGCGACACTTGGACCGTTGCTTTTGGACGTTTGAATGAAGCGCGCGACAAGTTCTTGATCAGTTACGAAGCTGTCCAGGGGACCACGCCAGTAGAGTTCAAGGCGGCCAAACTTGGACCACACAAAGAGGACGCAGGGTTCTTTCTGTTTGCGGCGCGAGCTATTGACGCGTCGTTAAGCGACTTTAAAGGCGAGGCTCGTCCATACAACGTTGCTGTGTTACCCGCACCGTCAAATCAGCTTTACGTCTACGTTCTTCCAGCACAAACACAGAACGGAGTTTATCCTTTGGGTGGCGACGTGAGGTATCTGGTTTCCGCGGACGGGCTAAAGATCGTCGAGAAGCGTCAAATGCATAAGGCGATCATCGAGGTTTCAATGCCGGGAAACGTCAAAGCCGGGTATCACACCGCGGTCGTGGATCAAATCCCGGAAGACAGCGACGTCTTTCATGTGTTAGCCAGGAAACCCTCAGTGCCCGAATGGATCGCCACGAACACGTTCGTTTACCAAATAGAACCTGACGGTAAGATCCGTTACGTCATGACGATGGAAGCGTTTCGGAAACTAAAGCAGCCGAACCAATGACACGATCAAAAAGTCGGAGCTTGCGGCGGGAGAGTACTGGGTGCTCGCTTTCGTCTTGAGACGATCGCCCTCAACAAGCAATAGATTCCGAGGGAGATAAACAAGGTATCCAACACCATACCGATCGCTAGTGAGACCCAGGTCAGAGCGTTAACAGAAATCCCCGGCACACACCGCAGAAACCAAATAGGCCACCAAAACACCCACAGCAAAAACATCACAGAAGCATCGTCTTTGAACAAGGCTCGTACAAAAAGTACAGTGAAGAATACGCCGACGGTGACAAATATTCCTGTAGCGAGGGAAGCGAGAAGCAGTTTCATGTTCTTAGAAGATGGGCTCAGTAAGCACTGAGGTCGGCGACAAAAACGAAGTAAAAAACCACCGCAAGTATCTGCGATCCAAAGTAGCTGGCGATCAGCGCGAACAACGGCAGCAAGCCTTTCACTCCACGCGTTTGCACCAGGTGATAAGGAACGATGAATATCCAGCCGTAAGACACCAACAGACCCTCACAATAGACCGGATTAACTGCCGACTTGAGCTTTTCCTTTCTCAGCCACCACACAACGGCGCAAGGCACAGTTGCGATGTAAAGGAATTCAACTGTCGGCAATGGCTCAAGTCCGGATAGCTGATAGAACATCGCCGTGAAGTTGTAAACAAAGATGAGGATTGTCAGGAGTATCAACATGGGCCAGCGATTATACACGCTTCAGACGGACGATAGTTGCACCAAATCCACCCGCTTCCGGTGGCGCGTCGGCCCAGTCTAAAACGAAATCCGTGCGGGCCAGGATCGTGCGGACCATCTCTCGTTGCACCCCGATTCCCTTGCCGTGAATGATCCGCACCACCGGAAAACCCTTTTCACGCGCGATCTCCAAATACTCTTCCACGACGCGCTTCACGTCGCGCGGGGGAATCGTGTGTAGATCAAAAACGTCCGTGATCTCGATTTCGACGGGCTCAGGAAAGGGATTCTCCTCGTTCATACGCGTTTACGCCTCTCTGTTTGACACCTCACTGTTGACACCTCTGAGACCCACTTGTAGACTCGCTCTCTTTCAATCCTAACATCTTAAATCGAAGGAAATTATCTGTATGGGTGCGCGAAAGAAGATCACCGTTGTCGGCGCGGGAAACGTCGGCGCAACTGCGGCACACTGGCTCGCCGCGAAGGAACTCGGCGACGTTGTGCTCGTCGACATCGTCGAGGGAGTACCGCAAGGCAAGGCTTTGGATTTGGCCCAGGCCGCGCCGATCGAGGGTTTTGATGTGCGTATGATCGGCGCCAACAACTACGATCAAACCGACAACTCCGACGTCGTGATCATCACTGCGGGGCTGGCACGCAAGCCGGGCATGAGCCGCGACGATCTGCTCAAGACCAACGCGGGTATCGTCGAAAAGGTCGTGGATGAAGTTGTCCGCCGCTCACCCAACACGATTTTGATCATCGTCTCGAATCCGCTGGACGCGATGTGTCAGGTCGCACTAAAGCGATCCGGTTTTCCGAAGCACCGCGTTATCGGTATGGCCGGCGTGCTCGACTCAGCGCGCATGCGTTGTTTCCTTGCTGAAGCTCTCGACGTTTCCGTGGAAAACGTGACTGCGTTTGTGCTCGGTGGACACGGGGATACGATGGTTCCACTGCCGCGCTTCTCAACCTGCGCCGGCATTCCGATCACCGAACTGCTGCCGAAAGATCAGATCGACGCGATCGTGAAACGCACGGCAGGCGGTGGTGCTGAGATCGTTAGCTTGTTGAAGACCGGTTCTGCTTACTACGCGCCGTCCTCGGCCGCGGTCGAGATGACGGAATCGATTCTGAAAGACAAAAAGAAGATTCTTCCGTGCGCCGCGTATCTGGAAGGCGAGTATGGCGTCAACGGGCTTTACGTCGGCGTGCCGTGCAAACTGGGTGCGCGCGGGCTCGAGCAGATTATCGAGATCAACCTGACTGCCGAAGAGAGAATAGCGCTTCACAAGAGCGCGTCGGCAGTGCAGGAACTCGTGGACGTTTTAGGAATCTAAGGCGCAAGAGGTTTCCCGCAAAGGCGCAAAGACGCAAAGAAAAACTTTGAAGAGCTAACTTTAGTCTTCCATGTTTTCCTTTGCGCCTTTGCGGGAAACTTCTTTAACCCTTCAACCAACCGAAGAGGCCGTGCAACACGGTCTCCCGGTTCTCTTCGTAGATAGCTCGCGTCAGCGGAATATTCATCGGACATGCTTTCACGCAGTTCTGCGCGTTGCCGCAGTTGGTGATTCCGTCCTCTCCCATAATGCCTTCCAGCCGTTCGTCGCGGTTCATCTTTCCCGACGGATGCATGTTGAAGAGACGCACCTGCGCGATCGCCTGTGGTCCGATGTATTGATCGTCTTCATACTGCGGGCACGCTTCCAAACAACAACCGCATGTCATGCAGCGTGAATACGCGTAACGCTCCATCACCTCGTCCTGGTCCATGCGCGGACCGGGTCCGAGATCGTAAGTGCCGTCCAGTTCAACCCACGCGTGCACGCGCCGCAGGTGATCGAACATCCGCGAGCGATCCACAATCAAGTCGCGAACGTTCGGAAACTTCGACATCGGTTCGAGTTTGATCGGCTGTTCGAGCTTGTCGACGAGGGCCGAACACGACTGACGCGCGCGGCCGTTGATGATCATCGTGCAGATTCCGCACACCTGTTCCAGACAGTTCATGTGCCAAACAGGCGGCGTCGTCGGTTCGCCCGCCTTGTTCACCGGGTTTTTCTGAATCTCCATCAGGCACGAGATGATGTTGAGATTCGGGCGCCACGGAATCTCAAATTGTTCCCAGTATTGCGGCGAATCCGGATTCTTGCGCCGGCGGATGTGGATCTCGACTGTTTTCGGTGTAGTTGGCACGGATAGTTAAACCTTTGCTGTTTCTGTCTTGCCTTTGCTGTAGTCGCGTTTGCGCGGCTGAATCAACGAGATGTCGACCGGTTCGTAAGAGAACACCGGACCCTCGCCTGAATACTCCGCAATCGTCGTCTTCAAAAAGTTCTCGTCGTCGCGATCGGGAAACTCGGGTTTGTAATGTGCGCCGCGTGATTCATTGCGATTCAACGCGCCGACCGTGATCACGCGCGCCAGTTCGAGCATGTTCGCGAGATGCCGCGCGTGCGGCAGGGCCATCGTGGCCCACAGATTCGAATCGTTGATCGAGATGCGTTTGTAACGTTCCATCAGCTCGAGCAACTTCTCGTCGGTCGCTTTGAGCTTGTCGTTGTAACGCACGACGGTAACGTTGTCAGTCATCCACTTGCCCATCTCCTGGTGCAGGACGTACTGATTCTCGCTACCGCTCTGTTTGATCAACCGGTCGTTGATCTCCTGTTGAAGCTTCAACTCGCGATCGTAAATACCGGAACCATCGACGCCGTTTCGCTCAACGTTCTTCGCCCACTCAATGGCGGCCGGCGCAGCGACGAAACCCCCGAACACACAACTCACTAATGAGTTCGCGCCCAGGCGATTTGCGCCGTGAATCGAATAGTCGCACTCACCGGCAGCTAACAACCCCGGAATATTCGTACGCTGATCGAAATCGACCCAAAGCCCGCCCATTGAATAATGAACGCCGGGGAAAATGCGCATCGGCACGTGACGCGGATCGTCGCCGACGAACATTTCATAAATCTCCAGAATCGCGCCGAGTTTTCTGTCGAGCACGTCTGCGGGAATGTGCGTCAGGTCGAGATAGACTTGATTCTCTCCGCCGATTCCCATGCCGTCGATGCAAACTTTGAAGATCTCGCGCGTGGCGATGTCGCGCGGGACCAGATTTCCGTAAGCAGGATATTTCTCTTCGAGGAAGTACCAGCGCTCGCTCTCGGGAATCGACGATGGCGGCCGCGTGTCGCGTTCCTTTCGCGGTACCCAAACACGCCCGCCTTCACCGCGTGCTGATTCGGACATTAACCGCAGCTTGTCCTCGCCAGGAATCGACGTCGGGTGAACCTGAATAAACTCACCGTTCGCGTACTTCGCTCCTTGTTGATAAGCCGCCGACACCGCACTGCCCGTGCAGACCATCGAATTAGTCGACTTGCCAAAGATCAAACCCGGTCCGCCAGTCGCGATGAGCACCGCATCCGCGGGAAACGCTTTGAGCTCTAGTGTCTGAAGGTCCATCGCGATCAATCCGCGACAAACCTGGGCGTCGTCCAGCACCAAAGACATCATTTCCCAGTGCTCAAACTTCCGCACTTTGCCCTGCACTTCATAACGCCGCACTTGTTCGTCGAGCGCGTAGAGCAGTTGTTGTCCGGTTGATGCGCCGGCAAACGCGGTACGGTGATGTTTAGTGCCGCCAAAGCGCCGGAAGTCGAGCAATCCTTCGGGCGTGCGCGAGAAGGGAACACCCATGCGATCGAACAGGTAAATGATCGCGGGCGCCATTTCGCACATCGCTTTGGCCGGTGGTTGATTAGCGAGAAAGTCGCCGCCGTAAACGGTGTCGTCGAAGTGTTCCCACGTTGAATCGCCTTCGCCTTTGGTATTGACCGCGCCGTTGATGCCGCCTTGTGCACAGACCGAGTGCGAACGTTTTACCGGCACGACGGAGAACAGATCGACCGCGTGTCCAGCTTCCGCTATCTTCATGGCGGCGGCGAGACCGGCGAGTCCGCCACCAACAACCGCGATCTTCAAACCATTACTTGCCATTAATAAATGATGCCTCCTAACAATCCGCCGGGACGGATGAACGCGACGGCGGCGTTAACGCCAACGAGCAGAAGTAAGACTCCGAAAGCGATGCACGCATAACCAGTCAGACGTTGCGCACGCTCGCCGATCGTGATGCCCCAGTCAACGAGGAAGAGCCAGATGCCGTTCGCGAAGTGCCAAACGGTCGCGGTGATACCGATCATGTAAACGATGAAGATCGGAACCATGCGAAACTCGCGGGCGACGATCTCAAAAGCCCGATCCGGATAATGCGCCACCGATTCCGTGTTCAGTCCCGGAATCATGCCAAACCGGAAATTCAGCACGTGAAACAGGATAAAGAAGAAGAGAACGATTCCTGTTATGCGTTGAATAAGGTAAAACCAGTTGCGTGGGTACGGGTACGCGAGGTTGTTTGGCCGCGCCTCCCACGTAATCACCAAGCCGTAGACGGCGTGATAGATGAGCGGTATAAAGATGCCGCCGATTTCGACAAACAGGATGTAGGGAATCGACTGTAGGTCGTCGACGGCGCTGTTGAAGTCACCCGGACCGGTCAACGCCTTCGAGTTGGTGTAGAAGTGTTCTAAAAGAAAAATTCCAAGCGGGACAATACCGGAAAGCTGATGCAGCTTGCGCAGGACAAAAGTCCGGCTCAACCGAATAGCCAAGAATGCGCTCCTTTGCTGTTAGAAAGCTTGAACATCGACGCCAGTCGACTTGATTCAGGCAGGTTGTAA
>DATEHX010000072.1:0-18944 GCA_035279345.1 Pyrinomonadaceae bacterium | reverse complement strand
TGGCCGAGAAAAACCGCACCTGGCGAACTTCGCAATCGCTGGAGCGCTCATCGGCCTATCCTGCTTACTACGCGCTAACGCTTTATTACTTCCCTTCTTTCTCGCGCTTCTGACGCCACTCTTCGTACCACGCGGCAAACGATTGCACTCCGCAGCCGCACTCGTCGCCGGCGCACTACTAACTATCGCCCCGGTCACGATCAAAAACGCGATTGTCTTTCGCAGTTTCATTCCGCTTTCGCTCGGCGCCGGCCAAACATTTCTCGAAGGCATCGCTGATTACGACGACGCCAAACGTTTCAACATTCCCGATACCGATCTCGGCATCATGCGCCAGGAAGCAGAATGGTACGGCAACCCGGAATACGCGCTCCTACTCTTCGGACGCGACGGCGTCAAACGCGATCGCATGCGCGTCGGGCGCGGCCTCGCCGTCGTTCGCTCGCATCCAGTCTGGTTTGCGGGCGTGGTCGCAAAACGCGGACTGGCATCAACGCGCCTCGATCCGGTTCCGGTTTTAAGGCCGACATCGCCCGTGTCTCACGATCTACCACTGTTTGATGTTCCGGAGCTTGAGCGGCGTCTTGAAGGCGGACCTGACAAGTACGGTGCTTTATATGTCTCGGATGCAATGACCGTAAAGCCCAACACCGATTACGTGCTGCTGCTCGCGCTAAAACTCGAGCGCGGTCGAGTTCAAATTGTAATCACGGATGCACAGCAGCAACGCGTGCTTGCCTCGACACAAGTTGATTTAGTCGAAGGCGTCAACGATCAACCGGTTCACAATCTGACGATTCCGTTCGTTAGCGGCTCCAACACACAAGTGCGCTTCGTGGTTTCAAACTTTGCTTCGGAAAACTCGTCCGTGCTGATGGGCACGAGCCCCGGCGGCCCGATAGAACTCGGACCGAGTTCTTATCAATGGCTGCGCTACGTGCGCCAGCCGCTTGGTTTCGTTCAGCGATTTTTTAAGACGGCGTGGGTACTTCCGTTTGTCGTGATCGGCTTGTTCCTGATGGTGAGAAAACGCAACTGGCAGTCACTCGCAATCCTGCTCGCCGTTCCCGCTTACTACCTCGTGGTGCAATCAACACTGCACACGGAACGGCGCTACGTCTACATCATTCACTTCTTTTTCCTGATTCTCGCAAGCGAGGCGTTGTGCAAGATCGCGACTCGCACCTACGCCTTCGCAGCCGGTTTCTTCGCGACGCACAAACCCGACACACCAAACGGCAGATTCATGTAGCGCAGGATCGTACTCTCGGTTCCAAACAGTGCGCCAAAAACTCCGTTCAGCGCCGAGACGTTGATACTGTTTTCCGTGTCGGTCTTGATTCCGGTCAGCCGCATCAGTTTCCTGACGGCAAGGATCGGCAAAAAGAACGTGATGTTTGCATAAGTGGAACGCTCGATCTCAAAACCCGCCTGCTCCAGCACGCGCCGCAACTCCGGCAAACGATAACGCCGCCGATGATTGCTCACGTCGTCCTGCAAACCCCACAAAAACATAAACGTCGGCACGAACAGCAGCGCGTGTCCGCCCGGACGCAACACACGAAACATCTCTTTCAATCCCGCGAGGTCGTCGTCCATGTGTTCCACGACGTCGAACGCAGTTACGAGATCGAAAGTGCCGTCATCGTACGGCAACTCTTCACCCGCGCCCTGCTTCACGTGGTCCAATCCGCGTTCGCGGCAAAACGCGAGGGCGTCTTCCGAAACGTCAACACCTTCGGCATCGCCGTACCGCGAAAGCAACAGCAGATTCGCGCCCGTGCCGCAACCCACGTCGAGAATACGCGGACGCCGATCGGTAACGCGCCGGCAAATCTCTTCGACAAAACCGGCGATAATGCGCCGGCGGCCGATGTACCACCAATGCGACTGCTCAACCCGAAAAAGAATCGGGTAGGTATGTTCCATCATCTCGCGCGGCAGCGCGCCCGGGATGCTCTTTGCTTCTGAATTAACCGACAACTACTGACTTCTCCCGACTTGAATTATGAGCCACAGACGTACACAGACATACACGGAGAATTGAAACCTCAACTGCAGAAATCAGTCCGTGTTCGTCTGTGTACGTCTGTGGCCGCACCTGCAAAAACGATCAACAGCGCGTGCATCGGCAGTCCGTAACGAACCTCCGTGTGTGCGGCAGTGCCCGGAACGAGATAGTAAAGGATCGTCACCAGCAAAACACAACTCAACCGCCAGTCTTTGCGCAGCGCCACAAAGATTCCAAACGCCGCCAACGGCAGAAGAAGATAGCGCGCCACGCTCTGAATCATCCCGAGCAGGTTTACACCAAATGCGAGCACGCCGCCTTGCCTTTCCGGCGGCAAACATTTTTTGCTGGTCACATTAATCCCGCTCGAGCCCGCATACGGCCGGGGCTTGCCCGCAACCTTCAACATGCTCCACATACGCCCCAACATCACACCTGCGTACCAAACCGGATGCTGTTTAATAAACTCCAGCGACTCGCGCGTGCGTTCGCGATCGCGGCGGATGCCGTCAGGCCAATGATGCGTAATCTGCGCGTCATCCGAGACGCCCATCTTGATTCGCTCACGCTCCAACATCTTATCGTCGCCAAACACAAACCCGTGTTGCCGGCCCAACTCGGTTTCACCCAAACCTTCCCAAAGGTTTGTTCCTACTGTTCCGCCGGTCGGCGGGAAGTCTGAAAAGACAACATAGTTGCGCACCACGATCGGTGCGATCACGAAAACAGTTCCAAGCAGGGCCGCTCCCGCCATCTTCAAACGTCGTTGCCAGGCAGTCTGCGTAAACGCGAAAAGCGCAAAAGCCCAACCAACGCACAAGTACAAAGGATTGACGCGAAACCAGCACGCGATCCCGAGCAACACACCCGCGCCAAGCGCGAGCCACGGGTTCACACGTTTCGCCGCCAACAGCAACAACCAGCAACCGCCTAACACAAACCACATCGTGGGCGCATCGGACGAAGGGTACGCGCCATACATCGCCAACAGCGGCGACAGTGCAAACAGAAAACTCGCCCCGATTCCCGCGCGCCAGCCGAATGCCGTCCACGCAATACCAGTGATCAGCACAAATGAAACGATCACATCGACGATCCATTGCACGTTTTGAACAACGTATGCCGAGCGCTCGCCGTTGAGTTTGTAGATCAATGCGACCACAGCGGGAAACCCGGGCGGATACTGCGCAAAGTCGGTACGCGTAGGATCGTCAATCCAGAAGAGCCTTTGTGTGCCATCAAGAAAGCCGTGGACCTGGCGATCGAATTTCGCGTAGGAGCCAACCTGGAACCACGCCGGGTCGTTGAGATGCGCGCGCATGAATTGGAGCGTGAGGCTTCGTACGCAGAACGCGAGAATAAAAGCACCGAGCAACAGGAGCAGTCGATTGCGGTTAAGCATTTACCTGGTAGCTTAGGGCCTTCTCTTTGCCGTTGGTTGCCGGAAAACCGAGCCGCTCCTGGACGACATACAACGGGCGCCGTTTCACTTCCGTGTAAATCCGGCCGAGGTATTCACCGAGAATGCCGAGTGACACTAGCTGCACGCCACCCATAAAAAGCACCGCCACAAAAAGTGACGCCCACCCTCGGGTGAGATTCTTGTCCATCAAGCGATCGATAATCGCCACGATGATACCCGCCACGGCGATCCAGATCGCGAGAAAACCGGTCCAGATCGCGAGCTTCAACGGCACGAGTGAAAACGAGATGATGCCGTCAGTGGCAAAATGGACCATCTTCCGTAACGGATACTTGCTTTCGCCGGCGTTACGCGCCGCGCGCGCATACGGCAGCGCGATTTGGCGGAAGCCGGCCCAACTCACCATTCCGCGCAGGAAACGCGCGCGCTCCGGCATCGCTTTCAGCACGTCGAGAACTTTGCGATCGATCAGCCGGAAGTCGCCGGCGTCCAGCGGCATCTTCGTTTCCGAGAGACGGTTGATCAGGCGATAGAAAACTTTCGCTGTCCAGAGTTTGAATCGGCGTTCGCCTTCGCGTTCGAGCCGAACGCCGTAAACCACTTCGTTGCCTTCGCGCCAGAGTTCGATCATCTTCGGGATCAACTCCGGCGGGTCCTGTAGATCTGCGTCGATGATGACGATCGCGTTCCCGGACGCTTCTTCAAGTCCCGCGGTTACGGCGATCTGATGACCGAAGTTGCGCGACAGAAGCAACACGCGCAGGTGTGAATCGAAGAATTGGAGTTCGGTGAGGATTTGTGGCGTATCGTCGCGGCTGCCATCATCGACGAAGATCAGTTCGTAGTCTTCGTTCATTCCACTGAGCACACTCGTGAGCCGTTCGTGCGTCGCGCGCAGCACGGCTTCTTCGTTGAAACAGGGAATGACTACCGACAGCAGCATCAGTGAAATCCGTGTACTCCGTGGCCTACTTTTTCGCAGTAATGATGACGTTCCAACCGATCTTGCGACCGAGCTTTCCCAGTCTCGTTTCGGAAACCAGCGGCGACAGGAACCTCAGCTCTTCACGCGTCAGTTGCTCGACTTCCACATGCACATCGCTGAACTGGCTAAACAGCGCGCGCGCTTGTTTACGGCTGTAAACCTTCACGAGCGGCCGCGCGTCGTGATCGCTGAACTCAATCACGCGGCTCATGATCTCTTCGGCCGAACGGCCCCGCAGAAACTCGCCACCAAGGACGCCGCGCCGCAGAATAATCTCAAACCAGTAGTTAAGCGAGTGGCGGTGGTAAAGCATCACTTTCGCTGTCCCACCGGGCGTCAACACGCGGTGGACCTCGCGAATCGCGCCGGCGGTATCGGGCGTGTGATGCAAAACGCCGTTTGAATAGACCACATCGAAAGTCTCTGAGGCAAACGGCAGTTGTTCGCCGTCGGCGAGCATGAAGTTTCCTGCTGCGCCGTAAAGTTTGAAACGGTGCTGCGTGATCTCGACGTGACGAGGCGTCAGATCGATACCGGTGCAGTACGCGCCACCGCGAGCGAACTGCAACAGATCGGTGCCCATTCCACACCCGATCTCCAGCAATCGCGCGCCGCGAAACCTGTCAAAACCCATCACGCGCCGCATCCACGGCGCGTATTGTTCATACCGGTGCCGCTCCACACTCTCGAAAAACTCGCGCGTCCCAAGCTCGTGCTCGCGGTCATACTCCGCCCCACACGGATCCTGCCCCCACTGCTCCCGCGCACGAATTTTTTCTTCAGCCAGCGTGGTCATTGGTCTTCGGTTTCAGTCCAGGAATCTGCTGAGGCGTTTCATAAGAGCTGCTCGGTCTCTCAATTCGCATTCCCAAATGTAAAGGATCTTCCAGCCGCGTAGTCGTAGTTCCTGACGAGTCATCAAGTCTCGCGATCGATTTCTCGCGACTTTGCTAGTCCAATACTCAGTGTTGGTTTTAGGTACTCGCGAACCTCGACGACAATTATGTCCGTGCCAAAAACAACCATGTATGAAAATGATCTTTCGTCTTGAGGGAAACACTAGGTCGGGGCAGCCCGGAAGTGCCTCGTTATGCAATCGGTAACGATACCCACTGGCGTGAAGTAAACGGCGAACCAACAGCTCGGGAGTGGTATCTTTGCTCTTGACCGCCTGCATAGTGCGGCGTCGAACAACTGAACATTCCATTATGCCCTTCTGATGGCAGTCCAGCCGGATTCGATTTCGCTATCTGCACGCCGTATTCGACTGCGCCTAACGGTGTCAGCTTCACGATGTTCTATTTCGAAGTCTACATAGTTTACTTCGGAATCAAGACCACCGAAGCAATTATGAAAAGCATTCAATAAGAGAACTTCATCGAGAGATTGGGCCAAGGGACGGGAATTGTTTCGAGGACTAGGTATCGTCGGAGGAAAGACATAGATGCACGGTGGCGTAAGTTGATAATGACTGACCTGCGTTAATCGACCCTCGGCACCTGTAAGTTTAGGACAAGGACGACCCAAGGTGCCGCAGATCATATCCCAAATAATCAAGCCGTCTACTACTTGTTTGCGCTCAATAATTTCCGCACTCAGTCGGGTGTGAATTCCAGACCATGCATTTCGCTGTGGGTCAGCTCCTCGGTTAAGGCAAATGCTCCAAATAATAAACTCCTGTGCCTGCGCAGGTCGCTCAAAAATGTTCGTGTTGTTTCCGTCTAAACACCCTTTCATTTCAATGACTGCAACTTTTCCAGTTGGCATAACTACTAGGTAATCGTGCCGGTTGGCTTGTCCTGTCGATTCCCACTCCTGAATGAAACCACGATCCTGCATGTAATTAAGCACGTCACGGGCAAATTCCCGCTTTTCTCGCATTGTGGAAGAAAATTGACCACGGATGCGCTCAATCACGCCCCGAAAAAGACCGCTATCGTAAAAGTCTCTCTCGTCGAGACCATGAGCGCCTAGCGTATGGGCCTCTGTCTTCAAGACTTCCGCGTACTCACGTATTAGTTTTTCGAGGTTACGGTTCTTCTGACAGGGGATAACGCTCATGCCGCCATTGTTGATTTGTTTACTGTTACGCAATCTAGGATGGGCTCGAAAATGTGTTCTGCGAGATACCTGACAACGGGTACGACAACACCGTCGCCAGTGAGATGATAAGCTTCATTGTAATTCTCGGGAAGCTGATAGGTATCGGGAAGACCCATTAACCGTGCGGTCTCTCTGGTCGAAATCAGTCGGCCCTTAACAGAATGGCCTTCAACAACAAGTATTACCTGCCTGCTTGATCCACCCGCTGGTGTCCGTAAACAACCTGAAACATTGTCGAATCGAATTTCCGCACGTTGAACTCTTCGGCCATGAGCGTCACGTCGAGTACGTTTGTAGACGCCGCCAATCATGCGAACACCGGCTCGTTTTGCCTTCTCAAGCTTTTCGAGATTTGTAGTACTCATCATGCCGATAAGCCGTTCGACCTCGGTTTCAGTGAACCACTTTACGTCCGGAGGATTCTGCTCAATGAGGTCGGACAAAGCCATGCTACGCGTGGAAGGACCCGGCAGATTCCACCAAATCCAACTATCGCGACAGGGGGAGGACAAGTTCGCGTAAGCGTGTAATAGCGCGGTACGATGCCACGTTGGCAAAGGACCGTTAGCAACGAGAGCGGCTGGAAGAACGGTGTCGCGTGAAACACCAATAACGAATAGACGAGGACGTGATTGAGGCACGAACATAACAGCATCGATTACTACTGCTCCTACCAAGTAGCCGCCATCCACCATCGCTTTACAGATCGTGGCGAAGTCTTTGCCGCCATGCGAAGACAACGCACCACAGACATTTTCAAGAACAATCAGCGATGGAGCGCGACCCTCTTGGACAAGAGTGGTCAAGAGATTCCAGAAGGGCCAAAAGGTTCCGGAACGCTCGCCCTTCAGACCGGCTCCGCCTCCAGCTAACGAAAGATCTTGGCATGGGAACGAAGCCCAGACTAAGTTGGGAACCCCGGGGAGATCACTCGTCTTGAGAGAGCTGACATTTGTCGTCTTTAATTCACTCCCGGCTCCCCAGTTGTTGCGATAGACACGGCTTTTCTTAAGATCGAAGTCATTGGCAAAGAGGCAGTGCCAACCTTCGCCTAGACCGGCGCGCACCATCCCGCCACCAGCAAAGAATTCATAGTAATTGCGCATTAGGATCTAAAGGTGTCTCCCAAAATAAATATTCTATTATTGAGATTCCAAGTGGACCTGCGGGATTGTACCCGGAACGGTAAGAGTTACAACACAAATGTTTCTACGAATCTGGCTATTTACGATCCTAATTGGCTGCGGTACTACAGCTTGGTGCGTTTGAGTGTTTAGCCACCGTGCAAATGATTATTCAACTACCCACGACTGGTACGCTTCGAGCACGCGACGAGCATTGTGACCCCACGTATGCTCCTTTACAGCAGCCTCACGCGCGTTTGGGCCAAGACGTTTGCGGAGTTCGCTCGATTCAGTAACTCTAACAAGCGCTGAAGCGAGTTCATCGATATTTCCCGGTTCCACCAGCAACGCCGTCTCTCCATCACTCAACACTTCACCGATCTGCCCAAGCCGGCTCGCAACGATCGCTTTTCCCATCGCCATGTACTCGAAAATTTTCGTCGGTGAACCAAAGAAGTCGCTGCCATCCGCAAGCGGCACATGAGGCGCGACCAGGATATCGCACGCATCCAACAACGCCGGCACACGCTCGTGCTCGACCGCTCCTGTAAACACTACACGCCGCGCTTCGATCTCATCTCTTAAAATCCCCTCGACCTGATCCCGCAAACTTCCACTGCCGACAAAAACAAACCGCAGCCGCACGTTTTCAGGAATCAACTTTATGGCTTCAGCAAACTGCACAACACCGTGCCACGGCCCAAACGTCCCAACAAATCCCGCTAACAAATCCGTTTCTTTTATCCCAAGATCGCGCCGCACCGCGGCGCCCCCGACACCTGGCCTAAACAACTCAACGTCAACAGCATTCGGATTGAGAACGATCTTCTCAGCGGCGACTCCGCGCGCTACGAGATTCCTACGCTCGACTTCGGACACGACAAAAATACGCGCCGCGGCCTGAAGGTTCAATCGTTCGTAACGTTCCAACAACCCCAAACTCCCCACACGGTCCCAATGTTTCCCAACCCAAACTTCCGAACCGTTGTATTCCAAAAACAGCGGCCGCCCCGTGCGCACCGAAGCCACGACACCAGCCCAACTAAACCGCGCGTAGCGTTGATAAATAAAGTCGGGATTTGCGTGGTTGATCAACGGCACGGCCGCGCGCGTGAACACGAGATTGTTGTGCATATCAAACAGCGCGCGCGTGCCGCCGACCGTTTCCGGCGGAACGACGGTGAACCGCTCGTCTGACGCATCAAACCCCGCGATCAGATCGTTACTGATGATCGCGAGTTCGACCCCCAGTCCGCGTAGCCCATCGACAACGCCCTTGATGTGACTGGCCGCACCACCCGCCTGCGTGCCTGGTCCGGGCGTCGCACGCAGATACACAACTCGCGGCGCACCCGAATCGCGCGCGCGAGCGTGACGACGCATATCAAACGTCTTGACTGCTCGCTCGAGCCGCTGCAACTCACTACGCGATTTCACGGAATCGATCGCGCCGCTGAACACTTCGCCGCCTAATCTAAACGGCGCGCCCGCGATCAGATCGCCGCGCGTTCTGCGAACCCAACCGTTGTGACTGTCGATCACGATCACTTCGCGCGCGCCTGCAAGTGCGCCAAAGAGCATGAACAGGTTCTGTCCGCGTTGCCACGCGAGACGCTCAGTCGCGATCGCAAACACGTCCGCACGACGCGCGCGCAACAACGACAGACGTTGATTCAAACCGCCGGTTTCAAATTCACCGCGCGAGATCGTTTCGATTAAGGCTTGCGGATAGAGCTCAGCAGCTTTGGCGTGACAACGAGCGGAGTCACCGCTGAGCGCGAGCAGCACGACTTTCATCCACGCAAACTCCCGCGTGCCGTCGCCATCACCGCTCGGCGCGTCGTAGCGAGGAAATAGAAGGCCACGAGCGCAAAGATCAAGGCGTAACTCACCGTCGAGGCGATGGCGGCGCCGTACGCGCCAAACTGTGGCACGAGTGCAAACACGAGCACCAGATTCACGACCAGCGTAACCAGCCAGTAAACCGGGATCGTGCGTGGCAAACCGAGAGCGCTGAAATGTTGGACCAGCACCGACTCGAGTCCGATGAGATACACACCCGGCAACAGGATCAGCAGCAGCATGGTCGCATTGGAAAACGCGGCTCCGTAAACCAGCGGCAGCAGGAAACTCACCGGCACAGCCACGAGACAACAAACAAGCATGATCAGCGCGGTGTATCGCGTGACATGCCAAGTCGTCTCGCCATGCGCGTCCTGCTCGGCAGTTACTCGCGGAAACAGCAGCGTTGCGATCACGCTCGGCAGCAACATCAACATCATTCCAAACTGCGTCGCCACACTGTAAACCCCGGCTTCCTCCGCTCCGCGAAAATGATTCACGACCAGCAGGTCCACGCGGAAAATGATCGCGCCCGCGAGCACCGAGATGTGAAACTTGAGCCCGTAAGTAATCATGCGCCGCAGCAACGCCGCATCAGCGCGCCATTTGGAATCGACGAGTTTCTTTCCGCCGGCAACAAGCAGCACGACAACCACGATGCTGACCAAAACGCTCGTCACCGTGTTCAACTTCACCAGCGCATCGAGGCCGCGGCCAAAGACGATCAGAATCAACAGCGCGTTGATCAAAACAACCGACTGACTCACAAGGTCGAGCAGGTTGAACTCTCGCAGCTTTCCAAGCGCCAGCAGAATGTTAAGGCCGATCAGCGTGAGTAACAGGAAAGGAATTTGCACAGCGGCGATGCTGATCAGTTTCGGCGAAACGAAGCCGAACCAGTCTGGACGAAACGATGCGGCAACACTCAAAGCTTCGGCGAGAAGCGACCCAATCACGGCAGCGAAGAGAAATGAATTAACTGTCGCCGCGCGAAAATGTGCGCGGTCCTGCGCGATGAAGTAAGTGTTTGAAGAAGGCAAACCGAAACTTCCGAGCTGCACGATCGTCGTCACGGCGACGTTGATGACCGCGAGCTCGCCGACGCCTTTTGCGCCCAACCAATGCGCGACGATGATGCCCGCCGCGACGCTGTTGACGATCATCAGGACGCGCGTGCCCAGCGTCCACGCGACGTCGCGCGAGAATCTTCGGTTGTTCACGGGCGGTCGATCCACCTCTCGTACCACAAGCTGAGATTCAGTAGCGCCCACAAATGAAAGCCCCAGTCTTTGCTGCCGCCGCGGTGCTCGTCAAGCATGTTTGCAACGAACGTGTAATCCAAAAGATCTCGGCGACGGAGCGTAGAGTTAAAAAGGCCCTCGTCAATCCATCCGGCCAAACCCTTTCCTCGAAACCACTCGCGCACCGGCGCACCGAAACCGCGCTTCGGTTCGTAAAGCAGATCATGCGGCAGGATCTTCTCCAACGCGCGCTTCAGAATGTGCTTTCCGGTCGTGCCTTCGACCTTCAACGAACGCGGCAACCCGAGCGCGTACTCAACCAGATGATGGTCCAAGAACGGCACGCGCGCTTCCACGCTCGTGGCCATCGTGATCTTGTCGACGCGCATGAGCAACAGCTCCGGCAAGCGCAGTTTCAATTCCAGGTACGTCATGCGCGCGAGGAAATCAGAATCAGGCCGCTCCTGTTCGATCTGTTTCAAATACGGCTCGACCACACGCAACGACGATAGACCATTCATTCGCGCACGCAGCGACTGCGACAACACACGCGGCTTGAACGTTTCATCGTAAACAACCGCGCCACCCCAAAACAGCGGCTCGTCCGCGCCGAGACGCCGGATCAATTCAATGGCCGCGCGCTTTCGTCCGGTCGCTTCCAACGCCGGCCGCGACAAGCTTGACAACGCGCGTCTGAACACACGCGGCAATCCTTCCGCATGACGCCAGAAATTTTCATAGATCCGCAAGTGGCGCACGTAGTTATCGTAACCGCTAAAAATCTCGTCCGCGCCCTCGCCGACCTGGACCACGATCGTTTCCGAATCGCGCGCCAGTTGCGAAACGTAGTAAAGCGGCACGCACACCGGATCGGCGATCGGCTCGTCCTGATGAAACACGAGTCGCGGCAGAAACTCCTGCATCTCTTTTTCCGAGATGATCACCTCGTGGTGGTTCGTGCCAAACTGATCGGCGATGCGGCGCGCTGATTGAAGCTCGTTCAAGTACTCAGCGTCGCTGAAGCCAACGGTGAACGTTTCCACCGGACGCGACATCAGTTCCGACATCAACGCGACGTTTGCCGAAGAATCGACACCGCCGGAAAGAAACACGCCAAACGGCACGTCAGACATCATGCGTTTGCGAATCGAGTCGCGAAGCAGGCGCAGAATCTCGTCGCGATGTTCGCTTTCGTCGCGAATCGCGGGTTGCGCGGGGGGCAGTGCGTCCCAGTATTGCCGGATGTTGAGCGTGCCGTCGCGCTTGAGTGTCAGCACGTGCCCCGCGGGAAGCTTTTGAATGTCGCGAAAGAGCGTAGTGGGCGCGGGCGTAGTGAGAAAAGTTAAATAGTGATAGAGCGACTGTTCGTCGATGTCTGGCGTGACCGACGGGTGTTGCAGTATCGCTTTGATCTCCGATGCGAAAATGAAGCGGCCGTCTTTGTGATAGAAGTAAAGGGGTTTGACGCCGATGCGATCGCGTACGAGGACGAGTTGTTGCTTTGCGGCGTCCCAGAGCGCGATCGCGTAATCGCCTTCGATCTCGTGAATGAAGTCGAGGCCGCGTTCTTCGTAAAGATGAATGATCGTTTCGGAGTCGGTGCGTGAAGCGTACTTGTGACCGCGCGCTTCGAGTTCCTCACGCAACGTCGCATGGTTGTAGATCTCGCCGTTGAAGACGAGCCACGTGCTTTCGTCGCAGCCGTGCATCGGCTGATGACCCGCGGTTGAAAGATCGATGATAGACAAACGGCGAAACCCGAAACCGCCGCGGCCATCGTCAAAGATCAACTCGCCCGCGTCGTCCGGGCCGCGATGCGTCATCTCATCGCGCATTCGCGCGATGAGCGAAGGATTCACTCGTCCTTCGCTCGCGCCGTACTCCCAAACTCCGCAAATCCCACACATTACTTAATCAAAGAAATTTCCCAGCTTAGTTTGCCGGGCCGTCCTGACACCCGCCAGCACGCGGACACTGAATCTGTTATTTCGCCATAGTTCCGCGAGACGTGCTGTTGCTCCAGCGACGGCGCGTCAGCGAGAGTCAACGAGCGCACCACCAAACCAACATCCCGCTTTTCATCCCGGGCTTCGATCTGCGCTCCTTTGACTTCAAACTGCAAACCATCGGCGAAGTGAAACCACACTTCAAACTCGTGCTCTCCATCACCAAAAAACTCGTCTTCAATCAACCACGAACTTTCGAGTTTATTAAATGCCACCGTCCGTTGATGCGTCACCGGATACTCCAATCGACGATAGCCATAATGTTCCGCGACAACCTTGTCGTAATTCTCGAGCGACTCCCATTCGAGCACGCGTGGTTGCGCTTCGTTGCCGATGACGAACGGCATGCTTACGTAGGTCGTATTCTGTTCTTCGTTGTCGATCTTTACTGTCGAGTGATACGCGGTGGAACGAAACGCGTGACGCGTTTCGAGATCGCCAGTGTAGATGTACGTGCCCGGATCGACGATGAAGGCGCGTCCGCCGGCGGAGACTTCGATACTCAACGCGTCGTTGTGACCGTGCGAACCCCGCCCGTGAATACCTGCGCCGCTCGCGTTGAAGCAGAGATAGCAGTCACGGCTGCGCATGATGTAAATGCCGGCCTCGGGAAAGGCTTTCGATTTCTCTTGCGGAAACTTGAACTCAGGAGCGTTGAGGATCTCGGCGCCCAGGTCCAAAACGTAAGCATGATCGTCAGCACTGTATTCGTGAAACGGCAGCACCTGACCGCCGTCCGTGTCGCCGATTAGCGGCGCGAGTCCGTCGGGTCGGATGTAAGCTTTGACGTAATCGAGCATCTGGTGCAGCTTGCGCCAGTACTTTTTGTCGATCTGTCTTCCGTACTCGCCGCACAACATGAACGAGTACAGAAACAACTCCAGCACAAAGCGGTGATAGCCGGTCGAAGATTCAAAGTCGGCGCCGTCCGCGAGAACCTGCTTATCCATTTCGCGCAGCATTGCCGGCAAAGCAAGATCACGCCAGTCGTCAGCGTCCTTCAGTTCCGGCAGCATTGTTTCTAACCAAAGTAGTCCAGCGACGTCCGAGAGGTAATGATTGCTGGTCGCGATGTATGAAAACTCCAGGTTGGCTTCGATGAAGCGGCCGTGCTGCTGTAGCAACGTCAACAAAAAGAGCAAAGCCTCGCCGTCAACCTCCGTTGATTTCCGGAAACGTTCGAAGGCGGCCAGGATATTGATCGCACGCAGCGCCACCTCCATCGCACAGCTCCAATTTGGACCACGGCCGTAAGGATTTTGCTCGTGCCAGCTTCGCAGTTGATTCAGAAACTCATCCGCGTTTTGGATTCTGAGCAGATGGCCCAACCGGTTCAGTTCCCAGACGACGCGCACGTCTGATCCGTCGGAGCGCTGGAGGTTTAAGTCGCGGTGATAATCAAGCGGCCACAAATATCCCGAGCGCGGGTCGCGCCGCCATTCGGCTACCTCCAGCACGGGAGTGTCGGAAGGAAGCGGATTGAAATTGCCAGGCAGCGAGATTTGTTTCTTGTTTTGAAAGTGCGACAGTAACTCTGCCGGACTCATACGCGAGAAAGGCGACTTCAGCAACAGCGGCTTTTCTTTGTCGAGATCTCTTCGCTCGCGTTTGGTTAATCCGCTCATCAAAGTACGACGCACTGCCTCTTGTGCAGCGGTCGTCAGTTTCACTTCGCCACGAAGCGCACGTTGTAGTTTTCTAGCGAGGGTCATTGTGAGTTATGAATGAAATGAGACTTCCTCGAGCGCATCGAGGATGCGTTCGGAAGTGTGTCCGTCCCAAAGTGGTGGCTGGCGAGCAGTTTGCTTGGCCGAGCCGTTTAAAGCAGCGTTTGCGGCGGCGACGATCCGGGCTGTGTCGGTGCCGACGACAACGTTGCTGCCGAGTTCGACAGTAATTGGCCGCTCAGTGTTTTCACGCAAGGTCAAACATGGAATGCCGAGCGCGGTCGTCTCCTCTTGAATGCCGCCGGAGTCGGTCAACACCAGCCGCGCCGCGCTGTAGAGACTCAGGAAATCAAGATAACCAAGCGGATCGATCAGGCGCAGGTTTTTGATCGACGCGACGCGATCGCTCAAACCGAGTTCGGCGATTGTTTTTCGCGTCCGCGGATGCACCGGAAAGATCACCGGCAGCTTTTCCGCGATCGATTCGAGCGCCGCGAGTATGCGCCCAAACGTTTCGCGCTCGTCGACATTCGAAGGACGGTGCAACGTCAACACCGCGTAATCAACGTCCGCAACGCCGAGTTCAACTCTTGCTCGCGACTGCCGCGCGTGTTCCAGGTTTTGCAGCAGTGAATCGATCATCACGTTGCCGACGAAACGTATTCGTTCCGCTGGAATACCTTCGCCAAGAAGATTGGTACTCGCATCTGGGGATGGCGTCAACAGTAGATCGGCGATTTGGTCCGTTAGCAGGCGATTGATCTCTTCGGGCATCGTGCGATCGCGGCTTCGTAGACCCGCTTCGACGTGCGCAACCTTGATCCCGAGTTTCACGCATACAAGCGCGCACGCGAGTGTTGAATTAACGTCGCCGACAACAAGCACCCAGTCTGGGTTTGTGTGCAACACGACGGGCTCGAAACGCTCCATCACCGCGGCTGTTTGCGCGGCGTGCGAGCCAGAGCCAACGCCGAGATGAGTGTCAGGTTGCGGCAGTCTCAGGTCTTGAAAAAACGAATCAGACATCGCCGCGTCGTAATGTTGTCCGGTATGGACCACGAGCGGATGAAACCTCTCCGGGCGTTGTTTCATCGCGGCGACAATCGGCGCCACCTTCATAAAATTCGGCCGCGCGCCGACGACGTTGATGACCTTGAGCATGGGAAGCTGTCGAAAACCATCCACAGATTACACAGAGTTCTGCGTAATCTGTGGATGGCTTTAGTTACAACCTGATAATGCGGGCCTTACTATCACGGCGCAGGTCGCCATTCAAAGCGTTGCGCGTGTCGACGATCAGCGGCGCGAGACGGCAGACGCGCTGGTAGTCAATGTCGCTGTGATCCGTCACGATGATGACGCAATCAGCGGCTTTCAACTGGTCGTCACTCAGCTCGACCGAGTTCAGCGGCTCACCATTCGCCTCCGTGTGCGCATCGTCAAAACTCACTTCCGCCACAAACGGATCGTGATAACTCACGTTCGCGCCCTTCGCTCGCAATCGATCGATGATCGATAACGCCGGACTCTCGCGCACGTCGTTAACATCCTTTTTATAAGCCACCCCCAGCAACAGCACACTCGATCCATTCATCGCCTTGCGCTCATCGTTCAACCCGTCCGCAACCAACTGCACGACGTGGTCCGGCATGCGCGAATTAACTTCCTCAGCAAGACTGATGAAACGCGAGTCGAAGCCGTGTTGCCGCGCCTTCCACGACAGATAATGCGGGTCGAGCGGGATGCAATGACCACCGATTCCCGGCCCCGGATAAAACGCCATGAACCCAAACGGCTTCGTCGCCGCCGCGCGAATCACTTCCCACGTGTCGATGTTTAGCGCGTAACAAAGCCGCGCCATTTCATTCGCCATGCCGATGTTCACCGCACGAAACGTGTTTTCCAAAAGCTTCGCCGCTTCCGCCACACGCGCCGAACTCACCGCGTAAACATCCTTCACGATCTGCGAATACAGGTGCGCCGCAACGGTTGTTGAATCCTCCGTCACGCCGCCAACGACTTTCGGAATATTGTGCGTCAGGAACTGCGGATTGCCCGGATCGACGCGCTCGGGCGAGAACGCGAGCAGAAAATCCTGGTCCAACTGCAAACCCGTTTCTTCAAACATCGGCAGCAACACTTCATCGGTTGTTCCCGGATAAGTCGTCGACTCGAGAATAATCAGATGCCCGCGGCGCAGCCGTTTTTGAATCTCTTCGGCGGCGGCGAGGATGTAGGAGACGTCAGGCTCTTTCGTCTTTCTGAGCGGCGTCGGCACGCAGATGATGATTGCATCACACTCCGCGAGATGATCGAAATTCGTCGTCGCTCGGAGCCGTTTGGCCGCGGCCAGCTCCTGCACGCGCTCGGAAGGCACGTCGCCGATGTACGACTTGCCGGCGTTGATCTGCTCAGCTTTGCTTTCGTCGACCTCGAAACCCGTGGCGGTGAACCCTTTGCTGGCAAACTCCACGACCAAAGGCAGTCCGACGTAACCGAGACCGATAACCCCAACCTGGACCTGTTTGTTTGTGATACGACCGATCAGTTCTTTGTTCATAAGTGGTGCCGAAAGACTATTGGGCGCGTCTCGGAGTGTCAAGCGACTATAAATCGCAGTAGTTCCCTGGTTCCGTCTTCTCTGTGTCTCTGTGTCTCGGTGGTTATTAATACGCCCGACAAACCACCACGGAGGCACAGAGGCACAGAGACTGCGATGAATTTTCTTGACAGACGCGGCGCGCGCCACTATATCGACACGGACCATGAGCGAAGAAAAGTCCGGTTCTGCTGCCAGACTGCTCCGCGGCCTTAGCATGCTCGACGCCACGATGATCGTCGTCGGGTCGATGATCGGTTCGGGGATCTTCATCACGTCGGCCGAATCGTCGCGCCTGGTGGGTTCGCCGGGGTGGCTGTTAGCCGCGTGGGCGCTCGCCGGCGTACTCACGATCACGGGCGCACTTTGTTGTGCGGAACTCGCCGCGATGTGGCCGCGCGCGGGTGGACAATACGTCTTTCTGCGCGAAGCGTATGGACCGTCGATCGGGTTTCTCTTCGGTTGGGGTCTGTTTCTGATTATTCAAACCGGAACGATCGCCGCCGTTGCCGTTGCTTTTGCAAACTTCACGGGCGCGCTCACCGACTGGATCTCGGGCGAGCACTATCTCGTTGCACCACTCGTCGTCATCAAACCGTTTGCGATCGGCGGATTGAGCTTCAACGGTTACGCCTTGAGTCTTTCCACTCAGCAACTGGTCGCGGTCGTGATGATCCTGTTCCTCACGTTTATCAACACGCGCGGGCTACAAATCGGAAAGACGATTCAAAATGCTTTCACGTTTACAAAAACCGCCGCGTTGCTCGGGTTGATCGTGATCGGTCTGCTGATTGGTTGGAACTACGGCAGCGCTGCGTACACTTCGTCGTGGTGGCGTCCATGGGAAAACGGTTGGAGGCCGACTGCCGCGCAGGTTTGGTTTGAACCGTCGACAGACGGGCTGCTCGTGCTGGCGCTGGTGATGTTGCTGGGCCGTGCGATGGTTGGGCCACTGTTTGCGCAGTCAGCCTGGAACAACGTGACGTTCACGGCAGGCGAAGTGCGCGAACCGGGCAAGAATTTGCCACGCGCGTTGCTGCTCGGGTGCGGGCTCGTCGTTACGTTTTATTTGCTCGCGAACCTGGCTTACGTCGTTACGCTTCCGCTCGCGGGAATACAAAACGCGCCACAGAATCGCGTGGCGACCGCGGTGATGCAAGCCGTGCTCGGACCAAGCGGCACGATCGTGATGGCGCTCGCGATCATGATCTCCACGTTTGGTTGTAATAATGGATTGATTCTCGCGGGTGCGCGCGTTTACTACGCGATGGCGCGGGATGGATTGTTCTTCAAAAAGGTCGACAGTCTCAACGCGCACCACGTGCCGGCGTTTGCATTGCTGGCGCAGGGCGTGTGGGCGTCGCTGCTCGTGCTGCCGCGCACGGTTACAGTGAATCCACAGACCGGCGCGTTTACGTTTGGGAACGTTTACACGCAGCTACTCGAATACATCGTGTCGGCGGATTTGGTTTTGTATATGTTGATGGTGGGCGCGGTGATCGTGATGCGGCGCAAGGCGCCGGATATCGAGCGGCCGTACAAAACACTTGGTTACCCTTTGGTGCCACTCATTTATTTGCTGATCGCTGGTCTGTTCGTGGTCGACTTGGCAATCCTTGCCCCGTCAACTTCAGGAATAGGTTACCTGCTCGTTCTCACCGGAATCCCGATCTACTTCCTTTGGAGCCACAAAAAAGCACAAGAATAGGTCCTATTGGTCCTATAGGACCTATTATTTAACCCACTCGTCGGCGATCTCGGTCTCTACCTTCACCGGCACGGTCTTCAAATATTCCTGCCCAGCGGCGCACATGATCCGTTCAACCTTCGCGGCTATCTCCTGAGCTTCGTCAGCGTCGGCTTCGACAACAATCTCGTCGTGAATAATGTTCACGATCTGCGCGTTTGTGTTGCTGAGTTCGTCTTTCAACAACCGCAACGCG
>DATEHX010000071.1:0-18226 GCA_035279345.1 Pyrinomonadaceae bacterium | reverse complement strand
TATTGTTTCATGCGGGACTAATCATACATGAAACGATATCGACTGTGCTTCCTCGGGTTTGGAAACGTGGGACGCGCGCTGGCGCGACTGTTGGTCGCGAAGTCGGCGGAGTTGCGCGATGGGTATGGGATCGAATGGGAGATCGCGGGTGTTGCGACGCGCCGGATGGGTTGGCGCGCGCGTGAGCACGCGATGGATGTCGCAGCGTTGCTGGCGGGGAAGGATGAAACTGAAACTCAGAACAGCATCAACGAGTGGCTCGATCGAGCGAAGCCCGATGTGGTTTTTGAAACGACGTCACTCAATCCTGAAACAGGGCAACCCGCGATCGATTACTTGCGCGCTTCGCTGCAAGCGGGCGCACACACGCTCACTGCCAACAAGGCTCCGATCGTTTACGCGTACGACGAACTTAACGAGATCGCGATCGCGCGGGGCAAACGTTTTCTCTTCGAATCGACTGTGCTCGACAGTGCGCCGGTCTTCTCGTTGTTTCGCGAAACACTTCCGGCCGTGAAGATCCGTGGTTTCAGTGGCGTTTTTAATTCCACGACCAACATCATTCTCGAAACAATGGAAGCCGGTCGAAGCTTTGCGGAAGGTGTGAAGACCGCACAGGAACTCGGCGTCGCGGAGACCGATCCGAGTCACGACGTCGATGGTTGGGATTCGGTGATGAAGGTGTGCGCGATCTCGCGTGTAGTTTTGAAAACGCCGCTCGCGCCGCGTGCCGTGCGACGCGAGGGAATACGCAGCCTAACTACAGCGGTGCTTCAAGCGGCACGCGCGGAAGGTCGACCGTACAAACTGCTGACGCGCGCGTCCGTTAACGCTGACGGATCAGTCAGTGCAACAGTTTGGCCCGAACAAATCGCAACGAACGATCCACTCGGCAACGTACGCGGCACTTCGCTCGCCATTCACTTTGAACTCGATACGATTCCCGGTCTGACGATCGTGTCGCATCGTCCAAACCTGCAAAGCACCGCGTATGGCTTGCTAAGCGATTTCGTTAACGCCGTTAAGTAAACGATCGATTTCTTCCTCACTCGTGTAGCATGCGCAACCCGCGCGAATGAATCCTTCGGGTGCGAGACCATACCGCTGCACGACCGTCCACGCATAAAAATCTCCATGCGATAGAAACAAACCTTTCTCAGCCAAACGTCGTGCAGCCTCGGTTGATGGAAGACCAGCGATTGTGAAAGCAATCGTCGGCGTGCGCGGTGAATCAGGTGGTGGACCATAAACCACTACGCCGGGAATCGAATTCAAACCATCCCACAGCCGTCCGAACATTCGCATCTTCCGCGCGTGCAACTCCCCAAACACGCTTTGCAGATTCTCGCGCAACGTGGGTTTACTCCCCAACGACGCCAAAAACTCGATCGCCGCTCCAGCACCGACCATGCCTTCCTGATTCTGCGTCCCAGTCTCTGCATTCTCCGGAACGTAATCAGGCGACGGCACAAGCTTCGGAAAATTGATCTCTTGCAGCAGCGCAGCCTTACCCCAAAGTATCCCGACGTGCGGCCCGTAAAACTTGTACGCCGACATGCCAACGAAATCACAATCAAGTTCGCGAACGTCGAGCAGCACGTGCGCCGCGGAATGGACCGCGTCGACAAAAACCAGCGCGCCCGCACTGTGCGCCAACTCAATCACTCGCGGCAGGTCGTTAATCGTACCGAGCGCATTCGAAGCAGCGCCGATCGCCACGAGACGCGTTTTTGGTCCCACAAACTGCTCTAGGTCTTCGTAATTAATCTGACCCGTCTCGGTGTTCAACCGAACCGTGCGAATCACTACACCACGTTCGAGCGCCAGTCTTCGCCACGTGTCGATGTTTGCGTGATGATCCAGCTCGGTGACGACAATCTCGTCGCCCGCCGACCAATTCAAGCCAAGCGCGCGCGACAGATGAAATGTCAACGTCGTCATGTTCGCGCCAAACGCGATCTCATTCGGGGATGCGTTCAGAAACTCCGCGCAAACTTCGCGCGCGTGCGCGAGGGCCGCGTCAGTCTCCGCACTGGTCGGATAAGCCCAGTGGGTGTTGGCGTTGTGGTGATAAAGATAGTCGCTCATCTGCTCGACGACATACCGCGGCACCTGCGTACCGCCGGGCCCGTCGAAATACGCAACCGGATAGTTGTTGTGCACTCGTTCCAGGGCCGGAAAGTGTTTTCTGATCTCTTCAGTGGGCCGGACTTCGAATTTTGGTTTGAACATGGCGAGCCATGATATAGAATCAAGCCGTCGCCCGACAGTGGCCGGACCTCAGTCTAGCCCGGAGCACTGTTCCCCTAGTCCATGAATTGAATATGAGCGAACGCCGCACTGAATCGCGAATGGAGGTCTCTTTGGAGGCCGTTTGGGACGGACACGCAAACCGCCCGGCGCGCATCACGGACCTCTCTGAAGGCGGTTGCTTTGTCGACACCATGTGCGACTCCTACATCGGAGAGCACTTGACCTTCCGCGTCAAACTTCCTGACGGCGGCTGGCTCGAACTGACCGGGGAAGTGGCGCACCACCAGGCGCCTGTCGGTTTCGGACTGCGTTTCTCAGATCTCACGGACGAACAGCGCGAACAACTGCGCGCGTTCATCGAACACCTCAAAGGCCCACACGACCGCGTAACCGCGGTGCTGCGTTAGCCACAAAAAGCACAAGAAGCACAAAAGGCACAAGGAAGTCGGAGAAAGTTTTGATTGTGCTTTTTTGTGGCTCCCGGCGAGCGAATTTATCTCAAATCTTTTACAATGACGGGCCATGATTCACCCGTCAGAACGAGCTACCAACTTTCAATACGCCATCCGTAACGTTGTCCGCGCCGCCGAAGCACTCGAACGCAAAGGCCGGCGCGTTATTTATTTAAACATCGGCGATCCGCAGTCATTCGGCTTCAGACCGCCCGACTTCGTTATCGAGGCTGTTAATCGTGCCGTCTGCGATAAATTCTCCGGTTATTCACATTCTTCAGGCTTGCTCGAAGCCCGCGAAGCGATTGCGCGTTATGCGACCGGACTCGGTTCGCCCACCGAAACGAAAGATGTAATCGTCACTTCGGGTGCATCAGAAGCGGCTGACTTAACGCTCACCGCGCTTGTCGATCCGGGCGATGAAGTGTTGTTGCCCGCGCCGGGTTATCCGATCTATCCCGCGATCATCGGCAAGTTGGGCGCAAAGATCCGTTACTACCATTTGCAACCAAACGATAATTGGCATCCTTCGGTCGATGAAATCCGTTCGCTCATCAACCCCAAAACACGGGCGATTGTTCTGATCAACCCGAGTAATCCCGCGGGTTCGATCACTCCTGACAGCACCACACGCGAACTGCTCGCGCTGGCTGCCGAACGCGAGCTGCTGGTGATCAGCGACGAGGTCTATCGTGAGTTGTGTTTCACGACGCCGCCGACTGCCGCTTCAGTGTTGGCCCAGGAAACCGGCGCACCGGTCGTAACGCTCGAGAGTTTGTCGAAGACACACATGCTTTCCGGCTGGCGTATTGGTTGGTTGCGTTTCACTCATCCCGAGCGCATGGGCGGGATCGCCGACGCGGTGGTCAAACTCGCCGGCGGCCGTTTGTGTTCACCGACACCCGCGCAGTACGCAGTCGCTCCGGCTCTCGAAAGCAGCCGGGATTACATCAACAATTTCCTGAAAGAGATCAAGAGACGCCGTGACCTCGCGACCTCGCGAATCGCTTCGATTAATGGTTTGAGTTGTGTCGTGCCGGAAGCGGCGTTTTACTTGATGGTCAAGACTGACAACCTAAACGGCCGCACCGACGAACAGTTTGCGCTCGATCTGCTCGAAGCCTCGGGTGTGCTCGTGGTCCACGGTTCGGGGTTTGGTTGCGATCCAGCCGACGGATATTTCCGGTTGGTTTACCTGGCGGACGAGCAGACGCTCGACGCGGCTTTCGACGGAATCGAGCAGGCCATGCATATGACGCCGCAGGAAAGTGGGATTGGGGCGGTATTACACGTTTAATTGATCACGAACGTAACAATTAAATAACGGCGAATTAACGACTTCCCCATGTACAAACTGATCGTTTCGTGCTACTACTGGCCGGCTGGAGTGCGGGGGCTGCGGCTTCGGAACTTAACACTCAAACAAAACGTGAATGAAACTGGTCTTACCCCCTCTCGACCCGGAAGATTGACCAGATTGGATACGCTTGCGTCAGCAATAGAACGCCGTAACGTGCGCCGTCTTCGCGTGAAATGCGAAGTCGAGCTCGCGGCTACGCTGTCTTTGCTGGACAACGACGCTTTCGACGAGGATTCAAAGCTGATCTTCTTCGGTCAGACAAGCGATCTGAGCGCCGAAGGCTTGGCGATGGTCCTTCCTGCCACAATTATCGACGAACGGTTCTGTAGCGGCTCGAACAAATTGAAACTCTCGTTGCACCTGCCGGACGGAGTTGTCGGTTTGGAAGTGTCGCCGGTGCGTTGTGAGCGGCTTACGGATTCTTATTCAACTCACGGCTACCTGCTCGGAACCAAGATCACAAACGTCGAAAATCGCGGGTCGTTCGAGCGCTATCTCGATGGCGTTTCGGGTCAATCAATCGGCTTGTTCTAAGAAACTCTTCGTGCGCGGATCTTGCGGAGATTCGAGAACCTGATCCGCGGGTCCGTGCTCGACGACGAACCCTTCTTCCATAAACAGAATATTGTCCGCGACGCCGCCGAGAAATCCCATCGAGTGGGAGATGATGATCATCGTGTGCCCGCGATCGACGAAGGTGCGCAACAACGTGCGGAGACTGTTGATGCGTCGCGGATCGAGCGCGCTGGTCGGTTCGTCGAGCAGCAACAGCGCCGGATGCATCGCGAGCGCGCGCGCGATTGCGACGCGTTGTTGTTCGCCGCCGGAAAGCGAAATCGGATAACGCGTGGCGGCGTTTCCGAGTCCTACGGATTCGAGTAACTCCAACGCTTCCGTTTCCGCAGTTTTCTTCGGCGTGCGCAAGACGTGAACGGGAGCCTCGATAATATTTCCGAGCACCGAAAGGTGTGGAAACAGATGGAAGTGCTGGAAGACGGTTCCGACTTTCAACCGCAGATCTTTCACTCGCCGCCGATAATCCGCGTGCGAGATCTTCGCTTCCAAACGCACGTTGTCACACTCGATCGTGCCGTCGTTGATCGTCTCCAGACCGTTCAGACAACGCAATAGCGTCGACTTCCCGCTGCCTGACGCACCAATTACACCGAGCACTGTTTGCGGCGGCACATCGAAACCGATGCCCTTCAAAATCTCACGCGAGCCGAAACGTTTGCGAAGACCGGAGACGCGAATCATGCCCCAACCTCCAGTGGCTCGGCTTCCACGCTTCGTTCGGTGGCGCGATTGCTGAGCCGTCTTTCAAGCAGCCGCGCGAGATGGGCCATTGGCAGACTCATGAGAAGATAAAACGCGGAGACTGCGAGCCCGAGCAGCAAAAATTGTCCCGAGGCATTCGCGAGCTCGCGATAAGCCGTGGCAAGTTCCCAAACTGAAATTGCAAACGCGACGGACGTGTCTTTGAAAAGCGAGACGAAGTCGTTGGTCATCGGTGGCAACGCGATACGAAACGCCTGCGGCAGGATGATGCGGCGAAACGCGAGCACCGGGCTCATGCCGAGCGAGTACGACGCTTCCCACTGTCCGTGTGGAATCGCTTCCAAAGCCGCGCGATAGACCTGCGATTCGTAAGCGGCGTAGTTGAGTCCGAGTCCGACGAGCGCGGTCAACCAACCTGGCATCGCGATGCCGATCACCGGCAGTCCGAAGTAGAGAAACAGCAGTTGGACCAGCACGGGCGTGCCGCGAAAGAACTCGACGTAGATCGTGCAAAGCGCTCGCAGCCATGCCGGTCCCTTCCACTGTCCGACCGCGAGCGGCAAACCGAGAAAGACCGCGATGACCATAGAGCCGAGGGCGATGAAAACCGTGACACCAGCGGCGCGCGTCAGACGCCAGAGTGCTTCGGGCCAGTTGAAGATCGTGTTGGTCGTCGTGTATTCGACGGTGGTTTGCGTTTGCGAGCCCTCACGAATTGGAGTTTGAAACTCGACTTGCGCGTCGTTCCAGAGTCCCCACTTTTTGAGAATCGTTTCGAGCGTGCCGTCACGAATGATCTTGTCGATGCCCTGATCGACTTCCGCTTTCAGTGCGTCGTCGCCTTTGCGCAATCCGATGACGTATTGCCCGCGCGTGAACGGCTCGCCGGCGCGTTTTAATTTCGGATTCGGCCGCGCGTAAAACACCTCCGCCGGCACGTCAAACAGCGCCGCGTCGATACGCTTTAGTTCCAGATCGCGATATGCGCCGACCGGATCCGCGTAACTCTTGAACGGAATGCCTTCCTGTTGCAGCAGTCGCGACGCTGCGGTGTTTCCGAGTGTGCCGACAACGCGGTTCTTGCAGTCGGCGAGTGACGAGATGCGGTTATCGTCGCGGCGAACCGTGAGCTGGAGTTGAAAGATGTAGTAAGGCTTGCTGAAAAGAATCTGCTGCGCGCGATCGCCGGTTGGTTCGAGACCGTTGACGATCACGTCAAACGAGTTGCGCTGTAACGCGGAGACGAGTGTTTCCCAATCGCTGGGCACGAACTCCGCACGCCGTCCCATGGCAGCCGCGAGTGCGTCGACCATCTCCTTTTCGTAGCCGATGTAGTTATCAGGATTGGCGGGATCGGTGTAAACGTAAGGCGCGCCGCCGCTCGGGTCGGCGCCCCAACGGAGGGTCTGCTGCGCGTGCGCCGGAAGCACACACAAGCCGCACAAAATCGCAGCGATTAGGATGGTGCGGGCGTTAGCCACTGATCTTCTGCAGGTCCAGTTCGGTGGCTATAGTGGTATCAGCCTTCAATACGGTTTCCATCTGCTCCAGGGCGTGTCGATTTTCTTCCTCGGTGTTTGAAGCTATACAGTCTGCCGGAACGAAAACTTTGAAGTCTCGCATGTACGCGTCGTTCGCAGTGACCAGGACGCAATTATTACCTGCAACGCCGGTGAGGATTAGATTTTTCGCTGTGAGGTGCGTCAATAGCAATGCGAGCGACGTTGAGTAGAAGCCGGAGTGTTTTGGCTTCAGGACAAAGTAGTCGTCCTCGTCCGGCAGCAACAGCTCTACGAATTCTTTGCCTTTACCCTCTTCGCGACTGTGGGCCACGAGCTTTTTGAAATCCGAACGCCAGCGGCCGAAGTTGTCGTTGACGTAGATCGCCGGAATGCCCGCTGACTTTGCGCGCTGCTTGAGCTGCGCGATGTTCCTGGCGACCGGTGTCGCGAGACGCAGCAGTTGATCGCCTTCCGGAAAATTGAAATCGTTGATGACGTCGATTAGCAGCAGCGCGGCGCCGGATTTGTCCGGAGCAGAGCCGTGCAGATCTTCGCTTCTCACTGGCATTGTAGCGATTCTAGCCTTTGGGCCTTTCGCTACTCAACTATGTTGTTGTAATTTGTGTATCCATGTGCACAGATCGCCGAGACTTCCTACGCCTGTCCGCCGGTGTGGCGGGCGCAACTTTGTTAGGCCGCTCGTTGGCCTACGCCGATACCGAAACAATCGAACCGTCGCAACAGTCGACGCAACCCGAAGCGATTCGCCGTTTGCGGCGGATGACTGACAACGTCGTCCCGATCACTCTTGACGAACGCAAGGCGCGCATCGAGAAAGCACAAAAACTGATGCGCGAGCAGCGGATCGACGCGATCTACGTCGAGCCGGGCAGCAGCATGTTTTATTACACCGGCATGCGTTGGGGCACAAGCGAACGCATGTTCGCGATGGTGATTCCCGCGCGTGGCGAGCTCGCGTGGGTTTGTCCGAAGTTTGAAGAAGAACGCGCGCGCGAGTTGATCCGAATCGGCACCGACATTCGGACGTGGGAAGAAGACGAGAGTCCTTATCAACGCGTCGCCGAAGTGCTGAAAGATCGCGGCATTCGCACCGGTACGATCGGTATCGAAGAACGAGTGCGGTTCTTTCTTTACGACGGCATTCGGCTCGCGGCGCCGGCGTTGAAGTTTGTGAATGCAACGCCGATCACCGCCGGTTGCCGCATGTTCAAGTCACCCGCCGAGCTCGCGTTGATGCAGATCGCGAACGACATCACGATCGTCGCCTACAAAGCCACGCGCGATAGCATGACCGAAGGCATGACGCAGGGCGAGTTTGGCGGCAACTGCGCCGCGGCGCTTCGGGCGCTCGGTTCGTCGGGTGGAGTGTTCGTGAGCTTCGGCAAGTACACCGCGTTTCCACACGGCAGCAGCACGCCGCAAAAACTGAAAGAAGGGGACGTGGTGTTGATGGATGGCGGTTGCAGCGTTGACGGTTACCAGTCAGACATCACGCGCACGTTCGTTTTCGGCAAAGCGACCGATCGGCAGCGGCAGATTTGGGATCTCGAACGCAAAGCGCAGGACGCAGGTTTTGCGGCGGCGAAAGTCGGCGCGCCGTGTGAAGCGGTTGATGCGGCCGCGCGCAAAGTCATCGTGGATGCGGGTTTTGGTCCGGATTACAAAGTTCCGGGTCTGCCGCATCGCACCGGACACGGCATCGGGCTCGACGGTCACGAATGGACCAACTTCGTTCGGGGAAACAAGACGCCGATCCAGCCGGGGATGTGCTTCAGCGACGAACCGACCGTGGTGATCTACGGCGAGTTTGGTATTCGTCTCGAAGACTGCTTGTACATCACCGAAGACGGGCCGAAGTTTTTCACTAAGCAAAGCGCGTCGATCGACGAACCGTTTTAGGCCACAGATAGACACGGATTTTCACGGATGGGCCGGTGGGTTCTTGCAGCCACGATTCTCGCTTCGAGCATGGCGTTCATTGACGGAACCGTCGTCAACGTCGCGCTTCCTTTCCTGCAAACCAGTCTCAACGCCACCGCGATCGGTATTCAGTGGGTCGTCGAGGCGTATTCACTTTTTCTTTCCGCGCTGTTGTTGGTCGGCGGTTCGCTTGGCGATCGCTACGGCCGGCGTTTGATCTTCAACATCGGCGTGGTGGTGTTTGCGATCGCGTCCGTGGCGTGCGGGTTTGCGGCGAACATCGAACAATTGATTGCTGCGCGAGCGGTGCAGGGAATCGGCGGCGCGCTGCTAGTGCCGGGCAGTCTCGCGTTGATCACAGCTTCGTTTGGTGAAAAAGAACGCGGCAAGGCGATCGGTACGTGGTCTGGCTTTTCGGCAATGACCACGGCGATCGGCCCGGTGCTTGGTGGCTGGTTGGTCGAACACGTTTCGTGGCGCGCGGTGTTTTTTCTGAACGTGCCGCTCGCGCTCGCCGTGATCGTGATCTCCGTGTGGCGTGTTCCGGAGAGTCGTGAAGAAGATCAACAAGGACGACAACTCGATTGGCTTGGCGCGGCGTTGGCGACGTTGAGTTTGGGAGCACTTGTTTACGGTCTGATCGAGTCGCCCCGGCTGGGTTTCTCAAATCCGGTTGTGTGGGCGGTGCTGACTGGCGGTGTCGTTAGTCTGGTTCTGTTTGTTTGGCATGAAGCAAAAGCGAAGAATCCGATGGTTCCATTGGGACTCTTTCGTTCGAAAGACTTCGCCGGTGCGAATCTGCTGACGCTGCTGTTGTACGCGGCGCTCAGCGGCATGATGTTTTTCTTCGCGCTCAATCTGATTCAGGTTCAGGGTTACAGCGCGACGGCTGCCGGGGCTGCGTTACTGCCGTTTATCGTGATCATGTTTACGTTGTCGCGCTGGTCGGGTGGTTTGTTCGACCGTTTCGGTCCACGTTTACCGCTCATGGTCGGGCCAATGATCTCGGCTGCTGGTTTGGCCCTGTTTGCGGTGCCGTCAGTCAGTGGAAACTACTGGACCAGCTTCTTTCCAGCGGTCGTTGTGCTCGGTTTCGGAATGGCAGTCACCGTGGCGCCACTCACGACCACGGTGATGGATTCGGTGAGCGAGGAACAGGCTGGAACCGCGTCAGGAATTAACAATGCGGTGTCGCGAACGGCGGGTTTGTTGGCGATCGCGGTGTTTGGCGTGGTGATCCTGCATGCGTTCAGTTATCAGCTTGGACAGCGGTTGAATGAGTTTGGGGTTGACGACACGTTGAAACAGTCAGTTTTGGAGCAGCGAGTAAAACTGGCGGGACTTGAGATTCCGAACACCGTCGATCCTTCAACTCAGCAGACGCTGAAACAGGCGGTCGCTGGGTCGTTTGTGTCCGGTTTTCGACTCATCATGCTGCTGTCGGCGGGGCTGGCTGTGGCGAGCGCGGTCGCGTCGTGGCTGCTCATCGGCAGGTCACGCCCGATTCACACCCGCAAGCATTGAGATCAACCAGACCAACAGAAATGCTCCCACCGCAACGGCTGCACTGAGGAGATAGACCAACCAGGTTTCGATGAGTTCCGACGTCTTCTTCTCTTCGATCATGGGGAGATCCTCTTTGTTGACAGGATTCCCAAAATTTACAAGATGACTTCCTGTTAATCCTGTAATCCTGTCAAAAAACGAACTGACAAAGTGAAATTGCTAGCGCTGAGTGCTTGGTTTACAATCCAGACGCACAATAAGTCCTCAGGCAGCACTCAAGAATTCCTCAATGAGGTTTCTCAAAGCCGGTTTTTATGGGGAAACAGGACAATCTCAGTTATGAATTTGGTCGTTTCCGCTTGAATGTGGCGGAGCGTGTCCTGTCGCGCGATGGCGAAGTCGTACCCCTCACTCCGAAAGTCCTCGACATTCTGTTGACGCTGGTCGAACACCGCGGACAGGTCGTTTCGAAGGAAGACCTGATGAAACGTGTTTGGCCTGACACGTTTGTCGAAGAAGGGAACCTGACTCAAAACATATCGCTGTTACGGAAAGCTCTCGGCGAGAGTCCGGGTGGAGTGCAGTTTATCGAGACAGTCCCGCGTCGCGGCTACCGGTTTGTGGCCCCGATTAATGAGACACTTGGTGAGAAGGCCAATGAAACTACGGCTTATGCACCGGTGGTTTCCGCTGAGATTCCCGTCCCGGCTGCGTCGGCTCCGAGGAGACGGACTCCGGCGTTTGTTGTGGCGGCCGGGCTTGTAATCGCCGGAATCATCGGCGTGATGTACTTCACGAGTAAGGCCGGTAACACGGCCACGATCGGGTCGATTGCGGTGCTGCCGTTCGTCGATGAGTCTGCCGATCCCGACGCCGAATATATCAACGATAAAATCGCTGAGAGCTTGATCAATAGCTTGTCGAAGTTGCCGCAGTTGCGCGTGGTGCCGCGCAGTGTGGTGGCGGGTTACAAAGGAAAGTCGATGGATCCGCGCAAGATCGGCGAAGAGTTGAACGTGCGCGCGGTGGTGACCGGCCGCCTGCGCCGTCACGGCGACATCATCAGTATTCAAGCCGATCTCATCGACCTGCAAAACGTCGCGCAACTTTGGGGACAGCATTACGACCATAAAGTTTCAGACGTCCTGCTGGTCCAGGACGACATCTCGCGAGATATCTTCGAAAACCTGCGTTTGAAACTGAACGTCGAGGAGAAGAAACAACTCGAGGCTTATGGTCTTTATTTGAAGGGTCGCAACGCGTGGAACAAGCGCACCGGCGACGCGTTGCAGGAGGCGATTCAGTTTTTCAACCAGGCGATCGAGATCGATCCGAACAACTCCGCGGCTTATGCCGGTCTTGCCGACTGCTACAACATGCTCGTGGTTTACGGGCGGCTGCGGCCCTCGGAAGGTTTTCCGAAAGCGAAAGAGGCGGCGGCGAAAGCGATGGAGATCGATCCGAGTTCGGCCGAAGCTCACAGCTCGATGGCTTTCATCAAGTTTCGTTGGGATTGGAATCGTGCGGAGACAGAGCGTGAATTTCAGGCTGCGATCAAGTTGAAACCGGCGTATGCGCCGGCGCACCAGTGGTATAGCTCGTATCTGGTTGCGGTGGAACGGTTTGACGAAGCGATCGCGGAAGCAAAGCGAACTGAAGAACTGGAACCGCTTTCGTTTGTGGCGAGTTCGCATCTCGGCTGGATCTACTACTTGTCGGGAAAGAACGACCAGGCGATCGAGCAGTGCCGGAAGATTCTCGAACTCGATCCGAGTTCATTTCCCGCGCGTCGATATCTAGGTTTGGCGTACGAAGCGAAGGGCATGCATGCGGAAGCGATCGCGGAGTTTCAGACTGGCGTAAAGCTTTCGGGCAGTCCGCTGATGCTTGCTTTGCTGGGTCACGCTTACGCAATCGCGGGCAAGAAAGCCGAAGCGCAACAGGTGCTCAAGGATCTGGAGCAACTGCAGGAACAGCGTTACGTTTCACCCTACACTGTGGCCGCGATCCACGCCGGACTCGGCGATCAGGAACAGGCGTTCAAGTGGCTGGACACGGCCGTTGAAACGCGCGACATCTGGTTGATGAACCTGAAAGTCGATCCGGTGTTTGCGAAGCTGCGCAACGAGCGAAAATTCACCGACATCCTCGCGCGCATCCGCCTCCGGCCGTAGTAATCACGCAGTACCTCTTAAAAGTTTTCTTCACCACCAATGGCTCGCGTGACGCCCAAGAAGCTTTTGCAAGGCTTCATTGCCTTTGGCAGTGCCTACCTGCTCGGTGGGGCTATCCTGGATTCCATCAGTAACGCCCTGGCTCACATCAACTGGCGGTTCACGATAACAGGCACCGTGGTTTTAGCGTGTATCTGGATCGCGATTCAGGTAATTCTGAAACAATATCCGGCTTCATCCGGTGCGTACAATATCAGGCGTCTCAAGTATGTACCCGCGTGCGCTTTGGCTGGTTATTTACTTTTGCTGTGGACTCCTCAAATCCTGAGTCTTTTCAAACAGGCGCCGACGCCCAGCCCCATCGTGAATGAGGTCAAAGCGTCAGACGAGCCAAAGGTCACGGTACTCGTTTCAGAATTTGCGGGCCCGAATCCCGAGTCATACGGCGTAACACAGATCATTACCGAACAATTGACTAACGCCGTAAAGGACTACAAGGACGTCAAGATCAAGCCGCTGCGCGCGCCGATCGACAGCAGCGAAGCCGCTTACGCTAAAGGCAAGGAAGAACGGGCGGACATAGTTTTGTGGGGCTCGTACCTTGCCAATGCAGCCAACACGAGAGTCACGATTCATTTTGAAGTGCTGGATAAGAGTTTTGATGTTCCGTTAACACACGACCACAAGACGATTATCGCGAAAACGGCCAAGCTCGAGAGCTTCACTATTCAGGAAGAGCTTTCGAAAGAGATGACCTATCTGGTCCTGCTTACCGTGGGTGTGGCCAGGGTGGGCGCAGCCGACTACGCGGGAGCCATTACGAGCTTCACGCGCGCGATATCGGCATCCAGCGCTCCGACCGACATCATAGAGCCTCGACATATCTACGAGTACAGAGGGCTCTGTTATTTGCTCAACGGACAGATCGCTGAAGCCATCTCGGATTTTTCCAGCGCGCTTGGTTTCAAGCAGCAGATCGATCTGCTGAACATGAGAGCGTTCGCTTACCTCACGCAGGGCCAGTTTGATAAGGCGTTTCAGGATGCAAATAAAGCGCTACAAGTTCGCGTTAATGATGACTCCTACGCGGTGCGGGGTTTCATCTATAGCAACATCAAAAATGATATTCAACGCGCATGGCTGGACTTTGAGCGAGCTCTCGCGCTTAATCCCATAAATCATTCAGCTTTGAGCGGGCGTGGCTCGATTTTGCTGCAGCGGCACGACCTGGATCTCGCTATCCTCGATTTCCAAAAGATTGTTTCTCTGAATGTTCATATTCATACGAAAGCCAGAGCTTTCAACAGCCTGGGGATAGCGTATGAAGCCAATGGTGATCTGCAAAAAGCCCGCTTGAATTATAGCCTCGCGATCGAGTCAAAACCGGATGAGGCAGATTTCTATTTCAACCGGGGAACCTTCTTTGCGAAGCATGGATACCCGGACGAGGCGATCCTGGATGCTGAGAAGGCAATCACGATCGAGCCTTCTGCTAGCAGGAACTATTCAGTTAGAGGCCATGCGTTTTTGGCCAAGCGACAACCGGACAAAGCCATCGCCGATTTCACCAAAGCGATTAGTTTGGACCCAAATGGTCCAACTACTTATGGAGCTTATTACAACCGAGGCGAGGCTTACTACCAACAGGGAAACCATGACAAGTCGATCGAAGACTACGATCAGGCGATAAGATTGAAGCCGGACTCCTCTGAAGCATGGGTTAGCCGTTGCAACGCATACATAAACAAAGATGATTTTGTTCGCGCCATCGCCGACTGCAATCAAGCAATAGCTCTCGATCCTAAAAACTCTACGGCCTACGCCAACCGCGGCGCTGCGCTCGCCTCATTGAGGTTGTTCTCGCGAGCGATGCCTGACTTTAAGGAAGCCATCAAACTGAATCCTCACAACTCCCTGGCGCACTTGAATATGGGTTTCGCTTACAGAGATCAGGGACAAATGGACAGTGCCATCGCCGAATTGACAACCGTGATTCAGATGGACAGGGATAAGCAGGTGGTCTTAATGGCAAAGAAGGAATTATGTGCTTTGGACATTGCGAAGTGTCTACCCGCCTATTGATCGATCGCCCGTTCATGCGTTACAACTATCCGCGCCTGGAATGGGCAGCCGCACCTGTCCTTTCGGGCTAGACTCCCAGCTCAGAGAAACATCCATTCAACATAGGGCAGCTAATCTCTCGGGGCTTTAGCTATTTTGCCTCGGAGTGTCTCTAACGGAGGGAGCATGGCGGAGCGTATTAAGAGAGTTATTGAGTTAATGGAAGGAGATCCGAGTCGGGCTTTTTCATTGGGAGAAATGGCCGAATCGGTAAATCTCTCGCCACCTTATTTCTGTTATTTATTCAAATCTGTTACGGGAGTTCCTCCAGCACGTTATCTGAAATCATTACGAATGCAACAGGCAGCAACGCTGCTAACTACCACTTTTCTCAGCGTCAAAGAGATCGTCAGACGTGTCGGCGGCACTGACGAGAGCCATTTTGTTCGAGACTTCAAACGAATCTACGGTGTCACGCCGAGTGAATATCGTAACGGCGCACTTGCGGCTCGTGAACCTCCTGAGCTGGAGAGCCGCGTCTCGGGTGTCTGAAAAACATAGTTCACAACTGTGCCCGGTAAAGTGCATACTCCAAGGCCATGATCTCGAGTAGGACTTTGCGTGAGCTTCCAAACGTCGATGAACTGAAGCGAATCTTTCAGTCGCTGGCGCTGCTGGATGCCATCCTGATGCCCGATTGGGAATATCGTTACTACTCGTTCGACGCGAACTGGAGTGACGAAGAGATGCTGGCTTCGATGCGGGACGGAAGTGGTGACGCGTTCTTCATTCTGTTCAACTCTTTCGGCGCCGTCATCAAGGGCTATGCGCATGAGAGTGCGATGGCCGCGCATTCAGCCGATACTGGTGAGGTGTGGCCAGGCGTGCTGGACCATGTGCCGCCGGAGTTTGAAGCCGTCTTGAACGATCCGGCGTTTGTGGCGGAGGAGACTTCCTTCTGCATGTGGCGCAAACGCAGTGAGCTTGCGTGGGCTACGGGAAAGATCGAGTTTCCCGACCACGATTACCCGGATGGCTCTGAGGATCTGCTCTTTATTCTCGACGGCAAACCGGAGACGTATGCCGCGTGGGCTTCTGATTACTACGAGCGGCCGATTCCGGTTGATGCTGTGAAAGAGATTTACGCGCACAAGCCGCTGACGCAGCAACTCGTTTCGCGCCTTAATCGCGATCGTTCGCTGGCGGAGCTCGAAGAGGATTTAGACAAGATCGGTTATCACCGCAAGCCTGCTTGAGTTTGTGCTTCAGGTGCCTCTTTGTGGCTTCCGTGGGCTTTTGATCTGGGCCGGTTAGCGCTACTCTGTGATGGTTATGAAGTCACAGATTTACACAGTTTTGCTGATTTTGCTCGCTACGAGTGCGCTCAACGTACAGGCACAACCAAAAAGTGCTGCCGAAGACGCGGAAAATCTGCGTTTGCAATTACTCGACTTGCAGACACAGGAGGAAACGCTACGTTCTCGAGCAGCGCAGCTCGACGAAGCGCTCAAACCGGAGAACATAGAACGTTCGCTGGCGGGAGTCGGTTCGACGAGACCGGAAGAGTTGCGTGAAGCGCGCCGCCGCCAATTGCAAATCGAGCGCGATGGGGTCACGTCGCAACTCAAAATACTCGAGACCAGCCGCATGCGTCTCGAAGCCGCCCTCCGCGATGCCGATGCGCGCGCTTATCAAGAAAGCGCACTCGGAACACCGGAGGCCAGTGGAATGCTCTCGGTGCAATCGCTGATGGGCAAACGTTGGTTACTCGGCGGCGGCGTAGGCGGGTTTGTTGCGGCTTTGGCGGCGGGGTTATTTGTGCGGCGCCGTTTGCGAAATAGGGTTGGACACTGATCTGATTCTGGAGGATAGCTTACGATGCGATACGTTGCTGCTTTGACTCTTGGTCTGCTCGCCATCATGTTGCTGCCGCGCGCGAACTTCTCTCAGGGCGGACAGATGGAAACTTCGCGCGGCGTCGCCGGCGGTGGAATTTCCGTTTCCGGCTGGACCGGCAAGATCGACCCGAAAGAAGAGGCGGCAGGGCTGACGCTCAACAGCGCGAAGCTCGCGAAGGAAGGCAACGCGCTGCATGTGGTCACCGGTCCGGCAGTGACCTACTGGAACCCGGCCAACAAAGCTACTGGCGACTACACCATTAAAGCGACGTTCAAAGAACCGAAGTACATGAGCCTCAATAGCCATCCTCATCCTTACGGGATTGTTATCGCCGGCAACGATTTAGGCACTCCTCAGCAGAGCTATCTCTACTGTGCAGCTTACGGCAATGGCAAATTCATAGTCCGTGGCTTTGGTCCCGAAGCCTTTCAAATGAATGGACGCGGCGCCGAGGATCCTGCGGTCAACAAAGCGGCCGGCCAGGGTGAACCGGTGACGCAGGAGATCGCTGTGTCGGTGAAGGGCGACAAGGTTGAGTGCTCGATCAATAACAAAGTCGTCGCGAGTTACGACAAGTCGGCGTTAGTCACGGCCGGCAAGTTGAAATCAACTGACGGCATCTACGGCCTTCGCTTCGCGCACAACACCGAAGTGCTCGTCACCGGTCTGAGTAAGAACTAACCGCAGCTTGATCCCACCGACGTAGTCGGTGGTGCTTTCATATCCGACCTACAACAGCCAAATTCTGCGCGGACAATCCCACCAACGCAGTTGGTGGATTGTTCACCTCAACTGATTATTCAGAGCTACTGCCGAATTATGAATGATCCACCGACTATGTCGGTGGGATTGTCGGGGTAAGGGTTGGGCGTTGTAGGTTGGATATGAAAGCACTACCGACTGCGTCGGTAGGATGTCGGCTTTGTGCGAAGCATCCCGCATTGAGTCGGCGAACAGTCTTTCACTAACGAACGGTGATGCCCTGATCGGTTGTCGAATATAGCTGGGCGCCGGGTATGCGACTGATGTGGTCCAGCATGTCCCCGTATGGTCCATCCAGAGAAAGAACCGACACCGGCGAGGGAAGCTCGACTTTCGCTGACAGGTCTTCGAAGAGTGGGTCGATGTGTTTGCCACTGACACCATCCTTCCAGGTGTAACTCGCAACAACCGCCAGAACGTACAGTGGCTGCTCGGTACCATCGACAATCTTGCGAACCAGATAGGCAGCCGCGAGGCCGTAGACTTTTGCGAGTTGCGCTTGTAGCTGCTCGACTCGACTCTGTTCGAGACCGTGCGGCGCGAATTTATCGCTCACCGCGAAATTCGTCGCCTGTTCCTGAAAGCACAGTGCTTTCATGTAATGCTCCTCCGCGCGCTGGCGATACGTCTCAGCCATTTCGTTGTTGCCTTGTTCGAGATAGAAGCCCGAGATTATTTCACACGCTTGGCTGGCGGCGTTCGAGTTGACGGGGATCGTCCTTTCAAGATACGCGACACCCTCCGCATTTCCCTGTTCAAGCAGAAGACCTCCCAACGTGAAGTTGGCTGAAACGTGTTGGGGAGCTTCGTCGAGAAGCGTCTTCATCGCAGGCGCCGCTGCTTCGCGGCTTTCAGTTTCAGCGAGGGCAACCACGCGTTCCCATTGTTCGTCAACGCTCAGTGCGCGTGTGTTTGCCTGTTCGTCGAGTTCGGTGAGACGCTTGCGTAGGGTTTTGATGTCGTTGTGACGTTCGTTCCACGCGTGCGCGACGCGTTCGCGCCAGAGACGATTCATGCTCAGTTCGAAGTCATCCGGCA
>DATEHX010000070.1:0-6653 GCA_035279345.1 Pyrinomonadaceae bacterium | reverse complement strand
GTTGCGCAGTGTTTGGTGTGTTTACGGCTCAATCATTCCAATGCGCACGGGTGTGAGCATTGCCACGCAAGCTTTCCTGAATATCGAGCCATCCGCAAATTCAGGCTGCCACGCGCAGATGAATTAGTCCAGCCGTTCATTTCGTGTCCTTCATGCCAGCGAACTCTCAAGTCGGGCGCAGTGTCGTGTCCGGAGTGTGGTGCGAGGATCACGCGCCAGCATGCACGTCGCAGTATCGAGGCGAATGTCACACTCACTCAAAGCTGTATCGCGGCTGAGCACATCGACAGTTTTAACCCAGCGGCATTCATAATGCTCGCGGTAACATTTTACGTCCTGATAACAGTCCGTATTACCGAGGTAACAACTTACCTTTTCCTGCTTACTTTGCCACTGACGGTCTCAGTGACAGCGGTCTTTAGCATCGTACGATGGTTCCACCGGTTTCCCTCCGGTGAGTTTCAGGAAGACGACTCTATTTCCGCGCGCCGCAAGGTGACGCATGCGCTTTGGCTCTGGCTTGCGGTCCTCATCATAGAGACTATTGCGCTCTTTCTTTTGCTCAAGTGGTGAGGCGAGTGGTGGTTTTGGTCTCCACGAATACATTGCTATACTCCGCCTTTTGAACTAAGCCCGAAAATTCAAGGAGCATTCATCATTGAGCGTTCTGGTCGATAAATCTACGCGCCTGATCGTGCAGGGTATTACCGGGAAAGAGGGGACGTTTCATACCAGGCAGATGGTCGAGTATGGAACGAATGTCGTCGGTGGTGTAACGCCCGGTAAGGGCGGGACGACGCACGAGGGAATTCCGGTTTTCAATTCGGTAGCTGACGCAGTTAAGGAAGCGGGCGCGAATGCCTCCGTCATCTACGTGCCACCTTCGTTCGCTGCCGACGCGATCATGGAAGCCGCGGACGCGGGAATTCCGGTCGTCGTTTGCATTACCGAAGGCATTCCGACGCTCGACATGGTGAAAGTCAAGGAATACCTGCGAGACAAATCGACGCGTCTGATTGGTCCAAACTGTCCCGGCATCATCTCGCCCGGCAAATGCAAGATCGGAATCATGCCCGGCCACATTCACAAAGAAGGCAACATCGGCGTTGTCTCGCGCTCGGGCACATTGACTTACGAAGCGGTGGGCCAGTTGACGGCGCTTGGGTTGGGCCAGTCGTCAGCGATCGGCATCGGCGGCGATCCGATTGTCGGCACCACGCACTTGGACGCGTTGAAACTCTTCCAGGCCGATCCCGAAACGACCGGCATCGTGATGATCGGCGAGATTGGCGGCAGTGCTGAAGAAGACGCGGCTGCCTTTGCGAAAGAGCACATGACGAAACCGATTGTCGCGTTCATCGCAGGCCAGACTGCGCCACCGGGACGCCGCATGGGCCATGCGGGCGCGATCATCGCCGGTGGCAAAGGCACGGCAGCAGAGAAGATGAAAGCATTGGAAGCTGCGGGTATTCACGTTGTTAAGTCGCCGGCGGATATCGGCAAGAAAATGAAGGACGTACTGTAAGCCACAAAGAGGCACAAGAACAAAAGCATAAAAGATGACCAACTTAACTTTCGGAATCGTAAAACCTGACGCAGTGCGCGCGGGAAAAACAGGCTCAATCATTCAACGGATTCTCGACGATGGTTTCAAAATCCGCGGCTTAAAACTCATTCACATGACACGCCCGCAAGCGGAAGGCTTTTACGCAGTGCATCGCGAACGGCCTTTCTTCAGTGGCCTTGTCGAGTTCATGTCGAGTGGTCCATCGGTTGTGATGGCGCTCGAAAAAGAGGGCGCAGTTAAAGCGTGGCGCGATCTGATGGGCGCCACCGATCCGGCAAAGGCCGACCCCGGCACACTCAGAAAAGACTTTGGCGGTTCCGTCGGTGAGAACGCCGTTCACGGCTCTGACTCCGACGAAAACGCCGCGATCGAGATCTCCTATTTCTTCAGCCGTCTCGAACTGGTCTGACATCGCAGATAACATCCTCCAGATGAAGTATTGTCCGCAGTGCAATCGACAGTACACGGAACCGTGGATCACATTCTGCTCGGACGACGGCAGCATGCTGATCGAAGAGCTGGCGCCGCCAGTGGATCCGAACTGGAATCCCGTCATCCGCGAACCAACCTACAAACCGCCTCCATCCGAGGAACAAACACAGTGGCTGCCGCGCGAAACGCCGCTGGAAGGCGGCGGCTGGGTCGCGCCTGACGAAAGACCGCCGATGCGGCCGCCGATGTGGCAAACTCCGTCGCCGCAGCCCGTGTGGCAACCGCCGCCACCACCATCACGACCCGTCAAACAGCAGAGCCAGGGACTCGCGCTCGCGTCCATGTTGACCGGTCTGCTCGGTTTAGTGCTCGGTTGTTTCGGGCCGTTACCGGGAGTCGCTGCCTTAGTGCTCGGCTGGATGGCTCTTAACCAAATCAAACAATCACCGCAGACAGTCGGCGGAAAACCGATGGCGATCATCGGCATCGTGACCGGGGCGTTGACCATCTTTTTCTACGGGATATTGCTGCTTTGGATGATTTTTGCCGGTGTGCTTGGGAACTTGTGAGACACAGATTAAACTGAGTACATGTCAATCATCTCCGACGTAATCGAATCGACTAAGGCGATCATCCAGGGAATGGGAGTGACGCTGTCGTACATTCCCAAACGCAAGTGGACGGTGCAATACCCGGATGATCCAGTGACGCTTCAGCCGCGCTACCGCGGCCAGCATCTGTTACACGTCGACGAACTCGGACGCGAGAAGTGCGTCGCCTGTTATCTTTGCGCCGCCGCGTGTCCATCGGACTGCATTTACATCGTCGCGGCCGACGACCCACGTCCACCTGAAGAGCGAACCGGAGTCGACGAACGTTACGCCGCCGTTTACAACATCGATTACGGGCGCTGCATTTTCTGCGGTTACTGCGTCGAGGCGTGTCCAAAAGACGCGATCACGCACGGTTACAATTTTGAGCTCTCTGTTTACAGTCGCGCGGATCTCCTCAAGACCAAAGATGATCTGCTGATCACCAAGCAACTGCAATCGAAGAACTACCGCGTCGCACTCTCGCATGAAGATGTGGATTCAGAATACAAAGAAATCTAAGCATTTTCGATTGCCGATTTTCGATTGCCGATTTGACCGACTCTACGAGTTCAGATGGACGATCAAGTAGCTGGCCAATCGGCAATCGAAAATCGAAAATCGGCAATGGCAAAATGTCTTTTCGTGAGCTTCATAAACGATGGGAGTTTGATCTCAAATCGAGTCCGGAGAGACTTTGGCCGTTCATTGCTGACACCAACCGCTTCAATCGCGACACCGGCGTTCCCGAAATAGAGATCGACGCCGCGCAGAAACCGCGGCGCAACGCACGCCGCAAAGTGCGGCTCTCGATTTACGGCTTGCCCGTCGAATGGGAAGAACAGCCATTCGAATGGGTCAAGCCGTTTCGCTTTGGGATCGATCGCGTTTACAGCAAAGGACCACTCTCGCGCTTGCGTGTGCTGGCGGAGTTGACGCCAAACGACGGCGGCGGCACGCATCTCATCTATCAGCTCTGGTCCACGCCGCGGAATCTCCCTGGCGCAGTGGCGGTCGGGCTTCAGGTTAGTCTCATCGTCTCACGCCGCTTTCGCGACGCGATCAAAAAATATGATGCGGCGGCTTTCGAGGGCGCGAAGGTCGAAGCGAGTGAGCCTAATACTTCACAGTCGTTGTTTGGTCTCGCGCGGCTCGCGTCGTTGCGGCAAAAACTCGCCGAGGATCTCGCGGAGTTGACGCCGGAGAAACGTGCGATTGCGGATCGGCTCGTCGACTTTCTCGAACATGGCGACGACCTCGCGGTCACGCGCATTCGTCCGTACAAACTCGCGGACGATTGGAATGTGCCGCGTCGCGATGTTTTAGAGATCTGTCTGCGCGCGACGCGCGTCGGCTTGCTCGACTTTCAGTGGGACCTGCTTTGTCCTTTGTGTCGTGGACCACAGGAGTCCGGCCGTTCGTTGAAGGACATTAACGCTCACGCCCATTGCCCGGGTTGTCAGATCGATTTCACGGTGAACTTCGATCGGTATGTTGAGCTGACGTTTCGTCCGAATCCCGCGGTGCGGCGTGTCAACGTGTTTGCGTTTTGCATCGGCAGTCCGCAGATGACGCCGCACGTCGTGGCCCAACAACTGCTTCCGGCAGGTGAGCAGCGAGCGCTGAACTTGCCGCTCGAACGTGGCAGCTACCGGCTGCGTGCGTTGGAGCTTCCCGGTTCGCAGGATGTGTCGGTTTCTCCTGAAGGCGCCACGGCCGCGGAAGTAGTTGTTTCGCGAAACGGTTGGAGCGGGGATTTACTGAATGTAGCAGAGAGATTCACGCTCGAACTGCGAAACGACACTGACGCCGAACAGTTAGTGATGCTCGAACGTATGGCCTGGAACGATCAGGCAACTACCGCCGCTGAAGTGACGGCGTTGCAAATGTTTCGCGATCTGTTTGCGTCCGAGGCGTTGCGCGTTGGCGAGCAGATCTCCGTCGGCACGTTGACCGTGCTGTTCACCGATCTGCGTGATTCAACCAAACTCTATCGCGAGATTGGTGACGCGACAGCGTTCGGCCGCGTAATGAATCACTTTGATGTACTGAAGAAAGCAATTGCCGAACACGACGGCGCCGTGGTGAAGACGATCGGAGACGCGGTGATGGGTGTTTTTCGTTGTGCTACCGACGCTCTCGTCGCGATGCTCGAAGTACAACGCGCGCTCGCGGAACCGAGCGACGGAAGTATGCCGTTGCAGTTGAAAGCCGGGTTGCACACTGGTCCATGCATCGCCGTGACGTTGAACGATCGGCTCGACTATTTCGGCTCGACAGTGAATCTCGCCGCGCGTCTTGAAGGACTGTCGTCGGGCAACGACGTGATAATCTCGCGCGCGGTTCATGAAGACGCGGAGGTGCGCGAGTTGCTCGATTCCAAAGGTTTAAGTGCAATAGAGTTTGATATGACATTGAAAGGATTTGAGAACGAACGATTCGAGTTGTGGCGAATCAGTGAGCCCCGATGAGCGCCATTCTAGCTGCCGAAGAAGTTTCCAAAATCTATCAGATGGGCACGAACAATGTGACGGCCCTCGACAACGTCTCGCTGCAAATCAACGAAGGCGAGTTTGTCGCGATCCAAGGCACGTCCGGTTCGGGTAAATCCACGCTACTCAACATGCTCGGCGGACTCGATCATCCGTCGAAGGGCGAAGTGTATTTCGCGTCGAAGCCGTTAGGTCCGTTCAGCAAGAAAGAAATGGCGCGTTACCGGCGTTTTTCCGTGGGCATGATCTTTCAGAACTTCAATCTCATTCCGACGATGACCGCGCGCGAGAACGTTTCGCTCGCACTCGCGTTTGGTGGTTTGCGCGGACAACAACGGCGCACACGTTCGAGTGAGTTGCTGGCGCGAGTGGGCCTGGGCGATCGTTTGTCGCACAAGCCTTCGGAACTATCAGGCGGTGAACAACAACGCGTCGCAATCGCTCGCGCACTCGCAAATAATCCCAAGGTGCTGTTGGCGGACGAGCCGACCGGAAACCTCGATTCGATTCGGGCGCACGAGCTGCTTGGTTTGTTGCGCGATATGGTCAATAAGGATGCGTTGACGATTTTGATGGTCACGCACGATCACGAGCTCGCCACCAGCTTCGCCGATCGCATCGTGTTTATGAAAGACGGAAAAGTTGTTAATGGAGGATTCAATGGCTGAGCCCGCAACCCAGATGACGCTTGAAGCGCTTCGTTCGGTGCCGCTTTTCGCGTCGCTCGACGACGATGCTGCACGCGACCTGCGCAACCTGCTTTCCGAAAAGACCGTGCCGCAGAATACGCGTCTGTTTCGACAGGGCGACACGGGCGACGCGATGTACCTGATCGAGAGTGGGCGTGTGCGGATCAGTATTCACGCCGGCGACAAAGAGGAACTGACGCTCGCGGAGTTGGCCCAGGGAGACTTCTTCGGTGAGATGTCGATCATCGACGGGCGGCAACGTTCCGCCGACGCTCAGGTGATTGAAAGCGCGCGCCTCGCCGTGCTCTCGCGCGATGCGTTTCTGACGTTTGTGCGCAAGAAGCCGGATGTTGCGCTGGAGATGTTATCTGCGTTAACTGACAGACTGCGGCGCACTGACGAACTCTTGCGCTCGCGTGTTTCGCGCAACGTCAACGAAGAAGAACAAGCGCGTTTGACGCTCGCCGACCGCGCGGCGGATTTGATCGCCGAGTTTGGCGGCAGTTGGAAGTTCATCATCATTTCCATGCTGATAATTATCTTCTGGATTATTTTCAACTCGTTCATTCTGGTGAGCGGCTTCGATCCCGCGCCGTATCAGATGTTGAATCTCACCCTCGCCGTGATCGCGGGAATGCAGGCGCCGATCATCATGATGTCGCAGAACCGGCAGGGCGGAAAGGATCGGCTGCGCGCGGATCTCGATTACCAGGTGAACTTGAAAAACGAGTTGTCGCTGGCCGAAGTGTTGCGGCGTTTGGACGTGTTGGAGAGCGAGCGTTTGCCGAAACTGTTTGAGGAGATGAAAACCCAAACCAAATGATCAAAGCGATCTTCTTCGACTTCAACGGCGTCATCATCGACGACGAGACGATTCAAATGA
>DATEHX010000069.1:0-21514 GCA_035279345.1 Pyrinomonadaceae bacterium | reverse complement strand
TTTAAGTTTTAGACGTGTCGAACACCGCCTGGTCGTTCCACCAGAGTTTCTCGAAGAACTCGCGTGCGCCGGAGGCGTCCTTTTCATGGTCCAGGATTTCGGCGATAGTGCGATGGCCGTCGATTGCTTTGTAGATGCGCTTCTGTTGCTCGTCGATGAAGATAAAGAGATCGTCGAACGTGTGCGTCTGGTTCACCAACGCACCGGAGACGTTGGCAGGAAGACGCTCCTCGATGCACTTGGTCCAGGCGCGGCGGATCGGCACGTAGTGAAGGTAACGATCGTCGTCGAAGCGTACTTGCAACTGTTCGTTATTGGCCTGACCGCTGTAGGCAACAAAGTCGTGATTGCTGATCAAACCGCGCCACAGCTCCATCTCGAGGTACTGCTCGCGTTCCGGCAGCGCAGCCAGTTTGGGACCGTGAGGCGTGTCTGCAATCGCACCGCAACGCGGCGAGTAAGCGGCCTGCCAGTACCAGCGGCCAAACTGCAGATCATTGCGTTCGAGGAAGTCGTAGACTTGCGGCACTGAATACGTCCGGTCACGCGGATTCAACAGCGCGTCAACCAAAGTATCCGCATCCAGAGAATTTCTTTCGCCGCGAAACATCGAGATCAACGGATGATGTTGCGGTAACGCGCGCAGTACTGTTGTCAGATCTTTGACGTCCTGTGGCGATGTGCTGACGCCGAGTCTTCGGCAGTATTCCTGAAGCATGTGAACGCCGGTTCGGCCGTAAGGCGCGTAGAGCATCAAGTACATCGCTCCATCCGGCTTTAGTAACGTTGCGAGTGAACGCAGACCCGCGTCGGGATCGACGAGGTGATGCAACACGCCGGTGCAAACGATCATGTCGAATTGTTGATTCAGATCACTCGCACTCTCGATCGGTAGCTGCCGCAGTTCGAGATTCGTCAGGTCATACTTCTGCTTCAACGCCTCGGTGTGTTGGAGGCTCGTGGTGCTCACGTCGATACCGGTTAGGCGCGCGCTCGGGTGAGTCAGTGCGAACTTCGCTGACTGCCACGTGCCACAACCCGCGACCAGGACGTCGAAGTCGGCGCGGTATTCCTTGTAGGGCCACAGCAGATGCCACTCCGCGCGATGCACGTTCGGATCCTTCCACAGATCAACGGCACGATCGAGATGCGGCAACGGCGGCGGATACGGATGATTGGTGTAAAACTCGGAGATCGGATCTGTCATGAGGCGGGCGATTATACAGTATCAGTAACCCACCAACGAAGTTGGTGGTACTCCATACTCTACCTACTAAAGGGTAGGTAAAGTCTGAAGTACCACCGACCTCGTCGGTGGGATTCTGATATGTCTTTTAGCCCTGCGGAATGTTCAGTTGCTGGCCCACCTGAATCTTGTCCGGATCGTTCAACTTGTCGCGGTTAGCGTAGAAGATCCTCATGTACTCGTTCGCATCACCGTAAAACTGCTTGCTAATCTTCGAAAGATTATCGCCCGACTTCACGGTGTAAGTTTGACCCTGGCCTTGTCCGCCGCCAGCCGCCGCGGCCATCGCCCGGCTCTGATCGACGTTAAAGTCGGCGGTCAGATCGTTCTGCCAGTTTGAATCGACGAGCTTGATCTGCTCCCAGATTTTGTTCTTCGCGTCGTCCGAAGGCGCCGTGCCTTTGATAAAGAGTTTGTTGTCTTGAACGTGCAGGTTGTGCAGTTGCACCTGCTGCCGCTCAACCTCGTTCAAAACGGATTGATACTTCGACTTGAGTTGATCGAATTGTTGCTGTGCGTTTCCCTGCTGCTGAGCGTCCGACGCTCCGCTGCCGAACATTTTGTCAAAGAGACCCATGGCTCACATCCTCCAATAATTGCTGATCTTGCTAGGGGGAAGACGAGTGAGGTTGCAAGACTAGTGCCGATCTAAACGTTGAGCAATTCAACGTGCACAGAGCGGTGTGAATCTCTAATGGACAGAAACCGGTCAACTTTCAGTGACGCGTTATCGTGCGCCGAACGTCTTCGTTCCCGGCTAAGGTCTTGATAAGATGCCCGCTACCGGAGGTCACTTTCTTGCCGCGCACAACGCAGCAAAACAACGGCGCGCCACACTATAGAGCCTGCAATCTCTGCGAAGCGATCTGCGGCATCGAGATCTCTGTCGAAGCGGACGGGCGCCTCGACATCCGCGGCGACAAAGACGATCCGTTCAGTCGCGGATACATCTGTCCCAAGGCCGTTGCTTTACAAGACCTTCACTTCGACAAAGATCGGCTGCGGCATCCCGTTCGCCGCACCTTCCAGGGTTGGCAACGCATCAGTTGGGACGAAGCGTTTGCAGAAGTCGCCGAGAACCTCAAACGCATCAATGCGACGCACGGCAAAAACTCGATCGCCACGTATCTCGGTAATCCTGTCGTTCACAACTACGGCGGTCTCTTGTTTGCGCCCGGTTTCATCCGCACTCTGCGCACGCGCAATCGCTTCTCGGCCACGTCTGTCGATCAACTCGCGCATCACGTCGCGGCTTTCTTAATGTTTGGTCATCAACTGCTGCTGCCGGTGCCGGACGTCGATCGCACGCAGTTTCATCTCATGCTCGGAGCGAATCCCGCGGTTTCGAATGGCAGCATGATGACTGCGCCCGGAATGACCCGGCGCCTGGATGCAATTCGTCAACGCGGCGGTAAGGTCGTGCTCGTCGATCCGCGTTACAACGAGACCGCGCCGCTCGTCGATCGGCATCTGTTTATTCGTCCGGGGACAGACGTTCTGTTGCTGCTCGCACTGTTGCGGGTGGTGTTTGCGGAAGGTCTGGTCCGGTTGGGCGGGGTGGCTTCGTTTATTAAAGGTGTAGAAGTTGTTGGTGAGATTGTTGCCGAGTTTACGCCGGAACGAGTGGCGCCGCTTACCGGAATCGATGCGAATGACATACGGACTTTGGCGAGAGAGTTTGCGACTGCTGAATCCGCGGTGTGTCATGGACGAATCGGTGTGAGCACGCAGGAGTTCGGCGCTGTTTGCCAGTGGTTGATTAACGTTCTGAATATCGTTACCGGCAACATGGACCGGCCCGGTGGCGCGATGTTTACTTTGCCGGCGTTCGATCCGCTCTCGGCGCCGGAGTCGTTAGCGCCGCGCGGAGGGTTTGGACGTTGGCACAGCCGCGTGCGGCAACTGCCGGAGTTTGCGGGCGAACTGCCGGTGACCGCGTTGGCTGAAGAGATTCTCACTGAAGGACCGGGACAAATAAAAGCACTCGTCACTTACGCCGGCAATCCTGTTCTATCGACGCCGAATGGACGCAAGTTGGACCGTGCGCTCGCAGGTCTGGAGTTTATGGTCTCGATTGATTTCTACGTCAACGAAACTACCCGGCACGCGCACATCATCCTGCCGCCAACATCCGCGCTCGAACGCGAACACTACGATGTTGCTTTTAACGTACTGACAGTCCGCAACACGGCGAAGTTTTCACCCGCGTTGTTTGAACCCGCCGATGACACGCGTCACGACTGGGAGATTCTGAGCGAACTGCAAAGCCGCATGGAACACAAGGGCGGTCGCGGCCCTGTGAAGTGGATGAAACGATTCTTCGGGCCGGAGAGAATTCTTGATTTGGGTTTACGCTTTGGGCCATACGGCGCGAAGTTGAATCCGTTTTCGAGTGGATTGACGCTTCGGAAAGTTCGGCAGGCTGTTCATGGGATCGATCTCGGGCCGTTGAAATCGTGTTTGCCGGGAAGATTGCGTACGAACGACCAGCGCATCGACCTGGCGCCTGAGGTTCTGGTTAAGGACATCGCACGAGTGAAGAAAAAACTGCTCGACGGCGCAGCGCTCAGTGTGAATGGTGAACTGCTGCTGATCGGACGGCGGCAGTTACGCAGTAACAACTCGTGGATGCATAACAGCGAACGGCTTGTTAAGGGAAATCCGGCGAAGCCCCCTTGTTCAATCCTCATGAACCCAACGGACGCGGTTCATCGCAATCTTGCTTCTGGTCAAAACGTGCTCGTGCGATCGCGTGTTGGCGAAATCGTCTTGCCTCTGGAAATCACCGACGAAATGATGCCGGGCGTCGTGAGCATCCCACACGGCTGGGGCCACGAACGTGCGGGAAATCTCCTCTCCGTGGCCCAACAACACGCGGGCGCTAGCATCAACGACCTAACCGATCCCCTCGCCATCGACACCCTCTGCGGCACGGCCGCCTTCAGCGGAACGCCGGTTACGGTTGAACCGAACCAATAACAGGATTTGCAGAATGGACAAGATAGGCTATTGCTTGAAGCATCTTGTTATTTCTGTGAATCATGTCTAATAACCGTCGGCGCATCCGTTTACGCGCGCGTGGTGGTGCGCTCGGTGTTCGATGTGTTCTCGGGAATTTCAGTCAGTTGCTCGAAGATTAGCAGTGTCTTATCACCGTTTCGATCTTCGAAGCCCAGGCCGTCTTCCAATCCTGTACTCGTGATCGGAGCGATTCGTTCGACCTGTTCGACCAGGTGCTCGACGTGGCGCTGGTCTTTGGCGGTCTCGCCACCAAGAATGATCACGACACTTCCAGCGTCACTGCCTTTCGCTTCAAAACTCACACCAACCAGCGGTAAAAACGCCTCCTCTTCGTTTACACCCAGCTCGTTGCTGAGAACTTCCAAACGCGTCGCGCGAAACTGATTTCGCTTCGTAAAGTCTTCAAGAAAAGTCTTCCATTGCTCCTGCTTGATAAACGGCATACATCCCTCCTTAAAAATAATCCTTGTTCTTTCTATTGACGCTCCTGCGGTTGCGCCGCCTGCGGTGTGAACTCGCCCAACGTCGCCCGCACCTGCTGCTCCTGCCCGTCGCGTTTGACGGTGAGTGTTATTTCACTGCCCGGCGGCGTCCTGGCAATCTGATTACGAAAAGTATTCGGGTCGGTCACACTCGTACCGTTCAACGCCGAGATCACGTCACCACGTCGAAGCCCGGCACGATCGGCAGCACTTCCCGATTGAACATCGAAAACAACAACGCCCGGTCCCTGCGTCACACCCAACCTCGTCGCTTCTTCAGACGGAATCCTGAGCACGGTGATCCCGAGTTGCCCACGCCTGACTTTACCCGAATTGATCAACTGCTCGACGACCGTGCGCGCCATGTTCGACGGCACCGCAAAGCCCAACCCAATGCTGCCTCCCGAAGGAGAAAGTATTTGCGAGTTGATGCCGATCAACTCGCTGTTGGTACTCACGAGCGCGCCGCCGGAATTGCCGCGATTGATCGGAGCGTCCGTTTGCAGAAAGTCTTCAAAACTGCCGTTGCTTAGCCCAGTTTGCCGTCCCTTCGCGCTGATGATGCCCATCGTCACGGTTTGGCCCACGCCCAAAGGATTACCGATCGCCAGCACAACATCTCCAACGCGCGTACGATCAGAGTCGCCCAACACAAGCACCGGCAGTCCGCTGGCTTCGACCTTCAACACCGCGAGATCACTCGGTGGATCGGTACCGACGACCTGCGCGTCGAGCGAACGCCCGTCGTTCAGGTCGACTTTGATCTGTTCGGCGCCATCGATCACGTGATGGTTCGTCAGGATGTAGCCATTCGCGTCGATGATCACACCCGAACCCAATCCCTGGCGCGGCTGCGCCTGTGGTTGCTGCTGATTTCGCTCGCCGAAGAACTGGCGAAAGAACGGATCGTCCATGAACGGAAACTGTTGTGGCTGACGCACACGCATCTGCGAGTGAATCGTGATCACCGCGGGCACGACTTTGCTTACGACGTCGGCGTACGACGAGACCGGCATGACTGCCGGGTTGCTACTCGTCGAACTCGCACCGCCGCCGCTCCCGGTATTCGGATCGGAAGCAGACGTAAGACGATAATCGCCTCCTCTGTTCTGCCCGCGCTTGCACGCGCTCTGCGAAGCGACGATCGCCAAGCCAAGTAGAAGCGACACGCACACCGCGAATGACGTTGATCTGATTGCCACAATAGTTTCCCCCCTTAAATCCGATCACACAGCACGCGGCGACATCTGGTCGTGTGACCGCAACATGCCGTGCAATCTCAAACTCAACGCGATCAGTATTACTCCAAAGACTATCGCGTAAGCGCCGATCAACCAAACGACCGCGAGTGCACCCGCGCCCGGGTTGAAAAACAACAGCGCGCCGAAAATAACCGACGCGATGCCGGCAAGTATCAACAACAATTCGCCCCGGATGTACTTGCGCATCTGAATCGCGGCCACGATTTCGAAGATACCCGTGACGATGGCCCACGCTGCGATCAACATCAACAGCACCAGCGCGGTGATGCCCGGGACGACGAAAGCAATGATGCCCGCGATCACGCTGAGAACTCCTTCAAGCAAGAGAACCCACCAGCGTTTGTTCTCGCCGTGAGACTTCACGCCCGCGGCGATCGCAAACACGCCGTCCACGAGCGCATACGCGCCCCACAAAAGCACCAGCACCGTCAGCGTGATACCCGGCCAAACAAATGCCAGCAACCCAAACGCAACAGCCGCAATGCCGCGAAGCAGCAAAGCCCACCAACTTCCCGTGTATACAGTTAACATCATCAACTCCTTTGTACTTTTTGTGCTTCTTTGTGGCACAAAAATGGTTGGCGCACCTTGTTCAACCATCGCACCGCGCCCACTTCAATCCGCAGTGAAACGGCCAGGTGCGCCAATCTCCATAACTCAACTTTTTTCACTGTAACCGGCGGTGCATTTCCGCCAGCTCGCGATTCAACTGTTCGATCCGTCCAACGAGATCAAGAATCACGGCGGCGCCCGCATAGTTGACTCCTAAATCCCGCCGCAGCCGTTGCATGCGGCGAAGCTGAATCACCACACGGCGCGGCACACGCGGTCCGTCCTTATCGCTGTCAATTGTGTCAATCAGGCCACGTTCGGCGAGTCGCATCACAAGGGAACGCCTCGTGCCGACCGTTTCGGCCACTACATCCAACGTCAAGGGTTCATCGAGATCCAGATCGCTTGCCCACATGTTCTTAGTCCTACTTTCGTTACTCCAACATCAGCGTCGTGGATCGAATCGAGAGATCCGCTGCAACTCTTCGTATAAGCGACGTTCTTCAGCGCTTAACTCTTTCGGTACCACGATCTTCATTCGCACGTATTCATCGCCTCTTCCACCTTTACGCTTATTCAATCCCTGGCCACGAAGCCGTAAACGTTGCCCTGTGTTCGTGCCAGGCGGAACTGTTAATTCAACTTTGCCATCGATAGTCGGCGCTTCGACTTTCGCTCCCAATGCCGCTTCCGAAGGCGCGATCGCCAACTCCACTTCCAGATCGTCGCCCTTCACACTGAAACGCGGATGCGGTCGAAGACGGATATGCAAATAAAGATCGCCGGGCTCACTCCCGTTGCTGCCCGCGCCTCCTTGTCCGGCGAGCCGGATGGTCGAACCATCGCGCACCCCGGCCGGAATATTCACTTCAATAGTCTTCGGTCTTAAAACTTCTCCCGCGCCGCCGCACGTGTCGCACGTCTTTCCGTCAACAACTCCGGAACCAATGCACGTGGGACAAACTTCCGCGGTCTGCATCTGAAGCGTGCGCCGTCCGCCGCGATGCGCTTCTTCGAGTGACAACTCTAGTTCCGCTTCGATATCGCGGCCGCGGCCTCTGCGTACGCTGCGTCCGCCACGCGCGCGGTTGAAGATCTCTTCGAAGATGTCGAAACCTTCGCCACCGCCGCCGCGGAAACCTCCGAAGTCGCCGCTGTAATCGAAGTTGAAATCATCTGTTTCCGGCCGGCCAGTGCGTGTTGAACGTTGTGTTTGTTCCCAACCCGGTGGTGGCGTTCCTGCGCCAGACTTAACAGCGCGCCAGTTCTCCCCGTACTGGTCATATAGTTTTCTGTCTTCGGGATCGGAAAGTACGTCGTAAGCCTCTTGTACCTGTTTGAATTGTTCTTCAGCAGTTTTGTCGCCGGGGTTCAAGTCCGGATGAAACTTGCGCGCGAGTTTTCGATACGCCTTCTTGATCTCATCTTCGGAGCCGCCACGTTTGACGCCCAGCACCTGGTAGTAATCTTTAATGTTCGCAGCCATTCCTCGCGTTCGCCGTGCAATATATGTGTCTCGACCGCCGCGGGTTGTCTCAGGCTGTGGAAAAGATTTCCGTTTTTAGTGTTGGAATCTTGATCTTAGGGGAAGCATGAAGTGGTGCATACAGCGTGCCAACCCGGATCGCGTCTTAGGCGGAGGTATCTTCGGACTCATGATGGCTGAAATCGCCCGGCGCGGGGGAAATAACCCAGCGCGAAAACGCGGGTTGTGTGTTTCCGTGTTGTGGGAGTAAATTAGGACTGAACCCTCTCATACGACCAGCTCCCGTCCAAACAGCGTGGTGTGCGGCTACGCTCGCGGCTCATCGACTGGGCGAGAACCGCTCCTAACGCTAACCAACGGTGCGGTGCGCCCATGAACGACTCCCACGAGCAGGAACTGCATAAACTACAGGCTGAACTGGCGCACGTGACGCGCGTCAGTACCATCGGAGAACTGACGGCTTCGATCGCCCACGAGCTCAATCAACCGTTGGGAGCGATCGTCACCAACGGCCATGCGTGTTTACGTCTGCTGTCACGGGAAAATCCCGACATCGAAGAAGCGCGGCAAGCGGTCGAGTGCATGATTGCCGACGGCCTGCGCGCCAGCGAAGTGATTAAACGAATTCGCCGGCTGCTGAAAAAGTCGGCCACGGGAAAGTCGTCGCACAACATCAACAACATCATTCACGACGTACTCCGTCTCACCGCCGGCGAGTTAAACAAAAACGGAATCAACGTAAGTACGCGCTTGTCGAACCGGCTGCCGCTCGTACTGGTGGATCGAGTGCAGATCCAGCAGGTGGTGATCAATCTGATTCTTAATAGCAAGGAAGCGATGAGCAGCGGGGCTGGACAGCCGCGTGAGCTAACGATCCACACCGGACAGACGGCCACCGACATCACAGTCAGGATCACCGACACCGGTGTCGGCATTTCACCGGAAAACCTGGAACGTGCATTCGAGCCCTTCTTCACCAGCAAAGAAGATGGGTTGGGACTCGGATTATCAATCAGCAGGACCATCATCAATGCACATGGCGGGAAGTTGTGGCTCGAACCCGGACCGGGCGAACAAGGAACGATCTCGCAGTTTACATTGCCGCTGAATGAGCATAGTTATGAACGCAGCAGGGCTTCAACTGGTATTCGTGGTTGACGACGACGTCTCGATGCGCAATGCCATTAGCCGCTTGTTGTGTGCAGTTGGACTAATGGTCAAGACTTTCGCATCGGCGCACGAATTTTTGGAGAGTAAGTTGCCGGAAGTTCCCGGCTGCGTGATCCTCGACGTCAAACTGCCGGATGCAAGTGGACTCGACTTGCAACGAGAGATGGTCGAACGAGGCATTCATATTCCAATCGTCTTCATCACCGGCCACGGCGACATTCCGATGTCTGTGCAGGCGATGAAGGCTGGCGCGGTCGAATTTCTCACCAAGCCTTTTCGCGACGAGGATCTGATCGACGCGGTCCGCACCGGAGTCGAGCGCGATCGACAGGGACGAAAAGAGCGCGCCGAATTGGCTGAACTGCACGAAGGACTGTCGCACCTGACGCAACGCGAACGTGAAGTCATGGCCCTGGTCGTCGCTGGTTTGCTCAACAAGCAAATTGCCTTGCGGCTCGGCGCGAGCGAGAAAACGATCAAGATTCATCGCAGTCACGTGATGCAGAAGATGGGCGCCGACTCGCTTGCCGACCTGGTGCGAATGTCGCAGAAGCTCGGCATCGACATCTGAGGTTCATAGTAGCTTCGCGCGAAAAGCCGGAGATCTTCTCCCGCAAAGGCGCAAAGGCGCAAAGAAATCTTTTAGAAACGCGGCAGCGCTTTGCGCCTTTGCGCCTTTGCGGGAGAAGATCTTTGGCGCAGACCTACTCTTCCGGGAAAGCTTCGTAGTCATAAATCTTGCTAGGACTAAAGTCCTAGATCATTTCACTCACGTCGTGTGTACACTACTCTCACTTGGTTTAACCACTGAACAAAGTTCGGCAATCAGTTGGTCCTCCGCAAAACATTTCGATAGGTATCTCATATGTCAATGCAGTCTCCTCAAATCTTTCGTTTCGATCAGATCATCGGCGACTCGCCGGCCATGCACCAAACCATAAAACTCGCGGGGCGAGTGGCTCGCAGTGACGTTTCCTGTGTGCTGCTTCAGGGTGAATCAGGCGTCGGCAAAGACTGTCTCGCGAAGGCAATTCACCAGGCGTCGCCACGAGCAAACAATCCATTCGTCGCGATCAATTGCGCGGCGTTGCCGTCGAACCTGATCGAGTCGGAATTGTTCGGCTACGAGAAGGGCGCGTTCACCGATGCGAAAGCGCGCAAGGAAGGACTGCTCGAACAGGCCGACGGCGGCACGATTCTGCTCGACGAGATCACCGAACTCGAAATCAACCTGCAAGCAAAACTGCTGCGCGTTCTCGAAGAGGGTACGTTTCGCCGAGTCGGTGGTCTGCGCGACGTTCATTTCACCGCGCATGTAATCTCGGCTTCGAATCGCAATATCAAGAAAGAGACGGAGGGCGGCCGGTTTCGACTGGACCTTTACTATCGTCTCGCCGTGGTCCAGATCGACATCGCTCCGCTACGCGAACGAGGCGACGATATTTTGCTTCTCGCCGAACACTGTTTGACCAAATTTGGAAAACGGATGGGCCGGGAGAATATTCTCAGTCTCTCGCCGGAAGTCGCGCGAGCGTTCAGGCATTACGATTGGCCCGGCAACGTCCGTGAACTGCGCAACGTGATCGAGCGCGCCGTCCTGCTCGAGGACGGCGACGTGATCTCGCCGAAGTGTCTGCCGTCTGATTTCTTTGGAAGTCCGATGGTGAAGGCAACGCGTGTCGAGGTGGTGAATGGAGCACCTGCCGATTGCGATTTTTGTCTTCCAAACGAAGGCATTTGTCTCGACGAATTGGAGACCTCACTAATGAACCAGGCTCTGACGCGCTGCAATGGCAATCAAACTCGTGCCGCAAGACTCGTCGGCTTGACTCGCGATCAATTTCGCTATCGCTGGAAGAAAGTTAAAGAGGCAAATCGCCCGCGCCTTGTCGCCGTTGGCGGATCGCACCGGTAACTCAGCGCGAGCGATTGTGCCCCTTTGCTCAGTGGAGGTGATGAAGGGTCATCGGGCGTTTCGATTTTACTACCAGTGAATACTGTAAACGCATCGGCGATGGTTCTGGCACTGAGCGCAGCAGCGTCGTGATGACTTCGCGCAGTCGATCGAAATCGATCGGTTTCAGGAGACAGCAATTGCAACCCGCGCTCAACGCGTCACCCTGCATTTGAGGAGAGTCATAGCCGGTAAGGATCACAATCGGCACCTGGTTCAAAGCAGGATGCGAGCGCACTAAGCGTGTCACTGCCATCCCGTCGAGTAGTGGTAACTTCAAATCCATAAGAATCAAATCGGGATGTAACTTGTCCGCGAGATCGATGGCCTGTGGACCATTCTCCGCGGCGATCACGTGACAGCCATGCCTGTTGAGAAGGATTGTGAGCAGCTCACGCGTGTCATCGTGATCTTCGACAACCAGGATCACTGGATCATTATTCGTGGCAGTCATTCGGCTGCGTCGTAAATTAACCTGCATAACGTTCGCTCCACTTCTTTCGGACAAATCGTGTAGCGCAATAGCAGTCGGCAACTGATGTGCCGGTTTGGACATACTTGAAACAAACGGATAATTACACAGTGGTGTGAAGAATGGATGAATTCACCCTCAATTGGTTGGGTGAAAATTCCCAAGCGGAATGGTTAGAGGTGCGAGTGGCGGGAAACTCCCACAGTTCCCGCCATCAATGGTTCATGTGCCTTACCCCACGCGAAACGCGAACATGGCGCTCACCCCAGTCGGGAGTGACGAACCAAAGTAATCTGGCTCACCGAGCCCTGTTTGCATCAGGGAGCCTGATAGCCTCGCACTTTCGGGCGTGATTGTAGTGGGAAGACCTGAGGAGGAATATCGGGGTTTTCCCTGAGCAAAAACCTCGCTTTTTCCTGAGGAAACAGCCGGATTTTCCCTGAGGCAATCTGCCACTTCGCCGCTTTCTCCCCGGTTGGATATAATCCCCCCAACCGAAACTTCACTGATGCGCACTGCTATGCAGGACAAGCCAGCCCTCTACGCCAAACTAATCCACTCCCTGGACGCTATTGTGTGGGAAGCTGACCCCGAAACTTTTCAATTCACGTTCGTCAGTCCGCACGCGGAGGAGATTCTAGGTTATCCAATCGAGCGCTGGCTCGAACCCAACTTCTGGCGCGATCATACGCATCACGACGACATGGACTGGTGCTCCGCATTTTGTATGGACTCTACAAAACGCGGACAGGATCACGAGTTTGAATATCGAATGATCGCGGCCGACGGCAGCGTGGTGTGGTTACACGACATTGTCTCCGTGAGAACTGAAGCCGGCGGCGGCAAACTTCACCTCAGCGGCATCATGTTCGATATCACCAAGCGCAAACAGGCGCAGGACGAGCTCCGCAAACAAACCGAGACCCTGCAAAAAATCGTCGACCATATTCCCGTTATGATTAGCTTTCGCGACGCGGCCGGACGTCTGGAACTGGTCAATCATGAATGGGAACGCACGCTTGGCTGGTCGTTGGCAGAAGCCCAAAACCGCAAAGGTGATGTCCTCCCCGAAATTTATCCGGGTGCGAAAAACCTTCGCCGCGTTCACGACTTCATTGCCGCGGCAAGTGGTGTATGGGAGGACTTCGAATCAAAGACTCGTGACGGCCGTTCGATCGAAACGACCTGGGCCATCGTGCGTCTCTCGGATGGTTCCAGCATCAGCATCGGCAAGGACATCACTGACGGCAAACGCGCCGAAGAAGAACGTAAACGACTGCTTCAACGCCTGATCACCGCGCATGAAGACGAGCGGCGTCACTTGTCGCGCGAGTTACACGACAACATCGGCCAGTATCTTTCAGCACTGCTTCTCGGACTCGAGTCCTGTGCGCGGCTGCCGCAACTTCCCGTTGCCGCCGTGGATAAATTGTCGTACCTGAAAGAAACGACGAAACGACTGGAGCTCGACGTTCACGGCGTTGCGCTGGAGCTGCGCCCGACAACACTCGACGATCTCGGATTAGAAGCGGCCTTGTCGAGTTTGACGCGTGAGTGGGCGCGAAGACACGAACAAAGAATCACGGCTGTTTTCAACAGTACCGGGTTTACGAATCATGCGGGACAGCTCTCATCTGATGTGGAAGTTGCGATCTATAGAGTCGTGCAGGAAGCGTTAACCAACGTTGCGCGACACTCGCAAGCCGGCGTCGTAAGCGTGATTCTCTCGTGCGACGATCAACACGTGCAGGTGATCATCGAGGATGATGGCGTTGGCTTTGACGCCGAGAATTGGCTGAGTAGTCCGATGGAAAATCGCAGACTCGGATTGATGGGTATGCAGGAACGGGTGCAACTCGTGGGCGGCGAGTTCAAGATGGAATCCGGCGCAGGCACAACGATCGTAGTCAGCATTCCTCTTTCGCAAAGCAGATCGGCAGGATAGCGGCGATGGAAAAGTTGAAAATAATGCTGGCCGAAGATCATCGCATCTTGCGCGAAGGCTTGAAGAGGATGATCGACGAGCAGCCAAACATGGAAGTCGTTGGCGAAGCTGACGACGGCATCGCCGCCTGGCAGAAGGCATGTGAGTTGGAGCCCGACCTCATCTTGATGGACGTTTCCATGCCGCGCATGAACGGCGCGGACGCTACGTCGAAAATCAGGGAGCTGTGTCCGCAGGTCAAAGTCATTGCACTAACGGCGCATCGAGCCAGTGCTTACTTGAGTCAGATGCTCAAGGCCGGAGCATTTGGCTACGTTCTCAAACAAGCTGCTTTTGACGAACTTCTCGACGCGATCCTGACGGTGTCAAAAGGTGGGCGATACATCGATCGTGCCTCGCAGGAAGTGATGGTCAACGCGCCGCCCGAGAACGTAACGTGGAAAGGCGATCCGCAGGGAAAGCCGTTATCCGAACGTGAAATTCAAGTGATCGCGCTGGTCGCAAACGGTTATACGAATAAAGAGATTGCCAACAAGCTCGCGATCAGTGTGAAGACAGTCGAGAGCCATAAAGCCAACTCGATGCAGAAACTCGATCTGAAAAGCCGTGCGGAGATCGTGGATTACGCACGGTTCCGCGGTTGGATCTGAAGTAAATCCTGAAAAGACAAGCCATTATCGCGACCGGTCCACGTGCCGTAGCGGATTGGTTCGCGCAGCTCCAGGTTGTGCTTGCTGATTAGGTCGAGGATGTAGTTCTCGTCGTATGCAGCCGCGCTTTCGGGACTGTGTTCGTAGACGTAACGCCAGCGATCGTCGCCGAAGTTGAATTGCAACGCGTTCTTTCCTTTCGTGGCGAGCGCTTTTTGTTCGTCGTTCAGGAGGAAGAAACTCGCGAGGCAGCGGCCGTCCGGCTTTAACAGGCGTTTGATTTCGCTGAGGTAGTTCTCGACTTCTTTGGGCCGCATGTGTGTAAAGACTGACTTCAACAGGATCAGATCAAACGATTGCGCTTCGTGAGGTAGTTTTGCGTTTTCGATTTGCGCGAAGCGAAAGTTTCGGTGTGTGGCGGCGATATGGTTGTTGCACCACTTGATCGATGGACCATGAATATCGACTCCGGTGTAGCTGCCGTTGCTGTCGAGAAAGTCTTGTAGTTGCAGCGCCATCAAACCACAGCCACAACCGATGTCAAGAACGCTTTCACGGGGTTGCAGATCGACGAGCAACCGCAGGTAGGTCATGAACTCGGCGCCGGAAGCTTCAAACGTGCGCAATGGTCCGACGTGGCGTCGGAGATGCAACGGCGGAAAGTCTGCTTTGCCGTTTATGCGTCGGGAAACGTAGTCGAGTGGCGCTAACGTCAGATAGGCGAGAGTTCTAAGACTTCTCAGAACGTTGATCGACTGGCGGGAGAGTCGTTGCTTTGCTGACATTCACGAGCTAGTCGATCTCCTTCTCGTTGGGATCGACTTTCTTCACCGAATAAGATTCGAGGTATTGTGGATCGCGTCCGTGCGCGATCGTGACGTAAGCAACCTGCCCGCGGCGCGCTTCCAACGTGAACTTGTAGTTGCCTTGATAGTTCACTCGCTGCGCGTGTTTGATGTCGACAACCTCCTCATAACGGATGCGTGGTCCACCCGCGCGTGCGATGGCGGTAATATAGCGCACGCGGTACTCGGTGTCGTAGCCGACGAGGATATGTGAGACGCGGCGGTCGTTGACCGCCCAAACTTCCTGCCGCTTCCGTTCTTCTTTTTCGAGGCGCCCGATAGCTTTCAACCTCGCCTGCGCGACCTCGCGTTTCATCCCCAACGAAACACCCAAAATCTCCGGCCGCCCCTTCGCCTCCACAATGAAAGTGGCCACAAAAAGGCACAAAATGACTTTTGTGATTCTTTGTGGCATCTATTTCGTCTTCACACTCGCAACGTTTGAATAACTCGACCGGCCACCGGTGTTCGCGGCGCGGACGCGGTAGAAGTAGGTCGTCTTGCGAAAGACGGTATTGTCAGTGTAACTCCGCACGTTCGCGCTGAGCGTGGCGATCTGAATGTAGCTTCCTCCGACCGTCGTCGAGCGCTCGACGAGGAAGTTGTCTTCGTTACTCGAGTTGTCGGCCCAGTTGAGTATCACCGATCCTTTACCCTGGCCACCAATCGAAGTCAGCGTAGACGGCGCGGTGGGCCGATTTTGACACGACGCATTTCCGATCAACGTGTACCCGACCGCCGCACTCGGACTCCCGTAGTTCGCATTGTCAGGCACGATCGCTATCACCGGCACACGCACAAACATTCGCGACAGCCGCGCGCCTGCCTGCGGATTGCCGATCTTGCTGTTCGAAACAACGAGCGTGATCGTGTCCGTCTGCGTGTCGTACTTGCTGCCGGCATCGAGATTACCAACGGCCGTCGCAGTGCCTTGCGAATTGTCCGCGTTGTGAACGTAAGTGCCATAACGGAAACTCACCGCTCCCAACAAATTCGTTTCCATGCCGACGAAGTATCCGTTGTTATCCGCACCAGTGAAGAAAACGCGCCACTGCGTGTTCGGCGTCTGCGGATCGGCCAGGTCAGCCATCTTCAAACTAAAAACAAGTTTGCGCGACCCATCCGCGGCGTAGGGTTCCGCAATGTGCAGCGAACGAATGTCGTGACTCCCCAACGTGTCCAACGAGTCACCAGCCGGATCGCTCAACACAGCCACGCCCAAACCCGTACATGGACTCTCGTTCACACTCGGAAAAACGCGCGCAGATGAAGCGCCTTCACCGTTCACGTTCAAAGCCGCGACGCGATAATAAAACGTCGCGCCGCCGGTATCGTTATCGACGTAACTGTTGGCGTCAAACGCAGGGAACGAAGTTTCCGCACCGCCGTCAACACCGCGGTAAAGACGATAGCCCGTGATCGGCGAACCACCATCGTCAGGAACGGACCAAGCGAGATTCACCGCATCGCCGTCTCGCGTCGCGACGAGTTGCGGCGCTGCCGGCGTGGCGTTCGCGGGCGGATCGAAAGCCGCGAACAAACGCTTGCCGCCAGTCTGACGAATGATCACGGCTTTTTGCGTGCCGTCGTTGTCGAAACCGTCGACACGTCCATCACCGGTGCGATCGACTCCGCGAATGCATTCGCCGCTAACACAACCGTCGGCATACGCCGCAAGCACGCGCCCCTCTTTGTCGACAGTCAGATCGTTGAAGTCGAGCAGATTGCGCGTTCCGTCAGGACACGCTGTACCTCCAGTGCACACCACTCCACGCTGCACCGGATCGTTTGGCGTCGCATTCGCTGTCACCCAACTCGCGCCGCCATCGTACGTCGTGGCGATGTAACCAAACCACGTACCCGGGAACGATCGATCCGTGCCGCGGCCATTCGCGCCCTCTGTCGTCGAGCCGAGGAAGAAGAACGCCGCGCGATTGCCGTCGCCGCCAATCACCGCCGGAAACACACTGTTCTGAACGCCCTGCGCAGCGCCGACGTCCTGCACGTGTTCCCACGTGACGCCACGATTGTGTGAAACAGCAACACGCGCATGTCCGTCGCCATCTGCAAAACCGAAATAAACCGTACCGTCAGCGCCGATACCGACCGAAGGATCCGTATCGCCCGAGGTGCTTCCCTCCACCGTGCGAATGGCCCACGTCAGTCCATTGTCTTCCGACACCGCGACACCCTGCTTGCCGTCACACGATTTGTTCGGCACGTAAACAGTCCCATCAGGTGCGACTTTTATGTGACCGTGCAAACCGCCGCATTGCACGAGCGTCCACATCGGTATCGCCGGACCAAACGTCAAACCGCCGTTGTCACTGCGCGCGATCTCCGCGAGACCGATGTCCTGCGAAGCGTAATAGATCGCGTTTGGATAAATCTTCCCATCCAGACCGGGCAACTGAACTACGACGCCTTTGAAACTGCCGTCAGCGTTGCGCGCGTAAGGACCGCCGCCGATCGTCTGGTGGTCCACACCGGAGTTGATGCCCGAACCCTGGCTGATGGTCCAATTCGCGCCGTCGTCATCAGTGAACGACATCGCGCTCAATTTACCGAGCAGTTGCGAAACAAACGTGCGATTGGTGCGGCTCGCTCCCGCATCGCTGTCCGTGAAAAGAATCGGATCCAACGTCAGAAGCGACGTGTTTGGCGCGCTGACATCGGTCCACGTCGCGGGAGCCGGCGATGCGGTGTCGTCCCACTTCACGCGCAGAGTTTGCAACGCAGCGACGAACATCGCGTTTCCAGTGGTCCAGTTAACACCGATCGTCGGCTCACCTGCCGAATTGCCGAGTTCTGGTGGCGCGGGATAATTGTAATAATTAGGAGCAGCTTCGCTCGAGGGAGTGGGAGTTGGTTGTGGCGCGGGTTTGTTCTCGATAGTAGCACTGCCGTGATATTGATCGAGCGCAGTGGCCACGTAGTAAACAGCGCGAATCGTGTAAACGCCGGTGCCGCTTGATGCGGGATCGATGGTCGTGTCTTCCCAGGTGAGTGGATCGGTTGGCGATGTGGCGCCGCGTCCTGAGCTGCCGACCAGCGGACCGGAGTTTGAGTCCTTGTGAATGTAGAGATCGTAATCGGTGACCGGTAGCTGCCACTCGATCTTGATGCGGATGAGTTTGCCCGACCAGTCTGCCTGCGCGCCGCCGACTGTCAAGGTGAACGTATCGCAGCTTAGTCCTTCCTGACAGAGAGTCTCCGGCTCGATGAGTCCGACTGGCGAGTTGAGCGCGCCGCCGCCGACGCCTGTCCCGGTCCATGTGACCGGCGCGGTCGCCGTCGGATTGATTGTGGCGCCCGTCGGATTCGACGCGGATGCACTCCAAGGCAGCGGCAACACTGCGAGTAGTAACGACGTGATAAAGCCAAACGCAATCCCGGATCGGTAGACAGACTTATTCATTGGTCTTTCTCCCTGTTTGAATTGGGGGTGCGCGGCCCAGGAATGCGTGAAAATCGGAGGATCTACTGTCGGGCCGTAGAGCGAGGCTAGTACTACCGGGGAAAAGTTACAGAGCAGTCACGCTTTGCCTGCAAATTCTATGAGAACTCCTTGCAGTATTCTTGTGGACCCTCGTCGAGCCATCCACAGATTACGCAGAAACGACTAACCAGCAGAATGGCTACCACTTCCAATCTGCGTAATCTGTGGATGGTTCTTCGCTTGACTACCCTATGTAGATATTGATATATAGCGATACCTATATGGGCAGGAACTATCTTTCATACACCATGGCGCTGATCTTACAGGTCGTCGAGCACGGTTATCGCTACGGCTTTGACATCATGACCGTCACCGGGCTCGCCAGCGGCACTGTCTATCCCGCGCTCCGGCGGCTCGAAGACTCAGGCTTCGTCGGCTCCAAGTGGGAAAAGGCGAGTGTCGCCCAAGCCGCACAGCGCCCGCCACGCAAGTATTACGAAGTCACAAAAACCGGACGAACCGCGCTCGCCGAAGCACGCCAACGTTTCCGGCTGCTCGCGCAAATCGAACCACTTGCGACCAACAAACCCGCTCAGCAGAAAGGCTGACATCCGTGCTCAGCGCGAATGCAAAAAGCCCGTGGCTCTGGCTCATCACGCTCATCGGCGTGATCGTGCCGCGGCGTTTGCGCGCTGACTGGCGGCAGGAGTGGGAAGCGGAACTACTGCACCGCGAAATGCTGTTGGCCCAATGGCATCAACTCAACTGGCGCACCAAACTCAACTTACTTTCACACAGCGCCGGCGCGATGATCGATGCCTTGTGGTTGCAACCGAGAAGATGGGAGGACGCAATGATTCAGGACCTGCGCTTCGGCGTGCGAATGCTGCTCAAACACAGAGGCTTCACTACCATCGCGATCCTTTCCCTCGCGCTCGGCATCGGCGCGAATACCGCGATCTTTCAACTGCTCGACGCGATCAGACTGCGCATGTTGCCGGTTAGAGCACCGCAGGAACTGGTCGAAGTTCGCATGGCCGACATGGAAGGCGCACGCGGCGGAATCTGGCGCGAGCCTTCGGTTACGTTTCCCATCTGGGAGCAGATTCGCGATCGGCAACAAGCCTTTTCCGGAGTATTCGCGTGGGGCACCGACACAGCGAACCTCGCTCCCGGTGGCGAGGTGCGTCGCGCTCGAATGCTTTACGTTAGTGGTGACTTCTTCAACACGCTTGGCGTGAATGCAACGCGCGGCCGCGTTTTCACGAGTGACGACGACAAACCGGGCTGTGCGGCGCCTGGCATCATCGTCAGTCATGACTTCTGGCAACGCGAGTATGGCGGCGACGCGAACATCATCGGCCGCCAGCTCACGCTCGCGGATCATTCATTTGAAGTTGTCGGTGTCACGCCAGCGAACTTTTTCGGCATGGAGGTCGGGCGATCGTTCGATCTGTCGTTACCGATCTGCGCCGCGTCGCTCGTGCGCGGTAACAACCGCATGTACTCGGGAATCATGTGGTGGTTGACGGTGAACGGACGTCTCAAACCCGATTGGACCAACGAGCAGGCCGCTGCTCACCTGCAAACGATCTCGCCGGAACTTTTCGCGACTGCGCTGCCTCCGGATTATCCGCAGCCGAGCGTGCAGACTTATCTCGGATCTAAGCTGATCGCTGTTGCGGCAGGAACGGGCATTTCTCAGTTGCGAGAAAAATACGAGCAATCGTTGTGGCTGCTTTTAGCTATCGCCGCGCTGGTCCTATTGATCGCGTGCGCGAATCTCGCGAACTTGCTGATGGCGCGTGCGAGCGCGCGTGAACGCGAGATTGCCGTGCGGCAAGCACTCGGCGCGTCGCGAGGAAGGCTGATTCGGCAGTTGTTGGTTGAGAGTTTGTTGCTGGCGTCAGTCGGGGCAGTGCTCGGAGCGGTGTTGGCCCAGGCGTTGAGCCGGCTGCTCGTTGCCTTTCTCAGTACTGCTGCCGATCCCGTGTTTCTCGATCTCGCTCCCGACTGGCGTGTGCTTGGTTTCATCACGGCTTTAGCGGTGGCGACCTGTTTGCTGTTTGGCTTGACGCCCGCAATTCGGATCACGCGGCGGCAACCGGGCGCGACGATTAGCGCGTCGGGCCGCGGCATGTCGGCGACGCGCGAACGTTTTACGTTGCGTCGCGCGCTCACAGTCGCGCAAGTTGCGCTTTCACTCGTGCTGGTTGCGAGCGCGCTGCTGTTCTCGCGTAGTCTCGCGAAGATACTCACGATCGATCTCGGCTTCCGCGACGAAGGTGTCGTGACTGCCACCGCGCAGTTTCAGCGATTGAAACTTCCGCCGGAACGCATACCGGGTTTCAAGGATGAACTACTCGAACGTCTGCGCGCGATTCCGGGTGTGGAATCAGCGGCACTCACGAATATCATGCCGCTGCGCGATTGGGGCGGTGGCAGTGCATGGATCGATGGTGCAGCGCGCGAGCCCAAACCTACGAGGCTGAGTCGCGTTGGCCCTGGTTATTTTCAAACGTTGGAAGTGCCGCTACTGGCGGGTCGTGATTTCGATGGACGCGACAGAGCCGGCGCGCCGGACGTCGCGATCGTGAACCAGACGTTTGCGCGCAGGTTTCTGAACGGAGCAAATCCGGTGGGCCAGCGTTTATGGATCGAAGCCGCGCCGGGATCGCCTGATACGCTTTACGAGATCGTCGGGTTTGTCGGCGACACGAAGTATGCGGATTTGCGCGAAGAGTTTCGCCCGATCGTTTACTATGCTGCTGCGCAGGACGACGGTGCGGGTGCAGGCGGGATGTTTTTGATCCGTTCGCGTTTGCCGCAAGGCGAGGTAGTCGCGGCAGTGAAGCGAACGCTCAACGAGATCAATCCGGCGATCACGGTTAGCTTCGAAGGATTGAAACCGCTTATTGACGCGACTGTTCTGCGCGAACAACTGATGGCCACGCTTTCGGGTTTCTTTGGTCTACTTGCTTTGTTGCTCG
>DATEHX010000068.1:0-40829 GCA_035279345.1 Pyrinomonadaceae bacterium | reverse complement strand
TCTCGGCTTCGGTTCAGCCAAGACGTACGACATCGAAGTGTGGCTGCCTTCGCAGAACGCGTTTCGCGAGATCTCTTCCTGCTCAAACTACGAAGCGTTTCAAGCACGCCGCGCGCAGATCCGCTTCCGCCGCGCAGGCGGCGCTAAACCGGAGTTTGTTCATACGCTGAACGGATCCGGTCTGGCGATTGGACGTACGTGGATCGCTGTCCTGGAAAACTATCAGCAGGAAGACGGATCGATAATCATCCCCGAAGCTCTACAACCGTATATGGACATGGACCGGATTACTTAACTCGCCTCATTTGACGCGAAGGTCGAACGGCATCACGAGCATCGTGTCGCCGTTTTTCATCCGGTCCATCAGCGCCATGAAACGCAGCGCGCGACGGGCATCTTCCGGTAACGACGCATAAACCATTCGCTGTTGCTCGAGCTTCGTGTTGGAATTCTCGCCGCCACCGCTGAGCAACTGCTGCAAGAACGTCGTCGGGTACGGCATGATCACGCGCTCCACACCTTTGTTCGCGGGAATCTTTGCCAGCTCCTTCGCTACCTCGATCGCGCGATCGAGGCCGCCAAACTCGTCGACCAGCCCACGATCCTTGGCCTGTCCTCCAGTCCAGACACGCCCCTGAGCAATCGAGTCGATGTATTGCGGATCTTTCTTGCGACCCTTCGCGACCTTCGGCACGAAATCGTTGTAGTAGGTCGTCTTGATCCACTCTTCAAACTTCGCGCGCTCGTCGTCGGAAAACTTTTCAGTCTCACGAAACATTCCCGCATTCTTGCCACGCAGCACGTACTCGTTCGAGATTCCGAGCCAATCGTAAAAACCACGCATGACCGGCTTGCCTGCTACGACGCCGATCGATCCGGTAATCGTCGAAGGCTGCGCGATGATCTTGGCCGCGCTCGCGGAGATGTAATAACCTCCCGACGCCGCCACGTCACCCATCGAAACCACGACCGGCTTCTTCTGATTCGCTTCCTCTACGGCGTGCCAGATGATGTCCGACGCCAACCCCGAACCGCCGGGACTATCGACGCGCACCACGATCGCCTTGATCGATTTGTCAGCCGCGGCATCATTCAATGCCTTCGCCAACGTGTCCGATCCGATCGATTGATCGCCCGAAGGACTGTTTTGCGAACTGCCCGATCCGATGTCGCCAGTCGCGTAAATCACAGCGATCCGCTCGCCCTGATTAAGTCCCAGCGACTCCGGCGAAACGTCGCGATAGTCGGCACCGCGCACGAGCGCCAACGTATCCGTGTCTTTGTAGCCGAGTTGTTTCTTGATCTGATTCTCGAGCTGGTCATGGTACATCGAATCATCGATCAGCCCGGCTGCTTTAGCCTGCGTCGCGCTGTACGGCGCATTGTCGATCAGCGCGCGCACTTCATCGGGAGTCTTCTTCCGCGCCTGAGCGATCGTGTTGACGTAGCGGTTGTACAGATCGTCGAGCATCGAATTGATGTACTCGCGATGAGCGTCGGTCATCTCTTTTTGCGTGAACATGTCGCCGACGCTCTTGTATTTTCCGATCTGGTAGATGTCGGGATAGACGCCGAGTTTGTCGAGCGATCCACGGAAGAACATCACGTCAGCAGCGAGTCCGTTGATAAACATTTCACCGGGTGGCGGCACGATGATCTTGTCGCAAGCAGTCGCGATGTAATACTCCTTGTTCATGCCAAACTCGATGAAGCCGTAAACCTGTTTGCCCGACGAGCGGAAGTCGGTGATCGCGTCGCGAATCTCTTCAGCCTTACCCCAGCCCACACCCGACATGTCGATATCGAGCAGGATCAGCTTGATGCGATTGTCGACTTTGGCTTTCTTGAACTGCATGACGAGTCCGGTCAGCGACTGATCCGGACCACCAAAGAATTTCTTGAACGGATCGTCAGGACTGTAATCGGGAAGCGTGCCGCTGACGCGCAGCGCGAGGACGCTGTTGTTGCGAATGGTCGGTTCGCCTTTGCGGAATGCGATCCAAAGTACGGCAATGCCCAGGATGCCGACCAGAAGCAGCACTCCCAGAATTCCGACGATAATCAAAGCTGTCTTACGTGTTCCTGACGTTGCCATACGATTAAGTCCTCTTGGTGATAGTGATTAGTGACGTGTGTACGCATTTAGCGCACAAAAGGTTTAGCTGCGAACTATCCAGCCGCCGCCCACGACCTCGTCCGCGCGATAGAAAACGGTCGCCTGGCCGGGCGTGATGGCGCGTTGTGGTTCGTCGAAAACGATCCGGGCGCGGGCGCTGGGGAGAGGAGTTATCGTCGCCAGAGCGGCGGTGTGACGATAACGCACACGAACATCCGCGCAAACCGGTTCTTTAGGATCGTCAAGGGCGATCCAATTAACACCGGCCGCGGTGAATTCATTACTCAACAACTCTTCAGCAGACCCTACCGCGACTCGGTTTTTGCGAGGTTCGATAGAAACGACGTAGAGCGGCTTCTCATCTGCGATCCCGATGCCCCGTCGTTGCCCAACGGTGTACCGGTGAATACCTTCGTGCTTTCCAATCACTTTGCCGGCCGTATCAACAATCTCACCCGCTCCGGGCAAACGATCCGTGGCATTCTCAACCTCGAGATAGCGATCGATGAACCCGGCATAATCACCGTCAGGCACGAAGCAGATCTCCTGCGACTCCTTCTTCTCCGCGACGCCGATCAGGTTATGCTGCCGCGCCGCATCGCGCGCCTCCGGCTTCGACATCTCACCCAACGGAAACAGTGCGCGCGACAACTGCTCCTGCGTCAGTTCCCAAAGAAAGTAAGATTGGTCTTTCTGTTCATTCCTGCCCCGCAACAAACGGAACCGGCCGGTATCCCCGTCAAACTCAACCCGCGCGTAATGTCCGGTCGCGACTTTTTCACAACCCAAACTCACCGCCAACCGATCCAACGACGCAAACTTCAAACGGCTGTTGCAAGCCACACACGGAATCGGCGTCTCGCCGTTGAGATAGCTCGACACAAACGGCTGCACCACGTCGCGTTCAAAATCTCGCTCGAGATTCAGCACGTAAAACGGAAAGCCAAGCTCTTCCGCAACGCGCCGCGCGTCGTAAACGTCGTCCAGCGAACAGCAACGAGACGGCAGCGGTTCGCCGTTCTCGTCGACATTGATGCCGCGACGCTGATCCCAAAGCTGCATCGTAAAGCCGACGAGTTCGTGACCTTGATCTTTCAGAATTGCCGCGGCCGCGGAAGAATCCACGCCGCCACTCATTGCTACTGCTATTTTCATACTCTACCTATCCATACTAAATCCGTGTTATCTGTGTTTTTCAGAACACGGATTTTGGTCGCTTCGCGACCGATGTGACCGATGTTAAGATAACCAGCCACTTCAACCAAAATGCCTGAAAGCGCTATTCAAGATTATCGCGTCGCTAACGAGCCTTATTACCTCCCGGTTGGCCGGGAAATCGAGCTTTTCGAGGCCGCCCATTCCGCGCGCCTGCCCGTGATTCTCAAAGGCCCGACCGGCTGCGGTAAAACACGTTTTGTCGAACACATGGCGTGGCGACTCGAACGCCCGCTGATCACCGTCGCCTGCCACGAAGACCTGTCGTCTACCGATCTGGTCGGACGCTTTCTGCTCGAAGGCGAAGAAACGATCTGGCACGATGGCCCGCTCACTTCCGCCGTCCGTAATGGCGCGATCTGTTATCTCGACGAAGTTGTCGAAGCGCGCAAGGACACGGTCGTGATCATTCACCCGTTGACCGATCATCGGCGGCGTTTGCCGATTGAAAAGCTCGGCACGATCGTCGAGGCGCCCGAAGATTTCATGCTCGTCGTCTCATACAATCCAGGTTACCAATCGATACTCAAAGACCTGAAGCAGTCAACGCGGCAACGCTTCGTGGCGATCGAGTTTGATTATCCGCCGCCGGAGATGGAAGCCGAGATCGTCGCGCGTGAGGGTGGCGTTGACGAAGGCACCGCGCGCGATCTGGTGTTGATTGGGCAAAAAGTGCGCAACCTGCGCGGGCACGGTTTGGAAGAAGGAGTTTCGACGCGGCTCTTGATCTACGCGGCGCAGTTGATCGCGCTTGGTATCCCTCCTGTCGACGCTGCCGAGGTGGCGATGTCTTCACCGATCACGGACGATCGCGAACTGCAACGCAGCATTCGCGAGATCATCACCACCGTCATTTAGGCCACGGATTACACGGATTTACACCGATGGCTGAACCCGAAGAACACGATTCAATTGAGCGGCAGTCGTTTCTCGAATTGACGCGCTCGATTGCAGGCCTGCCGTTGGACCAGGCAGCGGCGATTCTCGAAACGAGTGCGTCCATCGCGGCGATCTCGTTGCGCGCCGGCATTGAATTTTTGCGTGCAGCGCCCGCGGCCGCGCAAGTTCTGCAACCCGCGGAGCTGCGTGCGTGGGGTGAGATGGGCCGCCGTCTCGCGATGAGCGATTACGAAACGGCAATTTCGTTTTTCATCGCTGGTGTTGAAGAGCTGCAAACGGTGCCGCCCGAGTTGCTTCCCGCGATCTTCACATTGTGTACACGGCAGATGACTCTCTCGACCACGATCGGACGCGAAACACTCAACTCCGCGCCTCAATTAGTGGCAAGTATTGGTGACACCGCACTCGCGGTGTTGGAAGTGGCAACAGAGATCGCGCGCCGTTCGGCAAAACACAGCGCCGAGTTTCTCAAAGCGAGTGCGCATGTTGCTGAAGTCTTGGGATCGTTTGCGGATGCTGAGGTCACGTCTGCCGCGTTGTCGTTAGCCGGATCATTCGCCGCGCGCGCGGGTGGAATCGCCGCCGACGCGTGGAGCGCGATACCCGAAGCACTCGCCGGACTCTCGCCCGCGAACGCTAAACGATTGCTCGCGAGCGCGAACAATTTTCTCGAACGCGGTGGTGGCGCGGCGTTGCACATCCTGTTGGCAGGCGGCGAAATTCTGCGCCGCGCGCCTGAGATCTTTGATGAGTGGATCGAATTGCTGTGGGTCGTGGCGGCGCATGGAAATGCGAGTCTCGTTGCGTTTGTGCGTAGCAGTCCGGGGTTCCTGCGTTTGTTAGGCGCGGATATGAACCGCGCGGACGCGATCGAGTTATCGCATCGCGTGCTCGCGTTGACGAAAGAAATCGGCGCTATCGATGCGGAAGCTGCGTTGGCGTGTTTTCGATCGAGTTCGCGGGCGTTGCGGACTGTTTCAATCGAACAGTTTGAAGCGTGGGCGAAGCGCGGACTTTCGACGGGTCGCGCGGATGCGCGTGCGCGGCGCAGCTATTTCTCGCTTGAAACGCGTGGCAGTTATGAAGCATTGCACAGCGGGAGCGCGGGACTGGCGTTGGATTCAGTGCAGCACCTGTTGCGCTTGTACGTCGAAGCGTTGACGGGACGCGAAGTTGAAATCGCGCCAATCGCCGCCGTGCCGGATGAGGCGCGCATCGGTGACGGACGCACGATTCATCTGCCATCGCTGGTAAATGAATTTGGCGACGACGATCTCGATTTCAAACTCTACAAAGTTTTAGCCGCGCACGCCGCGGGGCAGATCGAGTTTGGCACTTACGAACACAGCGGAAAGCTTGGTGTAATTCGTGGGGCTATCGCAGAAAGCTATACCAATGCTGACGCGCGCGATGCGTTTGCGATCGCTGATGAGTTGCTGCACGTAAACGAGCCACAAGCAAATGCGGATTTCACGGACAAGAACCCCGATTACAGGGAAGTTTTGAGGGTATTTCCGGTGGCGCAGCTCGCGCGGCGTATCTTTGGCACGCTCGAAAACGGCCGCATCGATCGACGTTTGCGCCATACTTACCGCGGTCTGCGCCGCGATCTGGATCTCGTTCGCGAACATCTCGGCCGCACGCGGCCGCTCATGATGGAACTTCCCGCGGCTCTTGTTCCATTCGAATTGCTGTTTCAGATCACGATGCTCGGCGGCGCGCGATTAGATGCTCGCCAAGCTTACCCTCAGGTTGTGTCGGAGTTGGAAACCATCGTCAGCGAGCATCTTTCTAACGAACAGGCGACTGTCGCTGAGACGCTGATCGCGACGATTCGTGTTTACGATCTGTTTAGATCCGTGATCCCAACAGACGATTCAGTGCAGCAAGTGGAAGCGCCGGAGGAGCAGACCGAAGGCAATGACGATTCGCCACTCACCGAGCGAATGAAGCAACAACAATCGCAGCAAATGCCGCAGCGGCGCGATGCGCGCGAACTCTTCAACGCGTGGAACGATCCGTCACCGGAAGGCGATCCTGACGAACTCACGGGCGCGGAAGCATGGTCCGAAGCTGAGACTCCGGAGCACACGCTGGCTGAAGGCGAGGTTGCTTACAACTACGACGAGTGGGATCGTGAGTTGACTGATAATCGCATCGGCTGGTGCCGCGTGGTTGAAAAACGCGTGAAGCATGGCGATCGGTCGTTTGTCGAGCAGACGAAAGAGAGACACAAAGGCGTGATCTCTTCGATTCGTCATCAGTTTCAGTTGATGAAGCCCGAGAATTTGACGCGGGTGGCGAATGAAGTCGACGGCGAAGAGTTTGATCTCAATGCTGTGATTGATTACGTGATAGACCGGCGTGCTGATGGACAGCAATCCGAGCGGATTTACACCAAACGATTGCGGCGCCGTCGCGACGTGGCCGTGTCTTTCTTGTTGGACCAATCGTCGTCGACGGCTCGTACTATTGGACGCCATCCGCTACAACCGTACACCAGACCGGGCCGCCGCATCATCGAGATCGAAAAAGAAGGACTCGTGTTGATGAGCGAGGCGCTTGAGGCTGTCGGCGATGTTTATTCGATCAATGGCTTTACGTCGGAAGGGCGGCGCAACGTGAAGTTTTACGTCGTGAAAGACTTCAACGAGAAGTACAACGACGAAGTTAAGCAACGCATCGGCGGTATCAATTACCAGAACAACACGCGTCTCGGCGCGGCGATTCGTCACGCCACCGCGAAACTCGCCAAACAGGACGCGCGCACGCGGTTGCTGATCGTTTTGTCAGACGGCCGTCCTTACGATCACGATTATGGCGACGCGCGCTACGCCCGCGAGGACACGCGCGAGGCTTTGCGGCAAGCAAAGAACGAAGGCATCACACCCTTTTGCATCACGATCGATCGCGAGTCAGAGGCTGAGTTGAAGGATTTATACGGCGAGGTCGGCTACACGATCATCGACGATGTGTTGTCACTACCCGAACGCTTACCCGGCATCTACCGACGTCTCACAACCTAAAAGCAATCCACAGATTACGCAGAGTTCTTAATCTGCGTAATCTGTGGATTGCCCGTAACCGCCGCCACCGGGCGTCTCGATTCTAATGCGATCTCCCGCTTCGAGTTGATGAGAACTCTTGGCAGCGATCTCACGACCGTTAATACTGTTCTTACCAACTTCACCATCCATACCACCCTGCAAACCAAATGGGCCTCGCTTGCGACGATCCGCGAGCAGCGACATACGCGCCGGAACCAACGTTTCGATCTCACGGACAACGCCATCGCCACCACGCTGTTTACCTTCACCACCAGAACCACTCCGCAACCGATACTCACGCACGCGCAGCGGATACGCATATTCGAGCGCCTCAGCGGGTGTGTTCAGACTGTTTGTCATGTGCGTGTGCACACCGCTCATGCCGTCCAGCGACGGCCGCGCCCCCATGCCGCCGGCGACGGTTTCGTAGTACGAAAACTCCTGACCGCTACGCGTGTCGATGCCGCCGATCGTCAGATTGTTCATCGTACCCTGACTCGCCGCCGGTATTCGATCCGGCAACGCCTGGGCCAACGCTTTGAATAACACGTCGACGATTCGTTGTGACGTCTCGACGTTTCCTCCCGCGACAGACGCGGGCGGATTGGCGTTGACGACTGTTCCCGCCGGAGCAATCACTTCGATCGGTTCCATCAGTCCAGCACTCGCCGGCACTTCGCCGCCGACGAGACAACGAAACACATACGATACCGCCGAAACAGTGATCGCTTCGACGGCGTTGATCGCGCCGGAAACCTGCGTCGCACTACCAGTGAAATCGATCAGCGCATGTTCATTGCGAATCGTGATGCGGACTTTTATGCGCACCGGTTGATCGTCGATGCCGTCGTCGTCCAGGGCGTCTTCAGCTTCGTAAGTGCCGTTGGGAATTGAAGCGATCGTGTGGCGCATAAGGCGCGCGGAGTAGTCGATCAGTTGCGCCGCGTAGACGGCTGCTTCTTTTTCGCCGCGGCGCTCGATTATCTCGAGTAAACGCGCGGCGCCTGTTTTCAAGGAACCGATCTGCGCGTCGAAATCACCGCGGCGTTCCACATTGCCGCGCACGTTCGCCAGCAGCAGACGCATCGTGTCCTGGTCCAACGCGCCGTTTCTCACGAGCCGAATCGGTGGAATGCGTATTCCCTCGCCGTAGATGTCCGTGGCCAAGCCCATTGAGCCGGGCGTCGCGCCGCCGATGTCCGCGTGATGCGCACGATTCGCGACGTAGAAGAGAATGCGCTTGCCTTTGACTACAGGCATCACGAGTGTGACGTCGGGCAGATGCGTGCCACCGGCAAACGGATCGTTGAGCGCGACAACGTCGCCGGGCGCAAACTTGATCTCATTCAACGCCGCGGCTACGGCCATCGGCATCGAACCGAGATGCACCGGCATGTGATCGCCTTGCGCGATCACGCGTCCGTTGGCTTCGAAGACGGCGCACGAGTAATCGCGGCGTTCCTTGATGTTTGGTGAGAAGGCGGTGCGGCGCAGCGCGACGCCCATCTCCTCAGCCACGGAAGTGAAAAGTGCGCGATAAATCTCGAGCGTGGTCGGATCGAAATGGGCTTTCTTCATAAATCAAACACAGAGGCACAGAGACACGGAGAAGAGCTCAAAAGCTCATAGCTCAATCAAGATGTTTCCAAACCTGTCCACTCGCACCTTTGCGTCGCCAGGGATCAACGTGGTTGCGGAGTATTCCGTGACGATGCAAGGCGTCTTCAATTTAACGCCGCCGCGTAGTTCGTCGCGTTTGTAAAGGGCGGCGTTGACCTTCCGACCGTTGAAGTAAGTCATGACGTTTCCCTGCGGTTTGGCTGTTCCGGACGCCACACCGATTTTGCGCACGGGCAGTTTCGGCACGAGACCAAACGAACGCAGACGCGCACTCACGATCTCGATCTCGCTGTTTTCCTGCGCGTACCCGTAACGCTCACGATGTGCGCGATGAAAACTCGCTGCTATATCTCCAGTCGTGTTTCTAACTTCCAACTCAAACGACTGCCCACGGTAGCGCATCGCGAGCGAGCGTTCGTGCCGTTGTTTCGCTCGCGAAAAACCTTCCGCGCGCAACAGCGTAGTGGCTTCGCGTTCCATCTCGGCAAAAACTTTCCCGAGGCGCGCGCTCTGTTTCGGATCGTTCACAAACATCACCGTGCGGCTCTGATCCTTGATCACGTCCGCAACCATCACGCCCACCGCCGACAGCGCACCGGGAGCAGGCGGCGCGATCACCATCGGAATGCGCAATGCACGCGCGAGCTCGACCGCGTGCAAACCGCCCGCACCGCCAAACGGCAGCAACGCAAACTGTCGCGGATCGTGACCGCGTTCGACGGAAATGTGACGCAGCGCGCGTTCCATGTTTGTATTTGCCACGGACAAGATCCCTTCAGCCGCAGCCACAATGCTTACTCGCTTCCCCGACACGCGGCTCAGATCGTTTGCCAACTGTTGCATCGCTTCGCGCGCGCGATTCTCGTCGAGCTTGAACTCGCCACCTAAAAGACCACCACCGCCGAAGTGGCCCAACACGACGTGCGCGTCAGTCACCGTTGGTAACATCGATCGGCCGTAACACGCCGGACCGGGATCGGCGCCGGCCGACTCTGGTCCAACACGCAACGAACCGCCTTCATCAACGCGCGCGATCGAACCGCCGCCCGCGCCGACCGTGTGAATGTCCATCACCGAAACCGCGACGGGCAATCCCGCGACTGTTGCTTCATTCGTGGTGCGGATCGCGCCGCCGTCGCAGAGCGCGACATCGGTTGACGTGCCGCCCATGTCGAAAGTGACGATGTTTTCCAGTCCGGCGGATTGCGCAGCACGGAGCGCACCGACAACGCCGCCTGATGGTCCGGAAAGGATCGTGCGCACCGGTTCGACCGCAGCCATTTCAGCCGAGATACTTCCGCCCGACGATTGCATCACACGAAGTCCAAACCCGCTATTCAGACGTTTCAAGTAACGTCCCATCAACGGCTGCAAGTACGCATTGATCACGACCGTCGACGTGCGCTCGTATTCGCGATACTCAGGCAGTATCCGGCTGGAAATCGAAACCGGCACGCTAAGCTGCTCAATCGCTTTTTCTACCTGTTCTTCGTGTTGCGGGTGCAGAAAAGAAAAGAGGAACGAAACGGCCACGGATTCCACGGACTCGCGCTTCAGCTTTTCAACAAGCGTCTTTAGTTGCTTCTCGTCGAGCGGTTGCAACACTTCGCCTGAAGCAACCACGCGTTCAGCGACACCAAACCGAAGATCGTCCGGAACTAATGATGGTGGCTTTACAGCGTTGAGGTTGTAGAGTTCGGGACGCGCCTGACGTCCGATCACGAGTACGTCTTCGAATCCTTTTGTCGTGATTAAAGCGGTGCGTGCGCCGCGGCGTTGAAGTAAAGCGTTCGTGCCGACTGTTGTGCCGTGAACGACCTCGACAGGGATTTCAAAACCGATTTGGTCCAAGCCGTTGCGAATGGCTAATGAGGGATCGGAGGGTGTAGAAGGGATTTTGAAAAGATGAATCTCGCCGTTTTGCTCGTAGACGAAGTCTGTAAAAGTGCCGCCGGTGTCGACGCCGACGCGAATGGGATCAGGCACTGACGTCCACCCAGCAACCGCGCTCGTTTGACTCGCGCACGGCGTCGAGGACTACTTGCACTCGATACCCGTCCGCAAAACTCGCCGCGTCCTCGACCGTCTTCCTGCCGCTGCGCATCGCTTCAACGATGCGGCAGGCGAACGCTGTGAAGCCACGCGACCAACTACTCTCGCGCATGCCCTGGGCCATGTGGTCCTGATCGACCTGTACCGGCCGCCACGTGCCCGAACCAGCCGGTGAGAGCCACAACTCACCGGTCTCCTCGACCATCAGCGCGCCCTTCGTGCCGTAGATCTCGAGACGATTTTCATACTTGCCGGATTCGACAACTGAAAGCGCCGCTGCTCCGGTCGCGCCCGACGTGTGTGGTCCATCCGCGAAATGAAACAACAGTTTCGCTTCGTCGTCAGTGGTCACCGCGCGCATGCCGCCCGACCCCTTGTCTGGCCGTTCTTTGATGTGCGTGGTGAGCATGCCGAGCGTGCGGCTGACTTCCGTGCTCAACATCCAGCGGAAGGAATCGATCACGTGAGAACCGATCGCGCCGAGCGTGCCGCCGCCCATTTTCGCGTCGGACCACCAATCCCAACCACGATCGGCGAGGCCGCGATAGTCGGAACGAAAAACATAGTTGCAGTGACGTACCGATCCGATCGCTCCGTTTTGCAACATGCCGCGCATCGTGCGGCGGCTGTTCAGAAACCGCAGTTCGTGATCGACCAACGCGAGCACGTTTGCCGAGCGCGCCTTTTCCACCATCCGCGCGGCCTCATCGGCATTCAAAGCCATCGGCTTTTCACACAACACCGCTTTGCGCTGCTCGAGCGCCGCGAGCGTGATTTCGAGGTGCGTGGAAGGTGGAGTGACGATGCTGACCAGATCGACGTCGTTGCGTTCAACCAACTCCTGCCAATCGGCTGCGACGTGTTCGATGCCAAATTCGTTTGCGACTTCGGCGGCACGCTCGCGATGGCGGCTCGCAATCGCGACCACCTTCGCGCCCATGCAATCACGAAAACCCGGAATCTGCGTGGTCCGCGCAAACCCCGCCCCGACAATTCCGATTCCTACAGGTGTGGTCTTCATGGCGTACTTCTTACCACAAATCACGCCAATTGGTGGAGTTTAGTTTTCACGGCCGGCCAGTTTGGCGATCATGGTGACGAGTTGGCCGGCGGCGATCGGCTTGGCAATGTGCATTTGATAACCCGCGGCGAGCACTTGTTTTCGATCTTCCTCGCGGGCGTAAGCGGTCAGCGCGGCAGCGGGCGTGTTGCCGCCGTCGTTGTCCTCGAGCGATCTGACGCGGCCGATGAAACTGTATCCGTCTTCATCGGGCATGCCGATGTCGCTCAGGATGACGTGCGGGCGCCATTCCACCAACGCATTGAGCGCCTCGCGCGCTGAGGTGCAGCTCTTGACCTCCGCACCGGTACGCTCGACCACGGTGCTGATGATCTCGCGCGTTTCCCTCTCGTCGTCAACAAGCAGCACGCGCAAACCGTCGAGCGAATGAAATTCACCAGCGTGAATCTCACCGCTGTGCATCACGGTGATCGGCTCAGTGCGATCGGTAAGCAGCGGGAACGCAGCGGAAAAAGTCGCGCCTTTCCCGACGCCGTCACTCTCGGCGGACACCGTACCGCCGTGAAGTTCAACCAGATGACGAACGATGGCGAGTCCCAAACCAAGACCGCCAAAGCTTCGCGTGGTCGAACTGTCTGCCTGTCGAAAACGATCGAACACGCGCGGCAGAAACTCCGGATCGATTCCCTGGCCGGTGTCGCTCACCGTGACTTTCACGTTGGAACCATCTCGCAGAACTCGCACGTTGATGCGGCCTCCGTGCGGCGTGAACTTCACTGCGTTTGATAACAGGTTCCAGATGATCTGCTGCAGACGCGCGGAGTCGGCGGAGATCGCGCCGAGCGCCGGTTGCGCCCAGTAGTCCAACGTAATGCCCTTCGCGTCAGCAGCCGGTTGCACGACCGCGATCGCCGCGCGCGTAACGGAACAAACGTCGAGTGGACGCACGTCGAGATTCAGTTTGCCGGAAACGATGCGCGAGACGTCGAGTAGATCGTCGATGAGCTGTGCTTGAACCCGTGCGTTGCGATCGATCGCGTCGAGTCCCTGGGCCAGCACTTTTTCGTCGCGCCGGGATTCACGCAACACACTGGACCAACCGAGCAACGAAGTCAGCGGCGTGCGCAATTCGTGGGACAACGTCGCGAGAAACTCGTCCTTGATTCGATTGGCAGCTTCTGCTTCAGCGCGCGCGCGTTCGGCCCGCAACAACAGTTGTTCGCGCGCTTCTTCGGAACGTTGCAACTCGCTGATGTAGCGCGAAAGCTCCTGCACATGCAGCCGCGCAGCGTCTGTTTGAGCGACTGAGTTTTCGATGTTCTTGAGATACGTTTGGTACGTGAAGCAAATGATGAGGATGATCGGCACCGTGGCGACTACGGCGTAGAAGTTATAGGTCCTCATCAAAATGGCGATGATGCCGGCGGCAGACGCTCCCGCGAAGTAAGTGACGGAAGTCCAGAGATAGTAAGTGCGCCAGGTGTTGAAAACTGATTCTTTGATCTTCGACGACTTCTCGATGGCAATCAAAACAGTGTTGGCGACGTACTGCGCCAGCGCTATCAAGCAAACCGCCTTAAAGAACTGAGACGAGAACCCCTGATCGATGACGTGTCCCGGTGAACCGACAATCAGGTTCAAAAGAAAGACCGTAAAGGCCGTGGAGGTCGCCAGGATCGCGGAGTTGAACAGGATCGTGCGCGGGCGCTTGCTGATGATCAGCGTCGCCGCCACGCCTTCAAGTGCCGACACGAGAATCGCCGCGGCGCCCCCATAGAGCAACATTGTCAGAAAGACAAATGTGTCAGCCACAGTGATGCGGCCGCTCACCTTGGGGATCTTGATCGCGACGAGCGAACTCGCCATCACACTCAAGCAGAGAAAAATGAAGCCTGCATTTAACTCTCGGAAAGGTAGTGTATACAGTGAGGCAAGGACGATGATTGCGCCTGCAGTCACCAGCGACCACATGTACACATGCCCAAAATTATCTCGATGAACATCAACACGTGCCGCGCTCATTGTGTAACCTCGAGAGAGAATTGGTCGGTGTGAAGCCACGAAAAAGCACAAGAGAAAGGGTGTTCACAAATCCTTTTGTGCTTCTTTGTGGTTAATAATCCACGCAGTCAGAACCGTCGTCCGACGATGCCGCCATCTTCGAACCGTTGTCGCCGTTCTTCATTGCTGACTGCGCGCTTGTTACCAGATCACCGGTGATCACTCCGTCGCCGGTAATCACTCCGTCGCCCGTGATCACGCCATCGCTGACGTAAGTCCCAGTCGACAAAAGATCTTGAAACAGCAGGCTGACGGCCAGGAAGGAAGCACCGTCGCCCGTGATGACGCCGTAACTCGTCAGAATATAATCGCCTGTAATGACGCCATTTGAAAAGTACGACGGATCGAGAAGCAACACGCCGTCGCCCGTGATTACGCCGCTGCCAAGCAAATTGCCGGGCGCGTAGACAAGCTGGTAGCGCATGATCAGGTCTTCGCCAATGGCGTAGGTGTGATTGAGCACTATGCCACGCGACCACGAAAAAGTTTTGTTCGCTACCGTACTTTCGGGAGCCGGCAGAGTCTCAACCGTTAACATTGGCGCACCGACAGTTGCCGAGCTCAAATCACTGCGAACCAACTGCGCGAGTTGCACGGCGCCCGCGATGTTTAGCTGGCCAGCGCCCTGTTCGAGCATGTTGTAACCAGCCAAAGGCTGCGCGCTGTACATCAGCAAAGCCTTCACGAGATTCGGCGTGAGATTCGGATTCGCTTGCAGCATCAACGCTGCCGCGCCGGCCGCGACCGGCGTCGCCATCGAAGTGCCGCTCAGGTACATCATCTTGCGCTGATCGGAGCCGCTGACGCCCGCGTCGAGCGACGGCGTGTGCGTCACCAGGTAATTGTCGACAGCTTCGGCTTCGATCAACTTGTTGCCGGGCGCGACGATGTCAGGCTTGATGATGTTGTCGTAGTGATTCACGCCGTCGTCGTCAGTAATGAAACTTCGCGTTGGACCGCGCGAACTGAACGAGGCAACACCGTCGTCATCGCGCGCGTCGGTGCCGAACGTGTTTGTAGCGCCGACAGTTATTGCTGACGGTTCGTTACCGGGCGAATGAATGTGACCGTAGAGCTTGTTTCCATCGCCGTCTTTGCCGTTGTTTCCCGCGGCTGCAAAAACAACCACACCAGCGTCAACCAAACGGCGCACAGCACGGCAGATCGGATCGTTGCGATACGAATCGATCGCCGGCATACCAAGACTCATGTTCACGACGCGGATGTTGTAAGCGGCGTGATTGGTCGCGACCCAATCGAGCGCACGCAGCACGGTTCCGGTCGTGCCGAGTCCTTGTGAATTGAGGACGCGCAGGTTGATCAGGTTCGCGTTTGGAGCAATGCCGAGATATTTCGCGTTTGAGATGCGGCCATTGCCGGCGGCGAGCGCCGCGACGTGCGTTCCGTGTCCGTAGGGATCGTCAGTGCGTCCTTCGCCGGTGAAATCTTCACTGTAAACCACGCGCATCGCGCTGGAACGGTTTAGAAACGAGCGATGGGCCGTGTCGATTCCCGAATCGAGAATCGCGATGCCGATGCCAGTCCCGTCGAGTGAAGTGCTCGCGGTGTTAGAAGCGGCCCTGATTTGATCCGCGCCAGTCGTCGCGGAGAGATGGCCCATCGGCTGAACGTCTCGGTTTAACGAAACGTAAGCGACGTCTGAACGCGAAGCGAGATTAACTGCCGCTTGTGCGGGCAGCGTAATGATGCGCGTGCGGTCACTCTTGAGCTTGCGAATGTTGCTGCCGGTGAATTCGAGTGTTGAATCGAGTGCTAATTCCGGCTCGCTCGCAGGTTGAATGATTACGCGAATCAGATCGGCGCCGTGGCCGGCGTTTATTTTCCTCAGAATATCTTTGGAGATTTTGCGGTCGAGCGGGACGTTAAGAACGATGTAGCCATCCAGTGGACTGCCCGTCAGCGCCTGCGCCTCGGTCCTTCTTTCAGGAATAAACAATGTCAAAAGAAGGAGTGTGGCGAAACCACTCCACAGCATCGGGATTAGAAAACGCTTCATTCCTGGTACTCCGTGAAAAACCGTGCTGAGGCTCGGGGCGTTTGTCGGGGGGAAAGCAGTCTAGCAAACGATAAACAACGTTTCAACGCGCAAAATGTGGAGGTTTTGTGTCGACAAATGGCCGCAAAAAGGCACCAGCCGAAGGAGTCGATTATCAGTTCCCGGGGCCTTTTTGTGCTTCTTTGAGGCTCGAGTGAAGGGTCAAATATGGTAGTTGCCGGTACCGAAGCCGCAGTGAAGGACTCTCCACGAAGACGAGATAAACACCTGCTTCCGGTACGTTTACCGTCGCCTCGTAAACGCCATCGCCAACGTGTCGGGCGATCTGGCGCTGCTGCCAGGTGCCGGGAGAAAGAAAGACCAGAACGCCGACGTCTTTCGGTGAGACAGCGCCGCTTTTGCTTGAGGTGTCCGTTAGTTTGAAACGAATTTTGTGGTCCTCGCCGGGAACCAATGGCGCTTCCCGGTTCAGGTATTCGACACGGAGAGTGGTCTCACTCTCTTCCGGCAGTGCCGGGTTCAGTTTGGCAGTCGCTTCGAAACAATGGACCACGCGCGGAGAGTCGAGCAACAGCGACACGTTGTAAGTGCCATGTTTCGGCAGGCGGGCTGTGGTGGTGTAAACGCCGGTTGTTTCCTCACGCAGACTGCGATCGACGATCTTCACGGCGCGTGGCACGCGGCGATAGTTTTGGAAGTTGCCCATCGGTGCGGCCATACCTTCGCTGTAGTAATAGATCATCTTGTCCGCGGGATTCGCGAACAGTACTGCACCCGGTTCGGGCGCGGGAACAAACGCGTCCGCACTCGACGCAAACGCTTTCGTAGAACCCGGCGTTAATTGTCCGCCGGGAAACTTCACCACATCGATTGCGTTTTCAAGGTTGATGAGCCGGATTGCGGACACCTGGTCCGAACCGAGCGAGCGCACGTAAGCGAAGTTGTCCGTGAAAGCAAACTGATCGGGAGCTTCGCCAACGGTTTGTTCGTGAAGGATGCGATTGGTTGAGGCGTCGAGAATGTAGACCTTCGACTCGGCGGTGTTTGCAATAAATCCCCAACGGCCGCCGCGTGCAAAGCGAATCGTTTCAATCCCGGGTTTGGTGTTGATGGTTGTGAGAACTTTATGAGAGGCAACGTCGATCGCTGTGAGCGTGCCGTCAAGTTCGTTCGTAACGTAGAGAGCTTTGCTCAAAGGCGAGAAAGCGAGTGATGAAATGCGTGCGCCGAGTTTGATTTCTTTGATTGTTTTTAACTTTGCGATGTCGATGACCGAGAGCGTTCCGGCCTCGCGATTGGAGACGAAAGCGAAACGGTTATTCACTCCAAACGCGATCTCGTGCTGTCCGGCGCCGGCCGCGATCTGCTTCGCGACTTTTAACGTCGACATGTCGATCGCAGTGACGCCGTTTTCATCTGCAACCCACAAATACTTCTCATCGGGTTGCAACGCGAGACGCATCGGACCGGTTCCCGTCGCAACGTCCGCGATAACTTTCCACGTAGCCGTATCGATCACAGCGACTTGATTCGCCCGCGGCATACTGACGAACAGCTTTGTTCGATCGCTCGTCAACACCCAGTCCTCTCCCGGACTCTTCAACAACGCAAGCGCAAGCAATTTGCTGCCGCCAAAACCAAGCAGCGGATCGATCACCGAAATACTCGCGTCTTCATTCAGCGCCAGAACATAAAACGCATTCAGATCTACATCCGGACGCGAACGCAGACTTCCCTGCAAAAACGATTCGACTTTCGCGCGACACTGATCCGGCCCGAGTGGTCCAGAACGCTCGCGTTGGGCCACCCAAGCCATCGGCCGGGCACTCGCCAGCGGTGTTTTCGTCGTCGTGTCGCGAAGCTTGAAACGAAAGACAGCGTCTTCACCGGCCAGCAACGCGTTTGCTTCGCCTTTCGCGGCAGGCTCGACCGTGAACTCGATCTCGACGCCGTTTCGAACAATTTTCTGTGGTCCAGTTTGAGATTTGTCTTGCGCCCTCGCGGTTGTAAAAACCAGACCGAGGGCGCAAGCAAGCAGGCCAGCAAGTAGATTGGTGATTCGCATCGTCGTTGTTCCTACTTTGGATTAGGAGTCACCGGATCTTGATTGGGAGTCGTAGCCGAGGTCTCCGGAGCACATAAACAATCGGTACCCTCGGGACACGGCCCGCAGCCGGGTGGCTGAGGCGACAAATTAGTGACCCGGACTATTCCCCAGATACCTCCGTCGAAGTGGAACGACTGGAACGTGCGATACAGAAAATCTCCGCGCACGTGGAACAAACCGCCGGCTCCATTCTTCGGCAGGAAGTCGAAATGCGTGCCTGGTCCAACGCCAGCTTGCGAACCGACCCAGTTCGACAACGGATTACTGCCGAGCGCCTGCGAACCGTCGATGTAAGGTTCGCTTTCCCAAATGTGACCGTGCAGCAGGTAGTTGTCGTTGCGCGGGTGACCGCCCGGATGCAACATGCGAACACGCATTTCCGAGCCGGCGATCACGAAGAACACGGGCGTCACCGGATCGCCGCCGACCTGCGAATTTGATAACGCGTTGGTGAAATCAACCTCGCGTGTCTTTTCGAGCGGCGTGTCCGGCTCGAAGCCCATGCGTTTCCAAAGCGGTTCGGTGCGATAGTTGACCGCCTTCTGACCTGAGTCTTCCGGATCCTCTGCTTCAGCAAGGTTCGGCACCGCGATGCCAAACTCCGACGCCGGGTTATTGAATCCGTTGTAACGAAGATTGATGTCGTTCTGGAATATCGTCACAAACTCGCGGAAGAAAGTGCCGTTCGACCGATTGATGTTGACCTGCGCGCGCGAGCCTGCCGAGTCGTTCCAGAACGATCCCTTGGGCTCGATGATCAGCGCGCCGATCGCGCCTTTATTTGTGTGTTTGATTGGATCGGCCGGTGAAAGATTGGTCGCGCCAAACTCTACAGGCGTCGGTACGCCGGTGTTGTTTAGTCCAGTCACGATGTCGCCCGCGTACCACTGATATTCAATGGTTTGACCCGGAGACACCGTCTGCACCGGATTAAAGCCAACGTTCATGCCGTCGCCGCGCGTGACGTCCAGGTAGACCAACTGCGGATGCAGTCCGACGTCAGCCGATGGCTTGATCTGATTGGCATTGAACTTCTCGACGATCATCGGCAGCGTGTTGAAGCCGTCGAGATCGAACTGCGTACCCGCGGGCAACTTGTTCGTCAGTGCCACCGTGAGGCACTCGCCCGCACTCGCGCGCAGGATCAACGGCTCGATGACTACGCCGGGTTTAACCTTACCAGTGATCGGGTCGAGGTCGTCCGAACGGAAGTACATGATTGCTGTCGGATCGTGTAGCTTGCCGCCGTTGGTTTCGCGCGGGTTGTAAACCAGCGTACCGCCGGGCAATGCTTTTTGCGCGGTGGTCGCTGTCACTTTGTACGATCGCGCCGGAGCAACTTTCGGACAAACACCACTGAAGTCGCCCTGGTTGGTCCAATCCAGCGAATTGTTTTTCGGATTGTTCGGCAGCTCGAGCAAGTCGACTTTCTTCGTTGCGTACACTCGCATCAAGCCCCAGAGACCATTCCACTGATCGTCAACGCCTTTGCCCGGTTGATATAGAAAGTCCGCCGTCTTGCCGTCTGCTTTGCGCGGCAGTTTGGGCACGACAAACTCGAAGTGTTCGGAGATGCCCATCATCTGGTTGTTGCGGAAACCGGAATTTGCGTCTGAAGGTTCAAACTTCCACTTGATTCCATTGACGCCGAAGTTGTGACCTTCTTCGTGCGCTCCGACCAGGATGCGAATCTGAACCGGATCGTCTTCATAAGCTCTGAGCAGTGGCGTGAACGGATCGCCCGGTTGCACGTCTGCTGTCAGCGGCGGATAGAAGTTTGGTTGCACGTTGAAGCGCGTATCGGCGCGCGTAACGTTCGAACGATAAACGTGCGAGAGATTGCCCGCGAGACCACCTGCTTGCGTGTTTGTGTTTGGATCACGCACTCGCAACGCCACCGGTTCGTTACGGTAGTTAACGCTCATCGTGCCGACGTCGGCGGCCGCGATTGCTTCCGGACATGGCGGCGGGAAGTTGCTGCCGGGACAGATCTGCGCCGGTTCGAGCAGGAACGGAAGACCCGGCTCATTCTTCGCCGGCGGATTCACGGGCCGGTTTCCGTCGTAAGCAAGTTGAAAGTCGGCAAACTCCAACAAGAACTCGCGATAGGTGTCGGCCACGTTTGCAGTAAGGATGTCGGCGCGCCAGCTTGTTGGACCACCGTCAAAGCGCGGCGGAACTCCGGCGCCACCGAAGATCGCGCCCGTCTCCGGATGACGCCATTTGGAGTTCTGCGGCTCGATCACCAGACCGGCGTAAAGCCCGGTTTGCTGATGTGTCGAGGGACCAAAGTGATCGTGCGTGAAGACGGTGCGTAACGTGCGATCCTGTCCGAGGTTATTGAGCACGTTGTCCGCGTACCAACGTTGCACAGTTGTCTTTGCGCCGAGCGTTCCGAAGAACGGATGTGGTTTCGCTTTCGGACACACGGTCGTGCCGTCACGCGCGTCGCCGGACTCAACACCCAGACAGCCGTTGAAAGCCCTGATAGCCTTAATGCGTTCAATAACTTCTTCGGGACTGAACGTTCCATCTTCGTAGTTGAAACCATTCGCCGCGCCATCGGAAGCAAGCACGTCAAACTTCACGAGGTGAATGTGCTGGCCCATCGTGTCGGTAGGCGTGCGCACCTGAAAATCATCCTGAACATAAACTCGCGGCACCAGATTCGTGTGCTGGTACGTGATGCAATCGTTTGTGTTCGCACGGAAGAAGAGTGGCTCAGGCGGGCGCGTGCCTTCGAGCGTGGGTTTTACGTCCGCCCACAGCGCTGAGATACGCGACTGGCCGAAGTGCCACGCAGCTTTGTTGAGCTTGATGTCGAGTTGAATATTCGCAGCCTTGTAAAGTCGCGCCACGCCCGCCGCGGCGCCCGTGTCGCTCACGCAAGGATCGGCGAGTGGAGCGCCTTTAACTTTAGGACGGCCGTTGGTGATGAAGTTAGCGGCGTCGCCTTCCGGCGTGAAACTCGGATGAGTACGCACGGCGTGGAAATCCATCGCGGCGAGTTCGGCCGTGGTTCCGGTTTCCGGAACGAACACCGCCTCGGCCTTCACGAGTGACTTATCAAAATCCAGCCGTGCTTTATTGAGATCAAACTGCGGCAGGTGTTCTTTGTGATGAACCGCAGTGCCGCCGATGATGTAGTGACGAGGCAAGCCGCCGTCGTCGATCACGTCGAGCGGCGGTGTCGGTGGCCGATGTCCGGCTTGAGCCGCGATATAAAACGGATAGCCCTGGAAATTGGGTGTGGGCATGAGCGGCATCGCGATCGTCGGAATCGGAACTAAGGCCGGGATCGGCGTGCCGGCGACGATTTCGGCGTCAGGTAACTTGCGCGACGTTGCGGTGGGCCGTCCGTTTCCATCGAGTTGTGTTCCGGCTTCGAAAACATCGTGCACGCGAAACAGTTCCCACATGCCCTGCGCGAAGTGTGGATAGAAGTGACAATGGAAGATCGCGTCGCCGGGTGTCTTGTTGCGATTGCCTGCGCCGCCGTGCGCGATCTCGGTGGTGAAAGAATAGGCAGGCCCTTGCGCCTGGCTATCGAGATACGTCGAGTTATCGCTCTCCGGCGTGTGGAGCCATTGATGCGCGTGCAGGTGATGGATGTGATGTTCCTTTGGTCCCGCATGAGCGACGCGCATCTTGACGTTGTCGTTCAAGTAAGCGTGATGAACGTTTGACGGATCGTCCGGGAAGAAAACCTTGGTCGCTTTGAAACCGGGAATGAGGTTCCCATTTGCGTCTCTCGTGTTCGCCGGTACGTCGACGATCTGCGCCGGATCGCCAATCACCCAGGACGACAGGAAGAACTCTTCAAACAAACAGTCGGTGCATTTCGCCATCGGTCCGACGCCGAAACGGTTCGCGAGAATCTCAGCGCCGATGCCGCCCGTGCCGTAGTTGATCGCGAATCCATCACGAACGCTGTGGAGCGTGAACGCAAGCGGATTTGGCTGACCGTTGATCGTGTCGTCAAACTGCGGAAACGCCTGCACCGCTTTGATCTCGTCGTGATAGACGACCGTGAATTCGCGGAACGGTTGATTGCGATCCGGTTCGACCGGATTCGGACGATAGGTGCCTGGCGGGAACGGTCCGCGATTTGGTCCGGTAACGATCGCGTTGATGTCCGAGTGCACGATGTTGTTGTTAGCGTCGAGCATCTTCAGGATCGGCGTGCCCGCGGGGCGCGTGCTGTTTGCCGGATACACAGCGTCGTAGTTGATCACCGGATGCTTGCCCGGCGTGAGTACCGGAGTTCCATCGGCGTTCTTCTTCGTGGCGAGCGCCAGGTCTTGTTCCGTTACCTGACTGCGATACCACTCCGCGCCTTTTGGCTCGATATTCACCGAACCAAACAAACCCATCGGCAAAGAACCGCCGTCACCTTCGCCGCCAGTCGTCGCGGCCGTGCTGTAAAGCAGGTGATTGCCTTCTTTTTGCGCATAGAGCGTGTAGATGATGTTGTTGCCGGGCGGAACCAGACTGCTCGGATTGGTTCCCACGTTTGAGCCGTCGTCGAGAATGCCGTTTTTTAGTTGCAGACCAACGACGTGGATTGAAGCGGTGCGAGTCGCTGGTTGGTTGTCGTCGGCGCGATCGGGATCGAGAAGATTTTGAAAAAGTATCTCCAGGCAGTCGCCCACGTTCATGCGCAAGACGATCGGACGCGCGCGTTTGTATTTCTTCAGGCGGACTTTGCCGGGTACAAGTGCGGTGCTGGTAGTGCTCGTCGATTCAACGTCGCGACGCAGCGCGTAGATCATACCTGCCGGGTTCACCGCGCCGAGCCGGTTGTAAAAGAACACTTGATCAAAAGCGACAACGTCAGCTTTGATCGTTCGCGCGCATGAAGGAATGACTTCTTCTTCAGTTGTCTGCGCGTTGACTGCCACTGCAAAAACGAAGACCAGAATCCCGGCCATCACGGCAAACGAGATGGCACTCCACGACTGCGCAAACGTATCCCTTGTTCTCATTAGTGTGCTCCTGGATGCTTGTTGCGGGAGTTGGTCGGGTAAGCTTGCAGGTGCAAAACATGTACCTTGTATTTTGTTAGCGAAACGATGATCGGTGTGTTGCACCACGTTGCACAAAACCGCGGCGGTGTGTCACGTCACGTTCCACATGTGAGTTTCCACATGGTTGCCGAAAACCGTTGAAACGGTTTCCCGCTGTGGTGTTCAGTTCTAACACCGGGCTGAAGCCCGGTGTGAATGAGAGGGTCTTTAGGCAAAGCTGGGTTTTACGTGTTGACAGTTTCCCGTAGACCGAAGGCAAAGCTTGGGGTTTACGTGCTGACAGTTTCGCGTAGACCGAAGCGGCGTAGTTTGCGATAGAGTGTGGGACGGTTGTAGTTGAGTATTTGCGCGGTGCGTTTGATGTTACCGCCGGTTCGTTCGAGTGTTTGCGCGATCGCTTCGCGTTCGATGTCTTCTTTGGTTAAGTGCGGCGGTATCACGCAGCGGAAGCCTGTCTTAGGTATGGTTTGCAGATGATCCGGAAGATTGTCCGGCGTTAAATAATCACATTGAGCGAAGAGCACCGCATGTTCGATCACGCTTTCCAACTCACGCACGTTGCCGGGCCAGTTGTAACCCGTGAGCACTGAAAACGTGCTCGGCGAGATTCCGCGCATACGTTTCTTGTATTTGCGAGCAAGCCGCAACAGAAACGTTTCGCTGAGTATCGCGAGATCGTCGAGACGCTCGCGCAGAGGCGGCACCTTGATGCGCACGGTGCTGAGTCGAAAATAGAGATCGTTTCGCAACGTTCCTTCGCGAATCATTTGGCTGGTTTCGCGATTTGTCGACGAGATAAGACGAAAGTCGACCGGGATTTCGCGCTCGTCGCCAAGCCGTCGCACTGTTCGCTCCTGCAACACCCGCAGTAACTTCGTCTGAAGATAAACGGGCATCTCGGCGATTTCGTCGAGCAGAAGCGTGCCACCCATAGTTGCTTCAATTAGCCCGCGGCGATCGCTGTGGGCTCCGGTGAACGATCCTTTGCGATAACCAAACAGTTCCGACTCGATCAACTCGCCGGGAATCGCGGCGCAGTTGATACGAATGAAAGGCCGCTTTGCGCGCTGGCTTTGTGAGTGTAACGCACTGGCGATCATCTCCTTACCGGTGCCCGACTCGCCTTCGATCAGCACGGAAGCGTCGGATGGAGCGGCGGTGCGAATGATGGTGCGCACTTGTCGCAAACTCAGACTGTTGCCGACGATTCCGAAGTCATCGCGATCTTGAATGCGAGTGGCTTTGTGCGACTCGTTCTCGGCTTTGATCGCTTTGAACTGCAAGGCGCGTTCGGTTAGCAGCAGTATTTGTTCGAACGTAAACGGCTTTTCGAGGTAATAAAAGGCGCCGCGTTTGATGGCTTCGATCGTTACGTCAAGCGAGCCGTGCGCGGTCATGATTACGACTTCGGTTTCGGGCGCGACCTGTTTGATATGTTCGAGCAGCGTGATTCCGTCGGCGTCCGGAAGACGCAGATCGAGAAACACGAGATCGTACCAATGGCGGGCGAGTAATGCCTGGGCTTCCGCGGCGGTGGAAGCGCTATTCACATCATAACCGTGATCGCGCAGAAGCAGGTCGAGCGCGATCGTAATTGTATTTTCGTCATCGACGGTGAGAATGCTGGCAGGCATGCGGGTACCCTTTCGTCTGTTCTCGTGCTGGGGTGATTGTTGGGAGGCCGTCTCGGCGCGGATATTTACGTTGCTCAGAATCTGGGACCTGAGTTGCGCCCTTTGAGACGGGCGCGGATGATCACACTTAAATGAGAAGAATCAATGAAGAAGTTGCGGAGATTCGGTGAGAGTTGAATTGTTTTTGAAACCGTTTCTTGAAGTGTGAGTTAATTATTGCCGTGCTGACTGAGCTAAAATCGCAGGTCAGGCTTTACGCCATACTCGCGCGCGAAGCGAATCGTGCCGTTGTGTTTCGCCGCGGGCCGTCGAAACGCGTGCAGTTGTTACTGTGGCACACGGACACGGATGAGTTTCAGGAAGGTCAATGGTTTAAAGGCCGAATCTATGAGCGCCGTTCCGATCTGTCGCCTAGTGGAAAGTTGCTCATCTATTTCGCGGCTGATCACAAGCCGGGTTACTTCTCCTGGACGGCCGTGAGCAAACCGCCGTTTCTTACTGCTCTGGCGTTGTGGCCGAAAGGCGATTGTTGGGGCGGCGGCGGACTTTTCGAAAAAGAAAAGGTTATTCAGTTGAATCATGGCGAAAGGCAACTGGCGGAAGGTTTTCACCTCCCAGCGAAGTTTCAAATCAAACCGCTCGGTCAACATTCAGGTAGAGGCGAAGACGATCCAATCATGCACCTGCGTCTCACGCGTGATGGTTGGAAGCTGATCCAGGACGGCACAGCTATAGAACAGGGCTTAACGCGTCCCATTTGGATCAAATTAGATCCGCCTACCATCTACTCGAAGCGGGATGCGCGAACGCGCGGCAGATACGAGTTGCAGATGTACATTCATGGAATTAAACAGCGCGACGGTCCGTGGTACATCATCGAACACGTCGTGAAAGACACGAAGAACGGATCGGCCATCTCACTCGGAAGAGCGGAGTGGGCGGATTGGTGTCACTCCGGAGACCTGCTGTTTGCGAATTACGGACGGCTGTTTCGGCTCGGGTTTTCTGATGAAGGAGTGCTGAACGAATTGACGAACGCCAAGCTCGTCATTGATCTCAACGACCGCACGTTTACAGAATTGGCGCCTCCCGTTGAAGCAACGCAGTGGTATTGAGTGCAATCTTCGACTTGCGTGGGCTTTGCCCGAAAAGTGCTTAACGGCTTAGCCGCCGGGATGTGAGGCGGGGCTCTGCCCCGCCGGTTGGGTTGTGATGCAATGGGCTTGGCCCCTGGGTCGGGCTAAGCCCCCAAAGATCATGGGCCAAAGGCCATACGAAGGGCCAAGCCCTACCCCTTTCTTAAACTCTACCGGCGGGGCAGAGCCCCGCCTCACATCCCGGCGGCTAAGCCGTTAAGCACTTTTCGGGTAAAGCCACTTGCGTTGAAGGGTTTTTCTCATTCACACCGGGCTTCAGCCCGGTGGAAACGCCCTGATATCATCGAGAACCGTTTTAACGGTTTCCTCGAATAGCCTGACCCGAAAGGAGCATTCCCATGTCGAGAATCGTAAGTTTCCTCATCGCTTGCTTTGTGGCAGCGACGCTCGCTTCGCAAGCCTTCGCGCAAGATCTCTCACCCGCGGACCTTGCGAAAGTTGAGACGGCTTTTGAGAACGCCAACAAGCTGATGGGGCAACGCAAACCCGCCGAGGCGTTGACTCATTACAAGCAGGCGCTCGCGATTGTGCCGAAAAATCCCGCGCTGCTCTTCAATGGCGGCATGGCCGCTTTTGCAAGTAAAGATTTCAACACCGCCCTCGATCTGTGGAAGCAACTGAAAGAGGTCGAGCCCTCAGACTGGCAAGTGCGCGCTAAGCTCATCCAGGTCTATCAGACGCTGGGAAAGACTGCGGAGAGGGATGCGGAGCGAACCGAATTGTTTGCGATGTGGACGAAGGGTGGACCACCGGAGTTAAAGCAGCAGGTTGAATACTGTCGCGATCAGTTTGAAGTCAACGGCAAGAAAGTCATGGCCTTCGAACGCTTCGAGCTGACGGGAGATCGAGCGCTTCGGTATGTGTTTAGCATTCTCGACGCCACGGGGCAGGCGGAAGACTGGCGCATCTCGCTGGGCTCGTATGAGCTCACCAACTCCATCTGGCGCGAGACACGCAAGCCTAAGCCGAAAGAAGGCGAGCGCCTGTTTCACCTCGATGGTTACTTCAAAAACGGCGGACACGCGACCTACGGAATGTACTTCCCCGAGCCGACCTACGATGAGACTCGCGCTTTCGTAGTAAAGATACTCGAAGGCAAAGATAAACCCGTCTCGAGTACGACGCCGGCCGCACCGAAAACCGAGCCGACACCGAAGCCTTAGGTTGGCATTCTGACCGCTTGTTTCGATTCGCGTTTGCGCAGCGACGGGAAGAGCATCGGCACGGATCGGCGATACTCTTCGTACGTTTCGCCGTGCTCGCGAACCAGATCGCGTTCTTCTAATTGGATCGCTATCAGAATGTAAGCCGTCGTGGCGATTGAAAATAGCAGATGCGCTGAAGTCATCAACGGCGTCATCCAGAACGCGAAGAGCCAGCCGACGTAAAGCGGGTGCCGCACAAGCCGGTACGGACCCGGCGTGACAAAACTCATCCCGCCTTCAGGTTGATTCCGCAAGTAGCGCCAGACCTGCCGCATTCCGAAGAGATCGAAGTGATTGATCAGAAATGTCGAAACCAGCACCAGTGCCCAACCATAAGCAAACAAAGCACGCAGCACGAACCGTCCTGTTGGATCTTCAACCGACCAGATCACACCGCCCAACGGCCGCCACAAGGTGAACAACAGTATGAGCGCGACACTCGAGAACAGAACGTAAGTCGAACGTTCGATGGGCTTGGGCACGATCCTGGTCCACCAGGCCTTGAACCACTTGCGCGCCATGACGCTGTGTTGCACGGCGAAGAGCGTCAGCAATCCGGCGTCGATCGCGAAACTGATCAGGAACGGCCCGGCCGCGGCGCCGTCGAGCGTGCTCGGAACGCCGAAGTTGCCGATGAATCCGATAGCGTACAGAAACGTTCCGAGGAAGATCAGATAACTGAAAGTTCCGTAAGCAAAAAACAGGATTCGCTTGAGCATCGTCTTTGTCTCCCCTTCTGCTAATTCGCGGCGCATAATGGCGCTTTCGACGTGCTTAGGCTATGGGAGTTTAGTCCCGGTTTGGCTATACTCCGTGGCCTTCATGTAGGACTTTTGTCTCGGTCGTGAGGTCCGATGAGCAAGCGGGCAACACAGCGAATTCGCTATCTCCGCACGCGTGACGGTGTGCAACTCGCCTGGGCAGAGGCGGGTGCGGGTCCGACACTGATCAAAGCCGCAAACTGGATGACCCATCTCGAATACGAGTGGGAAAGCCCGGTCTGGCGGCACTGGATTCGTTTCTTCAGCGATCATTTCCGTTTCATCCGACACGACGAACGCGGTTGCGGCATGACCGACTGGAACGTCGGCGACCTTTCTTTCGAACGTTGGGTCGAGGATTTGGAAGCACTGGTCGCTGTCGTCGATCCGCAGGAGCCGTTTGCCTTACTCGGTATCTCTCAAGGTGCAGCGACGTGCATCGATTACGCGGTGAAGCATCCGGAGCGTGTTTCTCAACTGGTACTTTACGGCGCTTACGCGCGCGGGACTTATCAACGTAACGATCCGGACAAAGAACGTTTTTATCGTGCGCTGATCGAGATGGCGCGTATCGGCTGGGGCAAGAACAATCCCGCGTTCCGGCAAGTGTTCACTTCACGATTTATTCCGGGTGCGAGTGAGGAACAGATCGGCTGGTTTAACGATCTCTGCCGCAAGACAACGTCGCCGGAGATCGCCGCGCGACTGCTTGAAACGCGCGCCGAGATCAACGTGGTCGAACTGCTCGGCCAGGTGCAAGCGCCGACGTTGGTGTTGCACTCGCGCGACGACGATGTGATTCCGATCGCCGAAGGACACATTCTCGCGGCGGGAATTCCGAACGCTCAATTCATCGAACTCGATTCGCAAAACCACATCCTGCTGGAAACCGAACCAGCGTGGGAACGTTTCCGCGGCGAAGTGCTCGACTTCATGAAGGTGAAAGACTCGACGCGCAGCGAAGATCCCGCATTCGCATCGTTGTCGCCACGCGAGCGAGAGGTGTTGGCGTTGATTACAGAAGGTCTCGGAAACGCGGAGATCGCGGAACGTCTTTCGATTAGCGAGAAGACGGTCCGCAATCACGTTTCCAATCTATTCGACAAACTCGGCGTTTGGACCCGCGCGCAAGCGATGGTCTTCGCGCACGATCACGGGTTTTCAGCTCAGTAACTGAACGAATTGCCGCAGTTCATCCATATTAAGATCTGACACAGCCCAGTAAGCCATCCCGCCGTTGGACCAACGAATAACGTTAAAGCCATGGTTCGTTGATGTTCGTTCATTCATTGCTACCGCGTCGTTTGAGGGCCATATAAAAACATTTATCGAATGTTGCCGGCGTTGATAGACTAACGCCGCGACTGAACGATGGCCGATATAGTCGAGTCTTCCACCAGTTAAACTGAATCCCTGCTGGCTCAGGTCTTTGACTGGAGGCGAGAAGTCGAGTTTGCCGTCGAACCACGGCTTCACTGTGTGCTGATCCGTGGACGGAACATCAGTTAAGTGATCGGCCATAAGCGAGCGCACATGGCTTGAAACGATCTCCTGAGCAAGCAGATCGCTTTCTGATTTCCGCGTCAGGATTTGTGCAATGCCCCACCCGAGACCAATCACGAGGACCAGCGACGTTACCGCTACTAACCAGCGCCACCGAAGTACGAACGACTTGCGCTCGGGTTCGTTTTCTCGCCGTAGAGCGGAGCGCAAACGTTTTTCGAGATCCGCGGGCGGATCAAACCGCACCCCGCTCTGCCCGACCGCTGCCCGAACATTGCGAATAGCCTGATAACTTTGCGTGCAGGTGCCGCAAGCTCGCAGATGTTTCTCGACCTCCATGCTTTTCACGATATCCAGTTCGCCGTCGAGATAGCCGTCAATCAGTTCACGCGTTTCGTCGTAACTCAATGCTTGCCTCCTTTCCCATGCGCTTCGCGAGCAATGTATGCAATCGTTGTCGTCCGCGTTTTAGTCGCGACATAACGGTTCCGATCGGGATGTCGACCACGTCAGCGATCTCCTTGTACGAGAGATCTTCCATTTCACGCAGCACCACGACTTCCCGAAACTCGACCGGGAGCTCTTGCAACGCTTGTCGCACGATCTGTGAGTCGACACTCTGCAAAAGCAGTGTCTCGGGATCGGAAACGTCAACACCGGCTTCGTCAAGCTTGTCGTCGATCGGGTCCGCCAATCGCAGCACCCGATTTTGTTGAAGCCACGTGTAGCAAGTGTTCCGGACAATCGTCAGCAACCACGAGCGCGAATCACCTCCGTAATAACCGCCAAAGAACTTAAAAGCGCGCAAGTAAGCTTCCTGGACGATATCCTCGGCTTCACTGTCGTCATGGACCAACCAACGCGCGAGATTGTAAGCAGCCGTCAGGTGCGGCAAAGCAATCTCTTCAAACCGAACGACTTTGCTTTGTTCTGGCAACGAAATCCCTCGCTCGTTTCGATCCCCTTTGAAGTGAAGACTGAAGCGCGTTCGGGTTTATTCCCAGGAATATTCCCGCGCGAGTCTCAGTCTGGATAGTCGATAGCAATGTTACTAATCTTAATGGGAGTGAAAGAAATGAAGAATCTGACTAACTGGCTGTTGAATCCTCCGACCGATGGTCCGAGTGCGACGCTCATGCTGCGACTGATGGCGGGATCCGTTTTTCTTTGGGAAGGCATACTGAAGTTCGTGTATCCGAATCAGGGAATCGGACGTTTTACGAAGCTCGGTTTTCCCGCGCCACATTTCATCGCCAGTGCCGACGGTTGGTTTGAGATTGTTGGTGGTGTGTTGTTGCTGACGGGTTTCTTGACGCGGTTAATCGCGGTGCCGTTCATCATTGAGATGTTGGTGGCAATGGCGTCGACAAAGATCACGTTGTACCTGGGAACTTCTCCGCTGCCGTTGCCGCCGGTGCCGCCGCAGATCGGTCTATGGGCCGTCCTGCACGAAATCCGCTCCGAATTCGCCCAACTGTTTACCTGTGCCTTCCTGCTCGCCGCCGGCCCCGGCCGCTGGTCTCTCGATGCACTATTAGCAAGCCGGCGCACCAATCACGGTGCGCCGCCGCTTAAGATCTCGTTTGCCGAGCGATGAGACACAAACCGACGCATCACTTCACGGCAGAGCTTCGTAAATGTAAGCCGCGCCGAAATCGTCGAAGGCGCCGCCGCCGCGATCGTCGCCATGCGCGCCAATGAGAATCGTCTCTCCGCTGATGGCCACTCTGAATCCGAAGTTGTGGAATTGCGCAGTGTCGCTGGCGATCAACTTCTGTTTCAGCGACCAGCCCGAATTTCCATTCAACTGGTAAACGTAAGCCGCGCCACCAACGATAGCGACATCCTGATCGCCGAAGTGACCTACCACGATCGTGTTTCCGTCGACAGCGACCGTCCAACCATAACCGTCAACCGCGTCTGAATCTCTCGACAAGAGTTTTTTCTCGTTGGTCCAACCTGCATTTCCTCGTCTGAAGATATAAGCGGCGCCAACGGTGTGGTTTCCAACAATGTCGCCCGGCGCACCTACAACAATAATGTCGCCGCTCGCGGAAACGCTTTGACCAAAAAGCGCGTTTTCGGAAGGGTCGTGAGCTTTGAGTTTCTGCTGCTGACTCCAGAGACCGTTCTGCCGCGTAAAGACGTATGCGGCGCCGGAGTTTCGGCCGTTGATTGAATCACCCACAGCGCCAAAAACTGCCGTGTCACCACTGATCGCAACAGAGACACCCATAACGGCCTCCGCCGCCACGTCATTGGCAGTCAGCTTTTGCGTTTGCGTCCACGTATCACCACTGCGGACGTAGACGAAAGCGGCGCCGGCGAAATTGCTTGCCGTGTTGTATAACGGCGCGCCAACGATAATCGTGTCACCCTGGATTGCGATCGCCTGGCCGAAGCTGCTGAATTCGGCGTCTGGTCCACCCTGATCGGGAATCAGCTTCTGTTGTAGTGACCAAACGGTTCCTTGTCGCTGAAAAACATACGCGGCGCCGGTAAGCGCGCCGCCGCTAACAACATTCTGATCTCCTACGACGATCGTGTCCCCGTCAATTGCGAGACCAACACCGAACGAACTGTTCTGGGTTTCGGGTTCTCCCGAGAGTTTTTGCTGTTGAACCCAGCCATTCTCACCGCGAACAAAAACGTAGACCAGGCCGCCTTTGTGAATTGAGAGACTGTTTCCTATCGCGGCTGTAACCACCGCCGTGTCACCACTGATCGCGAGGTTCGATCCGAATTGGTCACCCATAACAGGATCGTCAGGCGTGATCTTTATTTCAGGACCGAAGACCTCGCCGGCCAAAGGTGTGACCTGCTTGGCAAATGTTGAAGGAAAAAGAAGGAGTAGAGACACGCTTAGCGTCAGGACAAATGTGGGAGTCATAACTTTTCTCCTGAGGAAGGATTCGAGCCGTTTTGAATTCTATCGCCGCGCGGCCTTGTGCCGCGAGCTAAATAATTCTCCGCCTGATTGATCCGTTAGCAGCTCGACGTTGATGAAAAATTTAAACGACCCGGTCTGCTGTATGCCGAGCAGGAAATGAACGTTAATCGACTCGCCCTGTTGAAGCGGCGTAGCCAGCGTCACCGTGTCAGACGAGAGCGACGAGTTGAAACCACCGCCGTTGCTCTGTGTGGGCGGCTGTTCGAGTGTGGTCCCCAGCACCGTCACGCTGCAAGGTGTAGCGCCAGCGCAGGTGTCTGCATCATTAATGCCGTTCACCGTCAAACTGGTTGAGGTGCGCGGTCGAAGATCTGCGATTCCCGAAGGCGCCGGAAACGTCGTGATGTCGATAACGCGAAAACGCAAACGCGTGACTGGAAAGCCAGTTGTGTTAACTACGCGCCTGCGTAGATCGAGCGTGCCGAACGTCGAGTTGTTCGGTGGATGTGAAGTGAGATCGCGCACGCGATTCGGCGCCGCCGAACTGCCCACCGTTCCATCTAAATTCAGGACCAGCACATTAGCGTTCTGCTGTACTGGACTCGACAAGTTTTCCGGTCCCGGAGCGCCGAGACGCTGCCCGGCTCCGGCGGATGTGCCGTTGGTGTCGACGAAGTAAAAGTCTGCAGCATTGTTGTCTGTGTCCTTCGGCAGCCCGTTGGTCGGACACGTGCCGAAAGTCGTGATCGATCCGCCCTTGCCGCACGTGTCGCGAACAAAAGCGTAATCAATGCTGAAAGGAGTGAGCGCCGGGTAGCCGGTTCCTTCTTTGTAGAGCGTATTGGCTTCCGCGGTTGAACCAGCGGCGTCGAGACGCGTGGACGTCGAGAAGTTCGCGGTGGTTGACGTGCGGAAAAGCGCGATGCCTGCGTTGTCAGGGATGTCCGTCGTGTAAGTGGCATCACCGGTTGCGGTCGTCGCGGTCGCGCCGTCGTTACCGGCCGGATACGACGAAAGGCTGTATGCGGTGGAATTGACGCCGAGGAAATGTCCGTGCGCGGGGATGATTGCGCCGTTTGGAATAACAAAACGGATGACGCCGTCGGAAGCGGCGAGTGCCCAGCCGGAAGAGCCGTCGGTAGTGGCGACCGCGATTGGAGTTTCCGTGTTGTTGTAGAGTTCGATGAATTCGTCGTTTGCTCCGCTCGGCCCGCGCAGACGAAACTCGCTGATGAGAACGTCGCCGGCGAAGGGGCCGGTGACGACGGTAAATGCTGTTGCGGAGTTGTTCGACGTGTCCGGGTCTGACGTATCAGACGTAGCCTCTACGGTGTTGCTGATGGTTGTACCGCGCGGTGTGTTTTGGTTGACCTGAACGATGAACGTGGCGGTCGCGGTGCTGTCGAACGGGAGCGTGCCGACGTTGACAGTTAACGTTGTCCCGTCGAATGAAACCGATCCGGTGTTTGTCGAAGCGTCTACGAAAGATGTGTTAGCAGGAAGCAGATCAGTGAGAACGACATTGACCGCGTCGTCTGGTCCGGCATTAAAGACGGAGAGGCTGTAAGTTATCTGGCCGCCGAGTGCCACCGCTTCGTCACCGGACTTGAACACGACGATATCGGCCGAAGGCGCGGTTTGCGCGGATGCGATTACCGATGCGAGTACGATTGTTAAAAGTAAGACGAAAGAAGTGAGCAAGCGCCGAGAGAAGGAAGACATTATCTTCTGAGTCCTTTCGATTTATGGTGCTGCTCTCTCGGGCGAATGTAGGAACAGCATTGAGACGTTTGAAGTGTATCATTCTTTAATTGCGCATTTCGCAACAAATGCTAAGGTGGTGCTAATGCCAGTACGTATCGAAGTGTTTTCGGATTACCTTTGACCGTTCTGTTGGCTGGCGGAGCCAAGCCTGCACGAACTGATGAGAGCACGACCGGATGTCGGGGTTGTTTGGAAGGCGTTTGAGCTGCGACCCGATCCTGTGCCGGCGCGCGATCCGGCCGGGGAATATCTGACGCGTGTGTGGCGAGATTCCGTTTATCCGCTCGCGGAGCAGTTGGGCATCACGATGCGTTTGCCACCGATTCAACCCCGCTCGCGCCGCGCACACGAAGCCGCGAAGTGGGCGCAAACGCAAAATCAACTCGGTGCTTATAACGAAGCCCTATTTCGCGCGTTCTTCGAACGAGGCGAAGACATCGGCGAGATAGACGTCCTGGTGCGGCTCGCACGCGATCTGAATCTCGACGACTCTCTTCTTCGCACTGCGCTCGACACCAAGCAATTCGAACCGGACGTTCTCTTCGATGAAAACGAAGCCGCCACCCTAGGCCTCCACTCCGTCCCAGCCTTCATCGCCAACCGCCGCTTCGCCCTAACCGGCGTACAACCCGTCACCGCGCTCGAAGAACTCGTGAACCGCGCGTGAGGGAGATGCGCGTTCCAGCAAGGTGGAAAAACTCTGTATGGTCTGTTGAAGATTCGTTTCCCATTTCTGTTTGAAGCATTTGTTACGGCTTATAAATATTCCAAAGTGGTCCACCATCATCTCGCTTCTTCCTTCGTTACTGTTACGGGTCAGGAACGGCAACTCGCCGATCTACGTCTTGCGTCCTTGCGCTGATTCCTGGGACTGAAAGTTTTCATGGCAAGAGGTGTTACTGCCCCCACAGTGATTCGAACTCGAACCACAGATTCCCGTTCGTCAAGCACAGAAGCAGGATGCTTCGTAGTGTAAAGCGGTAGCAGTTAGAGGTCTCCTGTTCAAACAGTGCAGACAAAGTTCATTAACTCTACTATCTATGAGCCCGTATAGCGGGGTGAATGAAGAAATCATGAGAGAAAACAAACGTCTCCATTGACTTAGGATCGCTTTTGGCATATAAGCGCCCCGTTCTTCACCCGCGTAACCTAGGAGTCTCGCAACTCAATTCAACCTAGCGACAAGGCTAAACCTTAGCTGGAGGCAGATTTGAAGCCACCGGGAACTCAAAAGCCTAGCGACATATAGAGTGAGTTCGACTGCTGATTTGGGATCGCTAAATCGTTTGATTGAGAATGCCGTCGGATTCTGAACTAGACGGCGAATTCAAATTGCTTACTCCTTACGACAGGACGGTTTGAAGAGGACTAAGAACGAAACCTGAGACGAGCAACATCTTAGGAGAAACCAGATGGCACTTGAGAAAAAAGAACAGAGAACAGGAGCATACATTTTTGGGATTGTTTTTATAGTGTTAATACTGGTGATTGCAATCTTTATCCCAAATCCGTCCTCTTTTCAATATACAGTTTTTAGAATTGTTCTCGCATTAGCTGCGGCAGGTGTTGCCGCCATGATACCTGGCTTTATAAGTGTTGAAGTAGGTAACGCCGTACGAGCTGGCGGCGCGATAGCTGTATTTCGCAATCGTCTTCTTTTTCAGTCCGGCCAATTTGGTGGTGCAGCCGACGGGGCTGCCGCGTGCGTTAGAATCCGAGGTAACACTGGATGCCGGGACTTACGATGCCGTCCAACTAATCGAACGGCTAACCGCTCTTACAGGCGGTATCACGTTGGATTCTAAGTTGTCTGCAAAACTAAAGGGGCGTGCGGTGAAAATTCCCTCACAGTTAAGTTCCGTCTCGCTAAAAAGTGTACTAGATCGAATCTTCAACGAAGTTAGCATTGCGGTTGACTACGCCGTTGTTAGCGGAACAGTTGTGATTACCGAGAAAGGAACAAGTTGATGATAGGCACTGCATTGGTGGTCTTGTGGCTTGTTGCGCTGACGTTTATTCCTCAAACCACACAAAGTTGTACCGGTGACTGCCAAGAGGGCTACCGCAGCGTATGCGTTCAGCGCGGCTCTATTTGCAAATGTAGTTGCGTCAAAGATGTCGCATCTGGCAGTAGAGCCCTAAGGGAATTGCTAAGTGCTTATAATGTCTCAGCACAAACAATTGACGCGGCTGAGGAACGATATAAAGAAATGGCTAGTCACACGACAGGGGATTTTTCGTTCACCGTTCAGGACATCGAAGGATTGGACTTGACAATAAGAGGTCAAGGAATAGCTGGTACATCAAATGTAATCGTTGACGTTGAGAGCGAGATTGTTGCTAAAGGACCAAGTGTGACGCCAAATAAAACCCAGCTTCGCCCGCGAGTAAAATCCAAAACTTTCAAAAAGAAACCAACCAGGAAAAAAACAAATTAGATGGCCTCCGTTAAGAGGTTGGCTGGAGGACTGCTTTTACGTAATGCCCTCGCAGGGATTCGAACCCCGAACCAACAGATTATGAGTCTCGCAACGTGAGTTCCTATACGTTCAGTTGCGTATCGGCTGATGCTGATTTGTTTAGGATTTCGAGCTCGACTTGTTTATCTGTGCGACTGAGCCAGCTGAGTTGCGCTGAGTTGGCACACAAGTGGCACACCAACTCATGGTTGGATCGCGACGAATGTTTTGCCTCGGAATCCAGGTTTTTGAAACAACATTCAACGCTTGGCCTGCGATGCTCGTGAGTGTCGGAGGCTTTCGAGCTCCTTCTTGAGTGGAGCCCAATATTCCCAGTCAGCTTCACGTTCTCTCTGCTCTTCTGCAAGAAGTGCATTTGCCAATATGGAGTTACTGCCCGTTAGGGCAAGTCCCAGAAGTGGACGCGTGCGACGTAAGTGAGCCGGTATTCGTCCCTGCGATTGGGCTAATTCGATAAGCAGATCGGGTGTCCGCAGTTCGAGAAACCAGAAACGGATTTGCTCACGGGTAGGGTCTTCGCGATTCTCGAAGTAGTTTACCTCGATGAGTCGGCGGACCATTGGCCAATCTTTGTCACGTTGTGTTTTTTTAGCCCGGACCAGGTCAGGGAGAGACATCAAATTTATAGAGTCCCCATCGATTTCGACAGTTGTACGTCTAGTCCAGAGTTTTGGGAAGGAGTCGACACCACGCATCTTCGTCATCACGTCGACTCTCATTCCAACGGCCTCAGGATGATGGCACCTAAAGTGTATCGCGTGGCCTTTGCGAAGATACTTTGCCTCAAACGGCGGGACCGCGATTACGTCGGCTTGCAAATCTGCTAATGCTCTTTTGAGTCTGGCGAGGTTCTCAGAACTGGCAAGAATAGCGAGATCGGTATCGCGGCTAAACTCGGCTGCGCCGTAGAACACGCATGCCTGGCCGCCCATTAGAAGGGCGTGTACGCGGTGCGCGCGGATCAAAGAAAGGACTTTGAGTATCGGGTTGCGTGTCAAGCGAACCACCAAAGTGGAAATAAATTTGCCAGAGCTCTTCCGATTCGCGCCAACGCTCGACTGGTGAAAGGCGATACCACGCGGCCCATTCCTCACCGACAAGTTCTTCGGGTGAGATCATGGGATAGAGTGTACACGGTCAACTAAAGAACCGCACCTGCCCGAAAACTTAAAACTGATATAGCGTTTCAACGCGTTGACCTTTCAGATTCGAGCCTCAACTAGTATTTTGTACAGGAGTGGAGCCAAGCCGCATAAGCAACTGACGTGGGAACAACACAATAGTGTGCAGATGTAGTGCCCCCGCAGGGATTCGAACCCCGAACCAACAGATTATGAGTCTGCTGCTCTAACCGTTGAGCTACAGGGGCACAAGCACTCGGCCGAATAGTGAGATGGCGAGTGCGACCTCGGCGATCGTGTGACGCAACTGAGTGTAACACGCAGATATCTGGAAGGCGCAAAGCGACGCCAGTCCGCACGAGTTGCCTAGACAGTGCAAGCAGCCGTTGAGCAGAGAACGAAAGCAGAGTTGCGTTAGCCATAAGTGAGCGAGAGTTGCGAACCTCGATCATCACGAAAGCTTCCGCTACACAACAACAATTAATCGCGCCGTACGATACCGTACCGAACTCATTTCACAACTCTCCTACCTTCACGCCCACACTAAACAACCCAGAACGGACGCGTGCGATGCGTCGAAGTGTCGTCGCGTGGTAAGGAGATACATGACTCTCGACATACTCAAAGAAAAAGGAATACCGCTCGACAAACAAAAGTTTACCTGGCGCGAACTCGTCCAGACACCGACCAGCAAACTCGACGACGATGCGTTCACTCGCGTGCGTATCATTCTCATGAACGGCCTCGAATCCGACGCGCTCCGCACGAAGCATGCGATGGCGCGCACGTTGAACGGCGACATGCGCCTGCCGCTCGCGCAAGTGCGACGCATCGAGCAACACCAGCAAACCATGGTCAATTGGTTGTTGCCGGCTGATCTATCGCCACTCGAAACCACGATCGCTTTCGAACAAGTCGCTATCGAAGTCACCGCCAGCGTCGCCCAACACGAACCAGACGAATACCTCGCGCAGGTCTATCGCTTCGGCCTGCTCGAAGACTTCGATCACTTGTATCGCTTCTCCGCACTTATGGATCGCGTCATGGGCGCCGACGCCAACAACATTATTCAAAACTATTCCGACATCATGCCCGGAAGGCCCACGATGGTCGAACATCGTGCGCCCGAAGACGACCTGCGTAATCACTACGACTGCACTACCGCCGACCCTCTGACAAAGATCCACGCCGCCACGATCACGGCCGCGGAGAACCAAACACACGACTACTACATGACCATCGGACCGATGTTCGCCGATCCCATCGCGCGCCAGCTTTATGCCGAGATCGCGTCGATCGAAGAGCAACACACCACCCAATACGAGTCGCTGCTCGATCCAAACGAAACGCCGCTGGAGAGATGGCTGCTGCACGAAGCAATGGAGGTTTACAACTACTTCGGCTGCATGACGTACGAAACAAATCCACGCATCCGGCAGATTTGGGAACGCTGCTGCAACTACGAACTCGGACACCTGCACCTTGTCATGGACATGATGAAGAAGTTTGAAAAACGCGATCCCGCCGAACTGCTGCCGCAAACGCTGCCGGAACCGATCGAGTACGACACTCACCGCCAGTTTGTACGCGAGACGCTGAACGCGGAAGTGGATTTGCGTGCAGCCGGAACCGAGTTCATTCACAAAGATGAGGAAGCCGAGCGCGCACCGAAGTCGATCGCTTATCGCGAACAGATGAACTCCGAAGGCTCGCCGTCGGAGGTGGTTGCGGCCGGTTACAACTGGACACCGGGAACAGAATTGGTCGAAAGGAAGAGCGTATTCGCTAAAGGAGCATCAGCATGAGTACAAGGGGTACAGCAGCACAAATGACCGGGAATCGCACGGGCCTGCAAACGTCGCCCGAGCTTGCCGAAGAGTTGATCGAAGGAGCAACCACCGCGGATCCGAGTTCTGAAGGTGGTGCGGAAGAGATCGCCGAGTATCGCGGCGAGTACATCACGGAAGGGTTTCCGATCGGCTCGATGCCGGTAGTGCCCGCGTCTGAAGAGGGCGAAGCGGATGAAGAAGAGATCGGAATGGCCGTGTTGTTAGACAAACTCAGCGAGCGACTCGCCTTCGAGCGCACGGGAACACGTCTCTACGAAGCTTTGCTGAACAAGTGTGAAATGCTCGGTGAAGAAACCCCGGGCCCGACACTTGAAGAGATCGAACAAATAGGGCTCGAAGAGTTGGAGCACTTCCTGCTGCTCAACGACACGATCGCCGGTTTGGGTGCCGATCCGACAGTAGAGAGTCCGAGCGCGGACGTCACCGGTGTTGCATCGATGGGTCTCGTGCAGGTGCTGACAGATCCGAGAAGTTCGATGGCCCATTGCCTTTCGGCAATGTTGACCGCGGAACTGACTGACAACGCCGGCTGGGAGTTGTTGATCAAGCTGGCCGACAATCTCGGCTACGACGAAATGAAAACGGAGTTTGAAGCAGCACTCGCAGACGAGGAACGTCACCTGCTAAACGTTCGCACGTGGTTGTCAGAGTGTGTTTTGGACAGCGCAGAAGCATAAATCATCAGTTCAGACCAAGGGGAGGAAACAATGAGTACAACAATGGGTCAGACGAATGCGGGGACTAATGCGGGCGCTATGGGTGAAAGCCATGGCTCCGCTCAAGGCCAAATGACTAATCGCGGCGGCGAACACAAGGAAGGTCCAATCGCCCGCACAATCGAACAACAGACAGCTAAACTTCCATCCGACACGTTTCTTTGGGCTGCGATAGGTTCTATCGGAGCGTCAGCATTGCTACGGTTGATGGGAAAGAAGCACGCCAGTTTATTTGTCGGCGAGTGGGTTGCGCCGATGCTGCTGTTCGGCGTTTATAACAAGATCGTGAAGGTTCAGGGATCCGACCGCCAGGACCGCGGACACTGATTTCATTTCTTATTAAAGCCATCCACAGATTACGCAGATTGACTCTGCGGAATCTGTGGATGGTTTTTGTTTGGTGAGAGAAGTTATTGATCTTTTCCTCAGTAAGTGTTATATGACGGCTACCTCTTCCCAAGAGCCGAGCAGTTGGCGACTGCAAGATAGATAGCAAACTCCCCGCTAAAGTTATCCAACCCGAAGCCTTAAGAAAGCTGTAGGCCGAAGCCTCAAGGAGTGCCTC